>NZ_CP050152.1:0-319753 GCF_011617245.1 Brevibacterium atlanticum | reverse complement strand
TCCGTCCTTGATGATGCCGTTCTGCTCGTATTCGGTGCCGACCATGAAACCCGTGGTGTTCTGCAGGAAGATCAGCGGCGTGTCGGTCTGATTGCAGAGCATGATGAACTCAGCGCCCTTCTTCGCCTCCTGGTTGAACAGGATCCCGCGAGCGTTGGCGAGGATGCCGACCGGATAGCCGTGGATCGAAGCCCACCCGGTCACGAGCGCGGACCCGTAGAGCGGCTTGTACTCCTCGAAGCGGGAACCGTCGACGACGCGTGCCAGAACCTCTCGGGGGTCGAACGGCACCTTGAGATCGACCGATGCGATGTCGAGCAGCTCTTCGGGGTCGTAGATCGGTTCGTCTGCCGCCTCCGTGGGCCCTGGACCGAGCTTCCGCCACGCGAGGTGCTCGACGATCTGACGACCGATGGCGATGCATTCGCGTTCGTCCTGAGCGAGATAGTCGGCGAGACCGGACACTCGCGCATGCATGTCGCCGCCGCCCAAGCTCTCGTCGTCCGTGTCCTCCCCGGTCGCCATCTTCACCAGCGGAGGTCCGCCGAGGAACACCTTCGCCTGCTCGGCGACCATCACCGTGTAATCGCACATGCCAGGAACATAGGCGCCGCCGGCCGTCGAGTTGCCGAAGACGAGAGCAAGCGTGGGGACCCCGGAGGCCGACAGGGCAGTGAGGTCGTGGAACAGGCGTCCGGCAGGGACGAACAGCTCCGACTGCCGTTCGAGGTCTCCGCCTCCGGATTCGACGAGGTTGATGACGGGCAGGCGGTTCTCCTGCGCGATCGCCGTCGCCCGCAGCACCTTCTTCCACGTGTACGGGTTCGATGCCCCTCCCCTGACCGTGGGGTCATGGGCGATGATCATGCATTCGACATCGCTGACCACGCCGATGCCGGTGACTGCGCTGGCACCGACCTGGTAGTCAGTGCCCCAGGCGGCAACAGTCGAAAGCTCAAGGAACGGGGCGTCCTCGTCAAGCAGCAGTTCGACACGGTCGTGCACAGGCAGCTTCCCGCGGTCACGGTGGCGAAGAACGTACTTCTCCCCACCTCCGGCGGCAGCTTTGCGCTGCTCCTCCTCCAAAGCCGCGATGAGAGCGAGATTACCCTTGCGATTCTCCGCCGCGATATCGCTGTCGAAGTCGAATGTGCTTTTCAGAACCTGCATGGTGTCCTCCTCGCCACAGTGCGCCCAGGACTGATTCCCAAATCTTTTAAGTGACTCATGATTCACATCCTAAACCGAATTTTGTGGCAGTCAATGTCTTGAATAGTGAATTACAAGTCACTTATGCTTGAGTCGGCGACACAGTTGTCGACTACCACACGAGGAGCACCCACATGTCTCTAGATGTCACCTCTCTCTACAACCGGCGCGCGGACCAGCGGTGGAACCGCGTCTGCACAGCGGACCTCATCGAGCGGGTCACGTGGAGCACGCCGGAGCACGACGCCATCATCGGACTCGACGGCGCAACTTCGTCCGACCGCTATGCACGACTGACGTACCGAGAAGCAGACGAGCTCGCCAACCGCGTCGCCCACGCCCTCCTCGGCGCAGGGCTCGATCGGGGCGGTCGGATCGCGATGTTCGTGGAGAATTCCGTCGAAGCCTATGTCTTCCGCCTCGGCGCCGCGAAGATCGGAACAGTGGTCGCACCGATCAACCCTGCGCTGCGCTCGGATGTCATCGCGCATACGCTCGGAGTGCTCGACCCCGGATTCATCGCCGTCGACGCAGAACTCTTCGAGCGGGTCTCGCCCGGCCTCGACGAAGCCGGGCTGAAGGCGCACATGACGTTCGAGATCGGCGGATCGGCAGTTGCCGGCACTGTGTCGTTCGACGACTTCGTCGAGGGACAGCCCGATCGCGAGCCCTCAGGCACCGTCCACGGCGACGATATCGCCGAGATCCTGTTCACCTCTGGGACCACAGCCATGCCCAAGGGCGTCATGCTCTCTCACACGAGCGCGACATTGGCCGCGCATGGATTCGCCCTCAGCCTCACTCGAGGACTGAAGTTCGAAAGCGACCTCGTCCTGGTCACCTGCCTGCCGATGATGTACCACATCGGACACCACATCTTCGCACTTGCGACCATGGCTGTCGGGGGCACTTTCGTCATGGGGCGACGACCCGATCCCGCAGTGATCGCAGAGGCTCTGTCAGCAGAGCAGGCCACGGCCCTCTGGGGCGGCTCACCGGCGATGGTCGACGCCCTCACCTCGGAGCTCGAGGAGCAGGATATCTCCCTTCCGCACCTCACCACCGTCACCTACGGCTGGGCCGCACTGCCCCCATCCGTCCTCGACCGGCTGCGCGCGCGGGCACCACAGGTCCACCCCTTCGCGATCTTCGGACAGACGGAGTCGATCTCATGTCACCGATTCTGGCCGGACGGCGACGACGAGCTCTACCGACGGACTTCTCCCACCGAGAACTACGTCGGTTATCCGAGCCCGCTCCTCGCGTCTCGGATCGTCGATCCCCTGGGAGAGCCGATCGACGAAAACACGGATACGGTCGGAGAGGCCGTCTACCGATCTCCGGTCATGGTTGCCGGCTACTACAAGAATGAGAACGCTACCCGGGAAGCGTTTCGGGGTGGATGGTTCAGCTCCGGAGACTCATGTCGCTATGGGGAAGGCGGCCGTCGCATCATGGTCGACCGCCTCAAGGACATCGTCAAATCCGGTGGTGAGAATGTATCATCCCTACGCGTCGAATCAGTGCTCGTCCAACATCCCGCGGTCACCCAGGCCGCTGTCGTCGGGCTGCCCGACGAGAGGTGGGGTGAAGCGGTCACCGCGGTGATCGTGCCCCGAGGCCAGGCCCCCGACCCGGCAGAGATCATCGCGTATGCCCGTGAGCATCTGGCAGGCTTCGAGACACCCAAGCACGTGATCTACCGTGACGAACTGCCGTCGACCGTCGGCGGCAAGATCCTCAAGTACAAGCTGAGGCAGGGACTCACGATCGAATCACCGGCACCCGACGCATGAAAACACCGCAGACCGTCAAACCTTTCTCCATCGCCGGGCATCTCACCAAGAGTTCTCCGCGCAGGTGATCGACGCTCAGAGTTCGCATTCGGCGACCCCGCCAGGCTGCGCAAGGTCAGTAAACGGGCGGCCTCCGTTCGAAGAAGGCGTCAATGCCCTCACGGAAGTCGGCACCACCAAGCAGACCTATCAGTCCCTCGCGCTCCTGCGCGAACCCGACCGAAACGGAAGAATCGACACCCGCGTCAACAGCGAGCTTTGCAGCACGGACCGCCCTCGGACTGTTGTGGGCAATCTGCTCGGCGAGTTCAAATGCAGCAGGCAGGCAGTCGTCGCTCTCGGTGACAAAGTCAACGCCGCCCAGCGGCAACGCCGCGGAAGCTGCCATCGGTGCCGCCGAAAAGATGAGCCGTTTGGCAAACCCCGGCGTCGTCAGTCGGGCCAGACGCTGCGTTCCGCCTGCCCCGGGGAGCACGCCCCAATGTGTTTCAGGCAGACCGATCCGAGCGTTCGCTCCGGCAAAGCGCAGATCACATGCCAGTGACAGCTCGTACCCGCCACCGAGAGCACTTCCATTGATGGCCGCGATCGTCGGCATCGGCAGCTCAGCGACAGCACCCGTCAGCTGTTGCACCCGATGCGCGAACCGCTCAGTGCCACCGTGCTCAGCCATTCTTCGGAAATGGTCGAAGTCTCCGCCTGCACTGAAGATCAGAGGTCCGCCGGTGACCACCACACATCGCAGATCACTCAAGGCAACACTGGTTACGGATTCGATGAATTCATCAATGAAGGCAACACTCCAGGCATTGACAGGCGGGTGGGCCATCTCGATCAGTGCCACATTGCTATCGGTGGTTGAGACTTTAACAAGCTGTGGCATTTACGACTCCTTTGAGTTCACTCACGATTGTGATTTTTTATTCACTATGGCGGCATGATGCTCCCCGTACTGAGCTATTGACACGGCTCAACGAACGGTCGATACTCGATCTTAGTGAATCATCATACACTACTGTCATCCATTCACGACCTTCGGATCCCTGAGACTGAGTTCCTCAATGACGAGCGAATCGAACCGGATCCCCAGCCTCGAAAGCAGGATGTTCCATTGAGCGACCCAACAATCATCGTCTTTGTTGCCGTCACCTATCTCACGATGATGATCGTTGTCGGAACCTGGGCAAACCGACGAGCGAAATCATCAAGAGAATTCCTTGCAGCGGGCCAGTCGCTCGGATTCTTCGTCATGGCGATTGCGTCATTTTCGTCAGTCCAAAGCGGCTGGGGAATGGTCGGTGCCACCGGTGCTGCAGCAACATGGGGTCTTGGCGGCTTGGCGGTCGGAATCCTTGCCCCGTTGGGGTTCATCCTCACCTGGTTCCTTCTTGGCGGAAAGCTCAGAGCCCTGGCGCACCATTACGGTGCTTACAGCATTCCTGATCTCCTCAGCATCAGAGACGGCAAGAAATCGATGATGTTCTGGATGTCGATTGCTCTGACCATCGGAGCCATCGGTTACATGACAGCACAAGTCGTGGCTGCGGGCGTTCTCACATCCCTCTTGCTGGGGCCGCCGTTCGCTGCTTCATTGATCATCGGCTCAGGAGTGGTGATTGTCTACACAGTTGCCGGTTCGCTCGCATACGCCTATATCAACGGAACAACAGGAGGCAGAAATCATGAACCAGACGAGTCCTGATCAGAGACCACGATGCCGCACCAACCTCGACGAGACCGTTCACAATGTCCTCTCCCGGGCCGCCGACAGGTATCCCGATAAGACCGCCATCTCGTTCATCGGAGCAGCTGCCTACACAAATGCCGAACTTCTCCATCTCTCGCGATGCCTCGCAGAAGGATTCCGAAGGGCAGGTGTGGGATTCGGAGATCGTGTCGCCTTGCTGATCTCCAATCGGATCGAATTCGTCTCCACGTACTTCGCACTTTCCATGCTTGGAGCAGTCTCCGTCCCTCTGAACACATCTCTCAAGGGCGATGTTCTCACCCACATGCTCTCAACTGTCGCGCCGTGCCGCCTCGTCATCGAAGACGAATTCTTCAACGAGGCCATTCCTGCTGTAGAACAGTCCGAATCAGTCATCGGAATGTGGCACATTCCAGGCGTAGGAAGCGACGAAAGCAAACGTACGCCAGCATTCGAAGAGCTGGTCGCCGAAACACCTCTTCAGGACATGGCCGAGACCGACGGATCCACTCTTCACTCAATCCTTTTCACGTCAGGGACCACGGGTAAGTCGAAGGGCGTGATGTGGTCACACAGAATGGCTCTTGGTGCTGCCGACAACTCCACCTGGGTCATGGGCTATACAGATGACGATGTCATCTACACGTGCCTCCCGCTATTTCACATCAACGCTCTTTTCACAGCATTCATAGCAGGTCTGAAAGAAGGGGCTGAGACCGTCGTCTCTCGACGCTTCAGCGCTCGAAGATTTTGGAGCGAGTTCGCCGAAACTCGAGCGACGAAGACCAACATGCTCGGAGCTATGGGGGCAGTGCTGTGGAAGAACAGGCCGAGTCCACACGAAAGTCGGCATCAGCTTCAGTTAGCCATGGTCGTCCCGTTTCCCAAGTCGAACTACGTAGAATTCGAGTCGAGATTCGGCATTGAGATCACCGAACTCTATGGATCGACAGACACTGGAATTCCTATCGGAATACCCCACACCACACGCAGATCGGGGTCATGTGGGTCAACGGCTCCCGGATGGGAGGTCCAAATCGTTGATGCTCTCGATAACCCAGTTCCGCCGCGAGTACCCGGTGAACTTGTCACCCGACCTCTGACTCCCTTCATCGGACAACTTGGTTATTGGAGAGAGCCTGAGAAGACTTGGGATGCGCATCGCAACTGCTGGTTCCACACGGGCGATCAGGCGTTTCAGGATGAAGAGGGGTTCTTCTACTTCCTCGACCGGACGAAGGACGCTATGCGCGTCTCCGGCGAGAATGTCAGCTCGTTCGAAGTAGAGCAGGTCATAGTCTCGCATAACAAAGTCGCCGAGGTGGCTGTCGTCGCAATCGCAAGCGATCTCGGCGAAGACGACATCCTCGCTTACGTGGTGGTCGAGCCCGACGAGACGGTCTCTGCCGAGGAGATCGAAGATTTCTCGCAAACCAGGCTTCCCTATTTCGCTGTCCCTCGATACATCCACATTGTGAAGGAACTGCCCAAGACATCTACTCAGAAGGTCAAGAAGGCCGATCTCCGCGCGCATGGTGTCCCAACAGGCGCATATGACGGCGGTCAACGAAGGCGGAATCGATCCCGGTCATCAGACTGACGCGCGAATATACAGCACCAGAATTCACCACTGTGAGAAGCTCGCTCTCACTCGTTCAGATCAAGAATCTGATGCCTTATCAGTCCCGCGGGATCCGCTTCCGCCCTGGCCACCACACTCCGCGACCGATGTCGTGGACGAGGGCCGGGACGACGAGCGAGCGCACGAGGATCGCGTCGAGCAGCACGCCGAAGGTGACGATGAAGGCGAGCTGGACGAGGAACATGATCGGGATGACCCCGAGTGCCGCGAAGGTCGCCGCAAGCACCACTCCCGCCGAGGTGATCACCCCGCCGGTCGCCACGAGCCCCTTGAGCACGCCTGCCCGTGTGCCGACCCGCAGCGACTCCTCACGCACTCTCGACATGAGGAAGATGTTGTAGTCGATGCCGAGCGCGACGAGGAAGACGAAGGCATAGAGCGGCACCGAGGGGTCCGCCCCGGGGAAGCCGATGATGTGGTTGAACACGAGCGCCGAGACGCCCAACGCGGTGCCGAAGGACAGCACGGTCAGGGCCACGAGCAGCAGCGGAGCGAACAGGGACCGCAGCAGCAGGATGAGGATGACGGTGATGACGAGCAGGATGATCGGGATCGCCAGGGCTCGGTCCGCCTCGGCGGTGGTGTTCGTGTCGAGGTCGACCGCGGTCTCCCCGCCGACCAGCGCATCGGGGTCGATGCCGTGGACGGCGTCTCGGATGTCCGTCACCGTCGTCTCGGCGGCCAGGGAATCCGCGGCATCGGAGAGGGTGACCTCGAGCAGGACCTGATCGTCCACCTCGGTGGGTGTGATCGTCGCCGATCCGCCTGCACCATCGGGTGCACCACCCGAGCCGCCCTGTGAGGGCTGGAGCTCTCCGTCTTCGTCGATGCCGATGGTTCCGCTCGGGGAATCCTCGGCGGACACGGTCATCGATCCGACCCCGCCGAGGCGGCCGACCGCCTCGGCGGCTGTGCTCAGTTCGTCCGCGTCGACCACGACCTGGGTGGGGGTTCCGGACCCACCGGGGTAATGCTCGGCAAGGACGTCCTGGCCGTCGCGGGCCTGCGATTCGCCGAGGACGAATTCGCTCTGTGCCACCCCGGAGGCCTTGAACTGCGGGACCGCGATGAGCGGCAGGGCCAGCAGGACGACGAGGCCGATCCAGATCAGGCGCGGGCGGGCGGCGATCACCTCGGCGATGCGGGCCCACAGGCCCTTCTTCGGCCTCGCCGAGGCGGCCGCCACCTGGGGTCGGAACGGCCAGAACACGGCGCGACCGATGATGATGAGTGCGGCGGGCAGGAAGGTCAGTGCTGCGAGCATGGCGACGGCGATGCCGATGGCCGCGACCGGCCCGAGCGCACGCGTCGAGGCGAGGTCGGTGAGGAGGAGGACGAGGAGGCCGGCGATGACGGTGCCTCCGGAGGCGGCGATCGGTTCGGCCACGCCCTTGAGCGCGGCGAGCCCGGCGCGCACACGGTCGGACTCGGTCTGCAGGGCATCGCGGAAGCGGGCGACGACGAGGAGGGAATAGTCCGTGGTGGCGCCGACGACGAGGATGAAGAGGATGCCCTGGACCTGGCCGTTGATGAGGAGGATCCCAGCGTCGGCGAGGTGCCAGATGACGAAGATCGATGCGGACAGCGCGGCCACCGAGGTGAAGAGGACGATGACCGGCAGCAGCGGTGAGCGGTAGACGATGACGAGGATGACGAAGACCGCGATGAGGGCGACGAGCAGGAGGATCCCGTCGATGCCGGCGAAGGCCTCGGTGAGGTCGGCGGTGAAACCGGCGGGGCCGGTGACGTAGACATCGGCAACCGTGGCCGGGGTGGCGACGTTGCCGGACTCGTCCGGCGTCGCATCGGCGGCGTTGGCGGTCGGGAAGGTGTCGGCGATGACTGCGCGGATGCGTTCGACGTCGTCGCCGGTGGTGTCGGAGGAGACGGGGAGGATGAGTTGGAGGGCGTCGCCGTCCTCGGAGGGGATGGCCGGTGAGGCGTCGGCGGCGAGCAGACCGTCATCCTCGAGTTTCTTCGCCACATCGTCGAGGGCATCGGTGTCATCGTCGGTGATGCCGTCGGTGTTTTCGAGGACGACGATGGCGGGAACGTAGTCGTCATCGCTGAAGCGGTCGATGATCTCTTGGGCCCGGGTGGATTCGGCGGACTCGGGAAGGAACGAGGAACGATCGTTCGTGGCCACCTCGGAGATCTTGCCGAAGTAGGGCCCGCCGACTCCGGCGATGCCGACCCAGGCGACGAGCAGGATGGCGAAGAGGGTGATGAGGCTGCGGCGCGCGGGGACGGGGCCACGGTGGGCGCGGGCCTCTGCCGAGAGATCCGCGGCTCGATCGTCGTCGGGGCGAGGAGGCTGGGGAGTGCGGGTCAGCAGGAAGTGGGGCATGAGTTCACACTACGCGGCGGATCGGGGTTCGGGAGCCGTCCGGACTCGTAGGATTGCGACATGAGCTCCTTCGTCGTTCCCGCATTCGTGGCCGTCTTCGTCGGCTGCGGCATCGCCGTGCTCGCATTCGTGCCGTTCGTCGCGATCAGCTATCGCCGTCGAGGCGGTCTGACGTTCTGGCGAACACTGCTGTGGTTCGCCGCCGCCGTCTACGCGATGGCACTGTGGACGTACACGCTGCTGCCGGTTCCCTCAGCCGATGAGCTCACCTGTGCGGCGGTGCAGCTGAGTCCCTTCCAGTTCATCAGTGACATCCTCACCTTCGACACCGGCAGTGTGCGTGCCCTGATGACCAATCCGGCGGTCCTGCAGGCAGCACTCAACGTCATCCTCTTCGTCCCACTCGGCTGGTTCGTCCGGCAGCTCGCCGGGCGCGGAATCGTCGTGGCGACGCTGACAGGGCTGGCCGCCTCGGCGCTCATCGAACTCACCCAGCTCACCGGCATCTGGGGGCTCTACGACTGCGCCTACCGGGTCTTCGACGTCGATGACCTCGTCATGAACACCCTCGGCGCGATCGTCGGCTCCCTGGCAAGCCTGCTCCTCCTCCGCCGGCAGGAACGGCTGCAGGATGTCGACACCCCACGCCCGATCACGGTGACCCGTCGGCTGACCGGCATCGTCTGCGATCTGCTCATCTGGGGACTCTTCGGCTGGACCGTCGCCCTCGTCTATGGGGTTACGAAGGCAGTCCTCGGCGACGGCACGATCGCCGAACCGAACCAGACGGTGACCTTCATCGGATTCGCTCTGCCCTTCTCCGCCCAGCTGCTTTGCGTCCTCGGCCGCGGTGTCACTCTCGGCGAGCGCCTCGTCTTCATCGCGGCTATCCAGGTGCGACGCCCGGTTCCGGTCGGTCGAGTCCTGCGGTTCGTGTTCGGCATCGGCGGCTACATGCTGCTGTCGCAATGGACGTTCCCGCTGTCCGGGCTGCTCCTCTTCGTCCTCGTCGCGGTCTCGGCTGTCATGGTGTTCACAACTCACCACCACCGAGGACTGGCCTGCGTGGTGTCGGGAACCGAGATCGACGATGTCCGGGGAACTACTATGGCGGCCCATCCGAACGGCGGATGAACGCACTGGCAACTACCCCGCGGCAGCATCATTACGACTAACCGACGTCGGCTGTCTGCCCAATAGAACTCCGGCTAATTGCTCGAAAGAAGTTCGGTGACTGACGCTTCTATCACCCCAACGGGACCGTGAGACCGACCTTCGCGGCGTCCATGACGACCTGGGTGCTGAAGCGGCGGATATTGTCGTTGCCGAAGAACAGCTGCCGGGTCAGCTCCGTGTACTCGGCCATGTCCTTGACCAGGAGGATGAGCACGAAGTCCCACTCCCCCGCCACGTAGTAGCACTGCTGGATCTCCGGACGCTCGACCAATGAGGCCCGGACCTCGTCGAGCTTATCCATCTGCTCACTCTCGACGGCCAGCTGAGCGATGACCCGTACCGGGCGACCAAGGAGTTCCGGGGCCAGAGTCAGAGTGCTGCCGAGGATGATGCCGCCCTCGGTCAGCCGTTTGAGACGACGATTGACCGCCGCCGTCGAGAGGCCAACGCGTGCACCCAGAGCAGATTGCGGCAGGCGCGCATCGACCTGCAGCGCTTCGAGCAGTTTCAGGTCGATCTCGTCGAGAGGGGTGTCCACCCCCTCAGTCTCAGCGATCCGCCACCGCCACGCAATATTTTTGCGTGAGACCCTACCCAAATCGACCACTTTGTCAGTTCCAGTTGAATGACTTCACGCGTCTACAGGATTCTGAGGACATGACAGCAGAACACCACACCCTCGCCACGCAATGGCGCAGGCACCTCCACCAGATCCCGGGCACCGAATTCGACGTCGCCGAGGCCGCCGACTTCGTCGCCCGCACCTGCACCGACCTCGGTTGGGAGGTCACCACCGGGATCGGAGGCAGCGGCGTCGTCGCCTCCCTCACTCGCGGCTCAAGCCCGCGGACGATCGCCCTGCGCGCCGACATGGACGGGCTGCCCATCGAAGAGCGCACCGGCGTGCCTTACGCGTCGAAGAACCTCGGCACGATGCACGCCTGCGGGCACGACGGTCACATGGCGATGGTGCTCGGAGCCGCCTCGGCGCTGGCGAAGGACACCACCTTCGACGGCACCGTCCGCCTGTTCTTCCAGCCGGCGGAGGAGCCGGGAACCGGTGCCGAGGCGATGATCGCCGATGGACTCTTCGACCGTTTCCCCACCGATGAGGTCTACGGACTGCACAACATCCCGGGCCTGCCAGCCTGTGAGATCCACACGCGCCCCGGACCGCTCATGGCCGCCGAGGACAACTTCGAGATCCGCATCACCGGCCGCGGCGGGCATGCCTCGGCCCCGCAGCACGTCATCGATCCCATGGTCGTCGGCGCCGAAATCCTCCTGTCCCTGCAGACGATCGTCGCCCGCAGCGTCGACCCGCTCGACTCCGTCGTCGTCTCCTGCACGGAGCTGACCACCGACGGCGCCCGCAACGCCGTCCCTGACCAGGTGGTCATCCGCGGGGACGCGCGGACCTTCACCGACGCCGACAGTGCGCTCGTCGAGACCCGCATCCGGGACATCGCCGAGGGTGCCGCACTGGCCCATCGGGCCTCGAGCGAGGTCATCTACACTCACGTCTTCCGCCCGACGATCAACGACGCCGACTGCGTCGCCCATGCCGCCGCCGCAGCCGAGACAGCACTCGGTGCCGACAAGGTCGATGCCGCCTGCCGGCCGATCACCGCCAGCGAGGACTTCGCCGCCTATGCCCGCGCGGTCCCCGCTTGCTTCGCCTTCCTCGGTGCCGGCGAGATCACCGAACGCGGCGCAGCCGGCGGCGGCACGGCCCCGCTGCACAGCCGCGACTTCGACTTCAACGACGCGATCCTCGGTGCGGGGATCGACTTCTTTACCGCACTCGTCAGCTCACGCCTGCCCGAAGGGAACCGCTCATGACCACGACCGCCACCGCCTGGACCGCCAATGACCGAAACCGCTCTTGGTCGAGCCCCGACCAAGACGATGCGGCCCTGAACTTCCACCGCACGCTGACCGGCTACGAGCCCACCGCGCTCATCGAACTGCCGGAGCTCGCCCGCGAACTCGGGGTCGCCGCGGTCTTCGCCAAGGACGAGTCGACCAGGCTGGGCATGCCCGCGTTCAAGGCCCTCGGTGCCTCGTGGGCCGTTCACCGTGCCCTTGAGGAGGCGCAGGCGGACACCGACGCCGAGGTGGTCACCGCCACCGATGGCAACCATGGTCGCGCCGTGGCCAGGTTCGCCCGGGAGGCGGGACGTTCGGCCCGTATCTTCGTGCCGGCCGGCGACATCCACCCGAGCGCGGTCGCTGCGATCCGTGGTGAAGCTGCCGAAGTCGTCGAACTCGACGCGAACTACGATGCGACCGTTGCGGCTGCCGACGAGTATGCGGCCGCCAACAATGCCGTGCTCGTCCAGGACACCGCATGGGACGGCTACGAAGAGGTTCCCGGATGGATCGTCGACGGCTACTCGACTTTGTTCCGTGAGATCGATACACAGCTGAAAGAGGCCGGCCATCATGCCCCGGACCTCATCACCGTGCCGACCGGAGTCGGGTCTCTGCTCCAGGCCGCGCTCGCTCACTACCGGAGGGAGAGCGCCGGCGACGACGCTTCCGGAGCGGGAGAGGCCGGTGCCGTGGACACGGCGGTCGGGACTGCCGTGGACACGGCGGTCGTGTCCGTCGAAACGGAAGCGGCGGCGTGCATGGGGCCGAGCCTCGAGGCGTGCCACCCAGTGACCGTGGAGACCGGGAAGACGATCATGTCCGGCCTCAACTGCGGAACCCCCTCGTCGCTGGCGTGGCCTTTGGTCCGCGACGGCCTCGACGCCGCGGTGACGGTCAGCGATGCCGCAGCGATCGATGCCGCACACCGGCTCGCCGGTCTCGGGGTGGCCGCGGGACCCTGCGGGGCCGCCTCGTTGGCGGGGGTCCGGGAAGCACTCACCGGAGCGGAGGCGGAAGTCCGGCGTCGGCACTTGGGAGTGGGCTCAGGCAGCGTCATCGTCCTCACCGTCACCGAGGGCTCCGCAGCGAACCCGGTACCCGAAGCCTGAGGCTGGACAGAGATGAACTAACTGGGCACATTGACCCGGGCGGAAAATCAGGGTCGGTAACGGTTCGCCAGTGCCTCGGCTCGCGCAAAGATTGCATCCCGGACAGATACCGGCGAGAGGACGTCAGCATCCGTATCCAACTGCCACACTGTCCACACTGCGTGGCGTAGATCGTCGAAAGTCACTTCGATGCGGACCCAATCCTCCTGCTCTGGTTCCTCGGTTCGGACGGCCCGCGCATTCTCAAGCAGTTCCTCGCGTCGGGATCTCCTGATGCGAATGACAACCGGAATGTGGTTCTCCGATAAGAACTGAGCAGTTCGGTCGGCCCAGATCCGATCGAGATCGACCTGCGCGGAACGCTGCGCCGGTTCGGCGAGTGCTTCGGCGCTGAACATCCGGGACAGACGGTAGTTTCGGTCGTCTCCGGACTTCGTCGCGAGCAGGTAGGTGTTCCCACGGACGGTGACCAGTCCGATCGGGTCGACGGTGCGTCGACTCGGTTCCTCATGGGGTGATGCATAGTCGAATCGCAACCGACGACCGGTGAGCACCGCACTGCGGACCTCGGCCATGACCCCCTCGGCCAGGTTCTCCGTGGCGCCTCGGCGAGACAGCAGATCGGTCTCCGGCTCGACGAGGAACCGTTGGGCCGCATTGTTGAGGCCCATCCGGTGTCCTTCGGGCAGTGCGTCGACAATCTTGCGCATCGCTGAAGCCAGCGGTGCACTGAGGCCGAAGACCTTCTCGCCGCGGTCGGTCCCGGCGGTGAAGAGTGCGAGTGCTTCGTCGTGGTTGAGCCCGGTCAGTTCGGTGCGAAAGCCGGGAAGGAGTGAGTAGCCGCCGTGTCGACCACGATCGGCGTAAACAGGAACGCCTGCGGTTGAGAGCGCGTCGATGTCGCGCAGCACAGTGCGCGTGGAAACTTCGAGCTCACCGGCCAGCTCGTCCGCAGTCATTCGGCCTCGCTGACGTAACAGCAGCACCAGCGAGACCAGACGGTCTGCTCTCATGTATCCATCTTTACCAGAAATCACGACACAAGGTGTCGTGATTAGTCGGCAAGCTGTGAATGCGGAGTTGATACGGCGGCCACGGGGCGGCCGGGCGCCGCGGAACGGACGAATGGGGCAACAATGAAACGAACAGCAGTGAACCCGGTGACATGGTCGCAGGAGATGGGGTTCAACCAGGGAGAAGTCGTCTCGGGTGAGGCACAGACCCTGTACATCTCGGGGCAGACGGCTATGAACAAGGACGGTCGACCCGAGCACGAAGGAGACATCGCGGCCCAACTCGGGCTGGCCGTGGCAAACCTCGAGGCTGTGCTCGCCGATGCGAACATGTCGCTCGCGAATCTAGTTCGCCTCAACGTCTACACCACCGACGTGGACGCGTTGTTCCCCCACTACGGTGTGCTCGCAGGGAAGCTCGGAACGGCGGGAGTTGCTCCTACGACCACGATGCTCGGCGTCTCCCGCCTGGCGATCCCCGGCCAGATGGTCGAGCTCGAAGGAACCGCTGTCGCATAACGCTGACCTGCTTCACAACTGACCTCGGATGGCCAGCAGGGCGTTCCTGCTGGCCATCCTAAGAATTCGCCGTCAGTTAGCGTTCCAGGATCAGCAGGTCACTCGTTCTCGTCGTCTCGCCAAGACGCCGAGGACAACGTCGATGATGAGGAACACGACGAGGCTGATCCCCACCATCGGCAGGAGTATGCCGATGCCGAGCGTGACTAGGACTACCGCACCGATCCCCCACCACGGTGCGGCCCGCAATGCTCCGCGCGCTGGCATCACCCCGAAGCGTCTCGACGGGTCGTGCTTCGGGCGGCGTTGCCACCACATGACGTAGCCCCAGATCACCATGGCTGCGATGCCGATGGCGAGGCCGAAGAGCACGATTTGGTTGGCCAGTCCGAACAGCGATCCCATGTGCAGGTCGATGCCCCAGCGGGCCAGCTTCGCTGCCATGCCGTATTCGGCGAAGTCGACGCGATCGGTGACCTCCATCGTCGTCGGGTCGAAGGCGACGGCGTCGACCTTCGTCGGGTAGCTGCGCTGGATCTCCTGGACCACCCACGCCGAGTTGGCGTCCGCGGGCGGCAGAATTTCGACGGCTCCGGTGTCGATATCGACCCCGCGTGCCATGGACAGCATCATGTCGAAGTCGGTCGGGTCGACGTCGGAGGTATCGGATGTGGCCCCGTGTCCCGTGCCGCCCGTGTGACCTTCGTGGCCGGAGTGGTCTTCGTGGCCGGAATGGTCGTCGGCACTCCCGGCACCAGCCGAACCCGTAGCCGACTCCCCCGCGAGCTCTGTCGAAACCGCCGGGGTCTCCCAACTCAGCGCGGCGCGCAGCTTCGTGACGTTCTCGCCGCCGAGCTGGGACCAGGTGATCCCGGTGGCGGAGAGGAACAGCATCCCGATTGCCGCCCAGATGCCGACCGAGGCATGCCAGGAGAAGGTGCGTCGCAGGCCCGTGTGCTTTCGGCTCGGTCGCAGCATCATTGCGGGCTTCTTCGTCCTGCGAGTTCGGAGGATCCAGAGCACGATTCCCGCTGCCGCGACGATCCCCAACCATGAGGCCGCGAGCTCGCTGTAGAGGCGTCCGACGTCGCCGAGGTGGAGGCTGCGATGCATCTGGTCGATCCACGTACGCAACGGCAGGGCTCCCGAAGTTCCGTACACGGTGAGGTCACCGACCACCTCGGCGGTGGACGGGTCGACGAAGATCGCCCGGGATTCGCTCTCGCCGAGGTCGGGGTCGGAGTACATCACCCGGGTGGTATCTCCGGACTCGGGGGCAGGGCGCACCGCCGAGGGCTCGGCGCCGTCCCCGATCGTCGCGTTCGCCGCCTTGATCTGCGCGGCGAGCGGGAGTGGGTGGCCGGTCGGGGAAACGCTCAGCTGCTCGGCGTAGACGATCTTTTCCAGTGTCGGACTGATCGCATAGGCCGCCCCGCTGAGCGCGGCGACAAGAATGAACGGGCCGATCAGGATCCCCGCGTAGAAGTGAAGTCGTCGCAGGAGCGGACCGAACCATGGGGTGGAGTGCCTCCGGTTTTCGGGCATGGTTTCAGAGGGTGTTGTCATGATGACGCTTTCTGTCAGATCTGCGTTGAGGCACGCACAGTCGACCCGGAACAGGCATGGGCAGCCCTGGTCGACCTGGTGCGGTCAGCAGAGATCGCATCGGCTCAGTGGAGCCGATGTACGGATGTGATGGGTGTCAGAAAGCTGGCTGCGGTGGGCCCCGCCGCAGCACCGGGGACCGGAACACGCCGAGGCTGCACGGCACCACCGGTTCCACGCTGACCTGCGTGCGCGGTCCGGAGATGGGCATCCGCAGAAGGATGAGTCGCGGGATGATCGCCCCGATGATGAGGCGAGCGAATTCGCCGAGCATGACCGGCAGACGCTCGGCCCAGTAGATCATTGCGACGGTCACGATCCCGGCCGCACAGTGGGCCAGGAGCATGGCCGGCGAGTGGTGCGAGTGCATGGTCGAGGCCATGCTTGTGTCCAGCGCCGGCATTGTTGCGTGGGCGGCGTGCGCGGTCTGGGTTCCGGGCATCGCGTGCGCGCCGGACATTGCGTGACCGGCGGCAAGATGTGCCGAGTGCCCACCGAGGAGACCGCGCAGTCCGCTTCCCGACGCCGAGGCGGTCGGGACGAACAGTGAGAAGAGGAGGTGGAACAGCGCCTGGCTGACTCCGACGGAGACCGTGAGCCGCGGCAGTGAGAGACGCCGTCCGGCAAGGAGAACGCAGGCGAGGATCGACAGGGCCAGCGGCACGATGATGCCCAAGGCCGTCGGGAAAGCTCCCCCGCCGAGGAGGTGCGAGGTCAGTGCGACGAAGGTCGCCGCTGCCGCGGCCAGGATGCCGCGCAGTGTGCGCCGGTGCCTGACTCTCATCTCCACGGGTTCATTCTCACACAGTGCGTCGGGGGCACTCGCTTCTTCTGCCGTTCCGGCTGTGTTCTTCCCTCCGGATGTCGGACCCAGCTCACCCCTCCAGCAGACCCTTGATGTCCGCGGCCGAGATCACCTCGCTGAAGGCGTTGCCGTCGTCCATGAGCGCGGTGAAGAGTTCGGCCTTCTTCGTCTGCAGCGCCAGCACCTTCTCCTCGATCGTGTTCTCGGCGACGAGTCGGTAGACCATGACCCGGCGGGTCTGTCCGATCCGGTGAGTCCGGTCGACGGCTTGGTTCTCCGCGGCGGGATTCCACCACGGGTCGAGGAGGAACACGTAGTCCGCCTCGGTGAGGGTGAGCCCGAATCCGCCGGCCTTGAGACTGATGAGGAACACGGGAGCGTTGCCCTCGCGGAAGGCTTCGATGACCGTCGTCCGATCCTTCGTGGACCCGTCGAGGTAGACGTAGTCGATTCCGTTGTCCTCGAGTTCGGCCGCCACCGCGCGCAGATAGCTCGTGAACTGGCTGAACACGAGCGCCCGGTGGCCCTCGTCGCGGACCTCGCCGAGGTGACTCATGAGCACACCGAGTTTGCTCGAGGCGATCCCGGAATCGGCATACTCGGCGACGATCCCCGGGTCGAGCGCGAGCATCCGCAGCAGCGTCAGCGACCGGAAGATCGCGAACCGGTTCTTCTCGAACTCGCCGAGGAGGCCGAGCACCTGCTTGCGCTCGCGCTGCAGCACCGTGTCGTAGAGACGCCGGTGCGCCGGTTCGAGTTCGACACCGAGCACCTGCTCCTGCTTCTCCGGCAGGTCCGCGGCCACGAGATCCTTGGTCCGGCGCAGCATGAACGGCCGCAGCCGCGACCTCAGCCGATCCATCCGGTGCGGAGCCTCTCCCGATTCGATCGGGCGGACGTAGTCCTCCCTGAAGCGCTTCGCGTTCGGAAACAGTCCCGGCGAGGTGATCGCCGCCAGCGACCACACATCGGTGAGCGAATTCTCCATCGGCGTACCCGTGATCGCCAACCGGAACGGAGCCTCGAGTCGCCTCGCTGCGCGGTGCGTCTTCGCCTGATGGTTCTTCATGAACTGGGCTTCGTCGAAGATCACCCCCGCCCAGGTCAGCTCGGCGAATTCGTCGATGTCGAGTCGCATCACCGCGTACGAGGTAACGACGATATCGGCGTCGGCGACCGCCTCGGCGACGGGGCGCTTGCGCTTCTTCGCGGTCTCCCCGACCGCGGTCACTCTCAGGTGCGGGGTGAATTTCCGGGCTTCGAGTACCCAGTTCGCCACCACCGAGGTGGGGGCCACGACGAGGAACGGAGCTCGCGTTTCGGCCGTGGGCTCAGCCGCGGCGTTGCGTTCAGCCGCGGACTGGGTTGCGCCCAGAACCTCGCGCTCGGTCCGGTCGTGGTCGATGAGGGCGAGCGTCTGCAGGGTCTTGCCCAAGCCCATATCGTCTGCGAGGATCCCGCCGAGATGGTGCTGCCTAAGGAACGCCAACCATCGGAAGCCCTCCACCTGGTAGGGCCGCAGCTGCGCATTCACGGTCTCGGGCACGGCCACCTCGGCGATGGTGTCGATGCTTCTCAGCCCGTCCATGAGCTCGGACCAACGAGGGTCATCGGCGACGTCGTCGGCGAGGTCCTCGAGTTCGTCGTACAGGGCGGTCTGATAGCGGCTGATCTGCGGATTCTCGGGTGAGAAACCGTCGAGGGCGTTCGCCTCGGCGAGGAGTTCGCGCAGCCGGTCGAAGGCGGGGTTGTCCAGGGAGAAGAACGATCCATCGTCGAGGATGAGGTGGGACTGTTCCCGCGCGAGTGCGGTGAAGAGTTCGACGAAGGGGATCTCGTGACCGTCGACCGTGACATCGATGCCGAGGTCGAACCAATCGGAGTCATCGGTCGCCTGCGTACGGACGCTGACCTGCGGCGTCGCGTCGAGTTCGCGGAATTCGGGGGCGTTGTCGCTGTCGGCGAAGGTGACGGCGACGTCGTCGAGCTCCTGGATGCGGGGCAGGATCCGTGTGCTGTACGTGGCTGCATCGATGCCGGTCAGGGTGGTCGATTCTGTTCGGGCAGCGTCGGGGTCGATGGTGCGCAGTCGACGGAGCACAGCGTGTTCGAACTTCTGGTCGCGGCCGCGCACCTGGTCGGACAGTTCGCTGTGATGGGGCACCAAGGGGAACGTTCGCTGTGGGGAATAGTAGGTCCATGACCAGGTCAGATGCATCGTCGGGGTGGACGTGCCCTTTCCGTGGCCGCGCTTGCCAGACCCGCGTTTGCCGGGGTCGCGCCTGCCGGGATCACGGTCGGTGGAGCCGCGTTTGCCGGGGGCGTCGTAACTGATGTGGAGGTTAAGGTGCGGGGACTTCTCGACGGGCAGGTCGACGGATCCGTCGCTGCTGATGACTCGATCACCGGCGCCGCCATTCGCGACGCCGGCGCCGGACATCTTCCCGTTGCGGACTCCCCTCATCCTACCGCCCCTCTCGGGCGCCTTTCGCAGCAATGGGAGGACGCGGTCGACGAAATCATCGTGCCCTTGTTCGGGAATCCGTGTGGCCGCGGGGCCTTCCAGAAGACTGCGCTGTGCCTCGGTCATCGGCTCGGTCAGCGGCGCAAGTGTGACCACAGCCTTCGACTTGCCCACCATATTCAGGTGGTAGATGCCGCCGAGTCCGATGGGCCGGACTTCATGGGCCTGCACCGATTGGTCGTCGATGGCCACTTCGGACTTGAGCACGAGGTCGTCGTCGCTGCGTGTGACATCGAGCTGGAAATCGGCGCGCTGCGCCAGGCGGATTGCGATCTGTTTGTCGGCGCTGACGAGTGGAATGTCGAGGTCAGCGGCCTGACCGAGCAGCTCCCACAGGAAGGGTGAGCCGAAGTCGTCGAGTCGGATCGTTGCCGACGACTGTGCGTGGCCGAACCGGCCGAGGCCGTCGTCGAGGGTGACCAATCGATAGAACCATTCGAATTGGTCGGCGTCGAAGCGTGAGGCGTTGAGTCGTGAGGTGAACCAGTGCCATCCCGCCTGTCCCTTGATCCAGTTGTTCTTCGCTCCAGGGATCAGTGGGCGGATGTGCAGCTGCGGTTCCGCTTCATCCGGGATCTCGGCGGCCTTAAGCCGCGATGGCGCCCTATTGAAGTAGCTGCGCTGTGGGGCGCTGTGGAGTTCGAAGCCGAGTGCCACGGTCTCGGGCTGTGGGCTCGACCGACGCGAGACCTCGATGATGCGGTCGAGTCGCTGTCGCCACTCCGGCACCCGAACCTGCCTGGCCGGTGGCCGCCCGCCATCGATGATCGCTCCGAAGTCGGAAGGATCGACTCCCCAGACTGGTTCAGTTTCGTCTTCTTCGGGCGCATGACCGTGGTATGCGTCCATGATCGCGGAGGTCCGCTGGTCGAGCATCTGCTGATTGTTGACGAGAAGTACGGCGACGCAGTGTTTGCAGTCGTCACCGACCGGGCAGGTGCAGGCGGTGTCGACGATGTCGCCGGGTCCGCCGTCGTCGAAATCGTCGAAGGTGATCGTGGTTTCGTAGAGTCCGGTGGAGCCGGCGACATCGGCCACGAGCTGCCGGTCGGATTCGTGCCAGACGATCCGCAGTACCTGACCTTTGCGCGCATAGTCACTGCCGCGCGCGAAGGTTCCAGGGTCAGCGAAGGCCTTTATCTCGTCTCTCGGGACGACGGTCATGGCTCGATCCATGCCACCAGTCTTCCATCTGCTGCTGACACGCTTTCCCATGCCCAACTGACACGCAAGGTCAGCCGGCAGCAATGAGGCCCGGCCTCACATCTCTTCGTGTGTCAGCGGGTCCCGGTCCTTCATCCGACCGCGCTCGAGTGCGGAGATCGCGGCCACCTCGGCGGGGGTGAGGGCGAAGTCGAAGACGTCGGCGTTGGACCGCTGACGTTCGGGGTTCGCCGACTTCGGGATCGGGATCGACCCGACTTCGATGTGCCAGCGCAGGACCACCTGGGCCGGGGTGACATCGTGGGCGGCGGCCGCCTCGGCGATGGGGGTTTCGTCGAAGAGCCCCTGGTCACGGTAGAGCGGGGACCAGCTCTCGGTCTGCACGCCGATGGAGCGGTGGAAGGCGATGAGCTCGGCCTGCGGGAAGTACGGGTGGAGCTCGACCTGGTTGACGGCGGGCGTGACCCCGGTTGCGTCGATGAGCTCGGTGAGCATGGCCTCGGTGAAGTTCGAGACGCCGATGGACTCCACGAGCCCGCGCTCGCGCAGTTCGATGAGCCCGCGCCAGGTGTCGACGTACTTACCGACGCTGGGATTGGGCCAGTGGATGAGGTGGAGGTCGAGGTAGTCGAGGCCGAGCCGGGCCAGGGATTCCTCGGTGCTCGCGATCGCCTCGTCGAAGCCGTGGTGACGGCCGGGGATCTTCGAGGTGACGAAGAGGTCCTCACGTGGGGTTTCGGTGTTCGCGACGGCCTGACCGACCTCGCGCTCGTTCTCGTAGTTCACCGCGGTGTCGAGGAGTCGGTAGCCCGCGTTGTCGACGGCGTTCACGATCGCGTCGACGCCCTCCTCGCCCTTCATCGCGTAGATGCCGAGCCCGAGCTGCGGGATCGCGCGCCCGTCATTGAGGTCAAGGGTGGGAATGATGGCTGGGGTGGTGTCGTCAAAGGAGTTGGCCATGGTTCCACCCTATGTCCGCCGAGGTGGCGCTGGCCAGGGGTGGGGCGGTGGGTTGGGTTGCGGTGCTGGGTCGGGTGGCGCGTGGGTGAACTTCCCCTGTGAGGAATCCTGACGCATCGCTGGCGCCTGCTTTGCACAACGCATCTTGGGCTAACGTGTGAGCATGGAGACGAAAGCGCGAGCTATGGTGCAGGCACCTCTCCGCTTCGCCCGTCGGCTTTCGCGCTGGCAGGTGGCGTTTCTGCTGCCGTTGACTAGCCTTGCCCTCGCTCTCATTCTCCACGCTGCTCAGTGGGTGACGTCGTGGATTTCGACGTCGCTGGCTCACTCACGCGGTGTCGCCGAAGCCTGCTCTGACCTGGTCAACGACTTCGGCGCCGATCCGGACGCGGTGGAACTCGTCGATCGCGCTCCATTCGGATATACCTGTCTGGCTGAGATCAACGACGGCAGCTCAACGATGCTCGAATACTCCGGAGTCACCTCGGCGATGTTCGTCGTTTCGGCCGCGCTCGCGGCATTAGGATTCGCCGCCTTCTGCGGTGTGCTGCTCGCGTTCACGGTATCCCGGTTGGTCTCGTTGCACCGTTCTCCTCTTGCAGAAAACCGAGGAGATCGCTGGCCTCTTCTCCTGATCGGATTCGGGGTCTTCGCACTTCCGCTGATGCTGCTCGGCCAGTATCTGCAGTGGTACGGCGCCTCGAAGTCCGGGGGATCCGGGATCTGCCCGGATGTCGTCGGCGGTGAAGAGGTTCTTGGCTTCTCGGTTACCGCCAACTACCTGCCGCCGAGCCTGACCTGCTCAGGCGACACCGTCGCCGGTCAGGATTTCTCCGTGACGGAACACGGGTTCCCCTTCTACGGTTTCCTCGCCGGACTAGTGCTGGTGGCGGTGGGGGTAGTTGTGCTCTTTGTGGTGAAGCCGCTCCTCACACGACGATCCCGCGTGGCTCCCGCCCTTCGATGACGTCGATGACGGCTTGAGCAGCGGCGATGCCGGCGCGTTCGCGCGCTTCCACGGTCTGACCGGCGAGGTGGGAGGTGATGACGACGGAGTCCATAGTGCGCAGAGGGTTGTCCTCGGTGATGGGTTCGCGTTCGAGAACGTCGAGTCCGGCACCGGCGATCTGCCCCGAGCGCAGGGCTGCGACCAGTGCGGATTCGTCGACGAGTGAACCACGTGCGGTGTTGATGAGGACGGCCGTGTCCTTCATGGCCGCCAGCGCTTCGGCACCGATGATCGGGTCGCCCTTGCCGGCGCGGGAGTGGAGAGTGAGGTAGTCGGCGCTCCTCACTGTCGTGTCGAAGTCGGCGAATTCGATGCCGGGTGCGGGGTCGGCGTCCGGGTGACCCGTCGAGACCTTCACATGCATGCCGAGGGCCGCGCCGAGTGCGGCGATCGCTCGGCCGCTGGGGCCATAGCCGATGACTCCGAGCGTCTTTCCTCGCAGTTCGGTCCCGGCTTCCCGCGGCCAGCCGCCGGCGGTGACTCCGCTCAGCACGGTCGCGAGGCGACGGGCGCAGGCGAGCATGAGAGCGAGTGCCATTTCGGCGACAGCGTGATGGTTGACCTCGGGGGTGTTGCAGACGCGGATGCCGAGTTCGGTCGCGGCGTCGAGGTCGACGTTGTCGTAGCCGACTCCGGCGCGGGCGAGGACTGTGAGGTCGGTGGCCGCGGTGAGCATCTCGCGGGTGATCGGCTCACTGGCCGCGATCGCTCCGACGGCTCCAGTGAAGAGGGTCTGTCTCTCTTCGTCGGTGCGGCCGCGTCCGGCCGGTGAGTAGACCGGTTCGAGTCCGTGCTCGCGCAACATCGTGTCAACGGTGTCGCCCGGGTGGAGGTAGTCGGTGGTGATAACGATGCGTGCGCTCATGCCATTGACACTACTGGTCAGCGGGCCGGCATGCGGGCGACGTTCCGCATCGTGGTGTGGGACTTGGGTCGGCGCGCGTCAGTGCCCCGGGCCCCGGATCTCACTCCCCCGCGGGCAGCCTCCGGACCAAGGTCGCCGAGGCGGTATTCCGATACGAATCGACGAGCAGCTCCCGCAGCTCATCATCACTCAGCTCCTCGACCTCGAGGCCGATCCAACCCGAGGGACCCAGGTACATGGGTACGAAGGAATCCTGTCGCTCGAGCACCACCTCGGCGTCCATGGGATCGAGAAGGACGAGAACGGAATGCGGATGCTGTTCGATCTCACCGGTCACGTGCTTGGCCGCCCCGCCGTAATAGGCGAAGACCTTCGTGGTGTAGAAGGTTGGCCGACCGTGCGAGACCTTCTCCTGCGCCTCCGGCAGGGCGAGCGCAATTGTCCGGACCCGCTCGAGCACCGGATCGTCATCGTCGAACATCTGCGGATGCGCCATGTTCCTACGATAGTTCCCGACGCCGAGGTGGTCATCAGTTTTGCGGTCGCCTCGGCTGGCATGGGGCAGAGTCGTGCGGTTGCGGGCAGGGCCGTCGGGTTGAGGCCAGAATCGTCGGTGAGCCTGCCTGTGACGCTCTCTGCGTCAGTGGCGAGCGGCATACTGAGTGTGTGGAGGCGGCGTGAGTGGGTGGAAAGAGACGGTCGGATGAGTGCATGGCTGGCAGTGGTGGCGGCGGATCATGTCCGGCGTGGCCGTGACCTGGGCATCGTCCAGATCAATCACGGTCAGCGGGCACCGCTGGTGCGGATGGAGCCGGGCGATGTCGTCATCTACTATTCGCCGACGGTGCATCGCGGTGACAAACAGCCGTTGCGTGCGTTCACGGCGTTCGCGACGGTCGGTGAGGGAGACGTATGGCAGGCCGATGAGGGCGACTTCAAGCCGTATCGCCGGCAGGCCGCCTATGCCCCGACTCGCGACGTCGCACTGTCCGAGATCAATGACTCACTCAGCCTGACGACCCAGCCGAACTGGGGCTACCAGCTGCGCCGCGGCATCATCCCCCTCGACGACCACGACGTCGAAACGCTCAGAAAAGCCATGCACACCTGACCCTTCTTGCTACCTGACGGCGGCCCAGCAACCTGGCGCGAGGTATCTGGGCCGCCGTCAGGTAGCAAGAAGGGTCAGTCGCCGGAGATGAGGGACATCGAGCTCGGGTTGCCGCGGGTCGAGTTCATCGTGAAGCTCGCCTTCCACGGCAGGTAGCGGTCGTCGGAGGATTCGATGACGTCACCGGTCGTGGTGAAGGCCCGCCTGCGCACCCGCAACAGCGGAGTGCCGACGGGGACCTCGAGGAGTGCCGCATCGTCGTCGTTCGCGCCCACCGCGTCGATGATGCGAGAGGCTCGATTGATGTCGACGCCCCGATCGATGAGCTCCTGATAGATCGACCCGGAGTCGGTGTCGAAGGCCAACACGTGACGGCCGAATTCGAGGGGATAGTTCAATCGTTCCACCATCGCCGGAGCATCGTCCATGAGCCGCAGTCGGAACACCGAGACGACAGGATCGCCGTCAGAGATCCGCAGGCTCGCCGCAAGCGATTTCTCGGCCGGTTCCCGCACCACCCTCTGAGTGATCTGACCAGGAACGATGTCCGAGGCATGGCACCACTGTGAGAACGAGATGACGTCGTCGAAGGACTGTGTGAGCACGTTGTCGAGCACAACCGTCCGCCGCCCCCGTCCCGAGGAGATCAGCCCTTCTCCGCGCAGCGCCGACATCGCCTGCCGCACCGGGCCGCGGGAGCTGGAGAACTTGCGGGTCAGCTCGGCTTCGGAGGGCAGCTCATCGCCCGGCTGGAACGATCCCTCACGGATCGCGGTCCGCAGATAATGTGCGATCTCATCATGCTGCTGGCGCGTGTGGGACCTCGGGTCTGTGGTCATGAGCGGTCGTCTCCTTCGAGGGGGCGCAGTGGTCGAGGCGGTCACAGTGATCGCGTTCTCGGTGAACTCGATATGGCTGCTCGGAGCCGGAATGTCACATTCAGGTGAACAGACACAAAACTTGTACATACATATCTTCATCCTAGCCGACAACCGCACGAATATGGGGGAATGCCGACACACGATCTCATCATCACCGGCGCAGGAATCCTGGGCCTCGCCACCGCATTCCTCGCCCACCGACAGGGCCGCAGAGTCCACGTCATCGACCGCTCCGACCGCCCGGTCGGCTCCTCGATCCAGAACTTCGGCCACGCCTGCTTCACCGGCCAATCCGATGCCGCACAGCCACTCGCCGCACGGTCACGAGAAGGCTGGCTCGACGCAGCGGCCGCCACGGACCTCTGGGCGGCGGAATCCGGCACCGTCATTCCCGCAATGACCGCGGCCGAGCTCACCGTCTTGGAGGAGTTCGCTGCCCATCGTGGCACCGAGCAGGTCCACCTCCTCACCGCCGACGAAATCGCCGAGGCGGTGCGCAACCCCGATCTCGATGCCCTCGGGGGTGCACATCTGCCGCTCGACATGCGCGTCGACCCTCGGCAGGCAGCCCCGCGGATCGCCGACTGGCTGGCCGAGAACGGCGTGGAGTTCACCTGGAACACCCACGTCACCGAGGCGGCCGGCGGCACCGTATCGACCAGCCGCGGCGAATTCCACGCCGATGAGGTCGTCGTCTGCCCGGGCTATCAGCTGACCAGCCTCTTCCCCGAAATCGCCGAGGCCCACGAACTGCGCATCTGTTCGCTGGTGATGACGCTCATCGCCGCCCCCGAGCATGCCCCGACCGGCTTCGCGATGCTCACCGGAACCTCGCTGGCCCGCTACGACGGCTTCGCGGCCATGCCCGGCGCCGAGACTCTGCGGCGCGATCTCGACGAGCGGGAGCCGGAGCTGCGCGACTGCATCGCCAACCTCATGGTCACCGACATTCCGCAGGGCCTGCTCATCGGCGACTCACACGCCTACTCCCTCAGCCCCGAGCCGTTCATCGACGAGGGGATCGCCGATCTCCTCCTTGATCGCGCCACCTCGGTGCTCGGAATCGACAGCCCCATGGTGCGGCAGCGCTGGCTGGGCATGTACGCCGACAGCCCGACTACGAACCTCATCCTTGAACGCCCCGACGCCTCCACGACCGTCGCCATCGTCGCTTCGGGCATCGGCATGACCCTGTCGTTCGGCGTCGCCGACCTCATCCTCTCCGGCGGCACCGCCGATCTCTGAGTCGTCAATCGACACCCGAGGCTTCGACCGGCACCCCTTCACCGCCAGCCCAATCGCGCATGAAGTTGTCATGTCCAATTGGTGAACTACCATGACTTGTATAGACATTTTTGAGCGGGCTCGGCAGGATGAGGACGAACGACCACTTCGACCTCTCCCGCAGACCTCTCTCCGAAAGGCCCCTCCGCCATGACCGCAGCCTCCCTCCTCCGCTCCCGCGCAGCCCGAACGCTCACCGCTGGCCTCCTCGCCCTGCCCCTGCTCGCCGCCTGCGGCAGCTCCGGGGGCTCGGGCGGTGAGGACACGATCACCTTCGCCGCCGTTCCCGCCGAATCCTCCTCAACACTCGAGTCCTCCTTCGACAACGTCACGAAGCTCCTCGAGAAGGAGACCGGCAAGAAGGTCGAGTTCCAGAACGCCTCGGACTACGCCGCGGTCGTCGAAGGCATGCGCGCCGGCCAGATCGACGCCGCCTCGTTCGGCCCCTTCGCCTACGTCATCGCCAAGGACTCCGGCGTCAACATCGAACCGGCAGCCTCACCGACGAACGACGCGGACAAGGCCCCCGCATACACGTCCCTGGCCTATGTGAAGAAGGGCTCGGACATCAAGGACCTCAGCGATCTCAAGGGCAAGAAGGTCTGCTTCGTCGATGCTGCCTCGACCTCGGGCTACCTCGTGCCGATGAAGGGGCTGCAGGATGAGGGCATCGATATGGACACCGACCTCGAGGCGATCATGTCCGGCGGCCACGACGCCTCGCTGCTGTCGCTGAATTCCGGCGACTGCGACGCGGCGTTCGCCCACGACGCGATGCTCAAGACCCTCGAGAAGTCCGGTCAGATCGACAAGGGCAGCCTGACGAGCATCTGGGAATCGGACCCGATCACCGAGGATCCCATCGCCGTGAACAAGGACTCCCTCGACGCGGACACAGCGGCCAAGGTCACGACCGCTCTGCGTGAGAAGGCCAATGTCTTCGCCATGGTCAAGGACGGCATCTGCAGCTCCAAGGACGACTGCGTGCTGCCCGAGGAGATCACCTACGGATACAAGGAAGTCTCCGATTCGGACTTCGACTCGATCCGCGACATCTGCGACGCCACCAAGGCCGACGCCTGCAAGAACATCGGCTGAAAGGGACCATCATGATCACACATACCAAGCACCCCGCGACCCCCGGCCTCCAGAAGGAGATCGACACCCTCTACTCCGTCCAGCTCGACCACGTGACGAAGGATTTCGGCGGCGGGGTCCTAGGCCTCGACGACGTCAACCTCGTCTTCAAGAACGGCGGCATCTCCGTCCTCCTCGGCCTCTCCGGATCGGGCAAGTCCACCCTGCTGCGCCACATCAACGGTCTCCACGCCCCCACCTCGGGCAGTGTCCGGGTCCTCGGCCGTGACATGGGACGACAGACCACATCCGGACTCAAGGCGATCCGCCGCGACATCGGCGTCATCTTCCAGTCCTTCAACCTCATCGGTCCGATGTCCGTGCTCGAGAACGTCTGCGCCGGAGCCCTCGGCTCACTGCGCGGGCCGCGCATCACCCTGATGATGTATCCGAAATCCATCCGTCGGGAAGCGCTCGAGAAGCTCGACCGGGTCGGCCTGGCCGACCGCGCCTACCAGCGCGCGGACACCCTCTCCGGCGGTCAGCAGCAGCGCGTGGCCATCGCCCGCGCGCTCATGCAGCACCCGAAGGTGCTGCTCGCCGATGAGCCGGTCGCCTCCCTCGACCCGGTCTCCGCTCGCGACGTCATCGACCTCCTGCGGCAGATCTCCGCCGAAGATGAGCTCACCGTCATCGCCTCCCTGCACCAGGTGCAGCTGGCCATCGACTTCGCCGACCGGATCATCGGCCTGCGCACCGGCCAGGTCGTCCTCGACCGGGCGACCGCGGGGCTCAGCGCCGAGGAGGCCTCACAGATCTACTCGAGCGTGTCCGGAATGGCGTCCGCGACCGGCCCCCACGATGGACAGACCGCGACCACCCGCGCCGAGGAGGCCGCCGGGGTGGGTGCGCGCCGATGAGTCTCGTCCTCGATCATGCGGCTCATGCCGTCACCGAACCCCGACGACCGCGCCCGGCGGGCAAGTCGGTCCTCGCCGCCATCGCCCTCATCGGTCTCGCCGCCGCCGGCGCCTGGTCGGTGTGGTCGATCGGCATCGATCCGGGCACGATCGCCTCATCGTTCGACAATGCGGTCGGGTTCTTCTCCCGCATCGTTCCCCTCGACTTCCCTGCGTTCGGCGAGACCGTCTCGCTCGTCGTCGAAACGCTGGCGATCGTGTTCCTCGCGACCCTGCTCTCGGTCGTCCTCTCCGTGCCCGTGGCTCTGGCCGCAGCTCACCCGACCCGAACGGGCCGAGGCTCGCAGTGGACGGCGCGGACGCTCATCGTCCTCGCCCGCGCGATCCCCGACCTCGTGCTCGCCATCGTCTTCCTGCGGATGTTCGGCCTCGGGGCCACCGCGGGTATCATCGCCATGGGCATCCACTCGGTGGGCATGATCGGCAAGCTCTATGCCGATGCCATCGAGGAGCTCGACGACGGTCCGCGCGAATCGATCGAAGCGCTCGGCGGCAGCCGGTCCCAGCAGATCCTCACCGCGATCCCGCAGAAGCTCATGCCGCAGCTCATCGCCACGGCCCTGCACCGCTTCGACATCAACCTGCGCACCTCGGTGCTGCTCGGCTATGTCGGCGTCGGCGGCATCGGACTGGCGATCGCCGACTCGCTGCGGACCCTGGACTATCAGCGGGGGATGGCCCTCGCGGTGATCGTCCTTGGCCTGTGCATCCTCATCGAACTCGTCTCCGGGTCCATCCGTGCCGCGCTCATGGCCTCCACTGGAGCCACGATCACCGGCGGCACCTGGGTCGACAGGATGTTCAACCGGGGTCGAAAGACCGGGGCGGGCGATCTCGTGCTCACCCCACCGTGGACCGTGGCACGGTTCCGTCGCTTCGCCTCGGCGGCGGTGCTAATCGTCCTCACGATCGCGGCGCTGTGGAGAGTGGACATCTCCGGGTCCGCCCTGGTCGCGGGCCTGTTCGACCTGCCGCACACGCTGTCATTGTTCTTCCCGCCGGCGACCGGCGGAACGCTGTCCGACCTGCTCGGGCAGCTGCTCGTCACCGTACAGATCGCCTTGGCCGCGACGTTCATCGGTGCGATCATCGCCGTGCCTATCGGCATCCTCGCCGCGCACAACGTCGTGGCCAATCGAGCCGTGCACCAGGCGTTTCGAATCCTCATCGTCATCGTCCGCGGCATTCCCGAGCTCATCCTCGCGATCATCTTCGTCGTCATCTCCGGGCTCGGCGCGGTGGCCGGGACCCTGGCCCTGTCCATCGGGGCGATCGGACTGCTCTCGAAGCTCATCGCCGACTCGCTCGAAGAGACCGACGTGGATGTCCAGGAGGCGGTGCGCGCCACCGGAGCCAGCGAAACCCAGGTGTTCTTCTCAGCGACCCTGCGACAGGCGGCACCGGCATTCGTCGCCCACATCATGTACCTGCTCGACACGAACATCCGCTCGGCCACGCTGCTCGGCGTCGTCGGCGCCGGAGGCATCGGATTCCTGTTGCTCAACGCCTCGCGGGTCAACCAGTTCGACGTCGTGACCACGGTGCTCATCCTCATGGTCGCCGTCGTCCTCGTCGTCGAAGCCCTGTCCATGTGGCTGCGCCGAGCCGTGCGCTGACCAGGAAGAGAACACATCCATCGAACTCGTCCGCTCGCATGACTTCCGCGGGCGGGCACCACGCCCGACGCCTGGGCTCATTGTCCGGGCGGGACTGAGCGCCCGTCATCCGGGCGGCACTACGCCATCCCCCGCTCAGGCGGGGACCACCGCAGGAGAAGGAGAATCACCATGACCGAACTCGCCGTCTTCGACATGGCCGGAACCACCATCGACGAACGTGACGAGGTCTACCGCGTGCTGCGCGAGGCCACCGAGCGGGAAGGCGCTGACTACTCCGATGAGGTCTTCCAGAAATGGATGGGCACGGAGAAGCACTGGGCGATCGAGAATCTGCTCCGCCTCGGCGGGATCGAGGTCACCGAGGAGGTCCACGAACGCGCCTGGCAGTGGTTCCGCGCAGAACTCCGCGAGACCTACACGCAGAATCCGCCGCGCCCGCTGCCCGGCATCGAAGAGGCCCTGGCGACACTGCGCGCAGGCGGGATCAAGGTGGGTCTGACCACGGGGTTCTCCCGTGAGATCGCCGACCTCATCTTCACCACCATGGGATGGGTCCAGGGGGAGACATTCGACGTCTCGGTCACCGGGGACGAAGTGCCCGCCGGGCGCCCGGCACCGGACCTCATCAACGCGGTGATGGAAGCCCTCGGGGTCACCGACCGCGCGGAGGTCGTCAGCGTCGGAGACACCTCGGCGGATGTGGAATCGGCACTCAACGCCGAGGTCACGGCCGTCGGCGTCCTCACCGGGCACCTCAGCCGGGAGGACTTCGCCGCCGAGGGCGCACACCTCGTCCTCGACTCCGTGGCGGACCTGCCGGCCGTCCTCGCCGACCGCGACTCCGCGGTGGCCGCGAGGTGAGCGGGACGATCATGACGTCACCCGATCCTGCAGCCGCCTCCCCGGACGGAAACGACCGGCGGCCCCAGGCGCAGGTGTGGACCGGCGGCTCGGACTTCGAAGTCCGCGAGTTCGCACCACCGACGCTGGGCCCCGGGGAGAGCCTCATCCGGCTCACCGCCGCGACGGTGTGCGGTTCGGATCGGCACACGGTCAGCGGGCGGCGCCCGGGGGCGTGCCCCTCGGTGCTCGGACACGAGGGCGTCGGCATCGTTGAGGAGACCCGCGGGGATGTTCCCGTGGGCACGCGTGTGGTCTTCTCGGTCACCTCGGTGTGTGGGGACTGCCGGAGCTGCCGACGGGGACTGAGCGCGAAATGCACCTCGGTGCGCAAGGTCGGCCACGAGGCGGTCGAGTCCGGGTGGCCGCTGTCGGGCACGTATGCCAGTCACATCCACCTGCCCGCCGGCGTCGCGATCGTGCCCGTGCCCGATACCCTGCCCGACGGTGTGGCAGCGACTGCCGGATGCGCGGTGGCCACGGTCATGGCGATGTGTGAAGCCGCCGGTGACCTGCGTGGACGCAGGGTCTTCGTCAACGGGATCGGGATGCTCGGACTCGCCGCAGTGGGGGCCGCGCTTTCACGCGGAGCCGCCGAGGTGGTCGCGGCCGACCCGCATCCTGACCGTCGCCGCCTGGCCGAGCGGGCGGGTGCAGCGACGATCGAGCCGGGAGAGCAGGTGAGCGAGATCGATGTCGCACTCGAACTCTCCGGCGCCGAGTCGGGGGTGCGGGCGTGCCTGGATGCCGTGGGCATCGGGGGAACGACGGTGCTCGCGGGCAGTGTGACCCCGGGTCCGGAGGTCGCGATCGATCCCGAGCAGATCGTGCGCGGGTGGCGGACGATCACCGGCGTGCACAACTTCGAACCGCACCACCTGGCCGAGGCCGTGGACTACCTCGCCGCCGATGGGACCGGGCTGCCGTGGGAGGACATTCTCGCGGGACCGATCCCACTGGCCGACCTGCCGGACGAATTCGCCGACCCGAGCGAGGGCCTGCGCACAGTAGTCACCATCACCCCTTAGTTACTACCTGACGGCGGCCCAGCAACCTCGCGCGAGGTTGCTGGGCCGCCGTCGGGTAGCAGTTGGGAGGGGTCAGCGGAGGAGGCAGGGTTTCTTCGCGTCGAAGGACCAGCCCGGGACCAGGTACTGCATGGCCACCGCGTCATCGCGCGAACCCAGGCCGTGCTCGACGTAGAGTTCGTGCGCTGCTGCCAGCTTGTCCTCATCGATCGTCACGCCGAGACCCGGGGCCTGCGGCACGGCGATCTCACCGCCGACGATCTTCAGCGGATCGGTCGTCAGCTCCTGTCCGTCCTGCCAGATCCAGTGGGTGTCGAGCGCGGTGATCTCACCGGGGGCTGCGGCTCCGACGTGGGTGAACATCGCCAGGGAGATGTCGAAGTGGTTGTTCGAGTGCGAACCCCAGGTCAGGCCGAAGTCGTGACACATCTGCGAGACGCGATGCGAACCGGACATCGTCCAGAAATGCGGGTCGGCCAGCGGAATGTCGACGGCGTTCATCCGGATGGCATGCGCCATCTCTCGCCAGTCCGTGGCGATCATGTTCGTCGCTGTCCGCAAACCCGTCGCCCGACGGAATTCGGCCATCGTCTCGCGACCGGAGAATCTGCCTTCGGCACCGACGGGATCCTCGGCATAGGCGACGACTCCGTTCATCGCCTTGCCATATTCGATCGCCTCCTCGAGCAGCCATCCGCCATTCGGGTCGAGCGTGATCCTCGCGTCCGGGAACGCCTCGGCGAGCGCCGTGACGGTTTCGACTTCTCGGTCCCCGGCGAGCACGCCGCCCTTGAGCTTGAAGTCCTTGAACCCGTATTTGGCCGACGCAGCCTCGGCGAGAGCGACGATCGCCTCCGGAGTCAACGCCTCCTCCCGACGCAGCCGGTCCCACCCGGAGGCTTCCGGTTCCCGCAGGTAGTCAAGATCCGTGGCATCGGGATCGCCGACATAGAAGAGGTACCCGAGCATCGGCACAGAGTCGCGCTGCTGACCAGCCGCAAGCAGATCGGCGACGGGCAGCCCGAGGAACTGACCGTGCAGGTCGAGCAGACCCGACTCGATCGCGGCAGTCGCATGGACACCGACGCGCAGGTCGAAGGTCTGGTTGCCCCGCCCACCGGCATCGACGGCCGCGAACCGCTGGTGCAGTTCGGACACGATGCGATTGACCTGGGCGACGCGACGACCGGTGATATCCCGCCCGACGTCTTCGATGGCCGCCTTGATGTTCTCACCGCCGGGCACTTCACCGAGGCCGGTCCGGCCGGCACTGTCGGTGATGAGGACGATGTTGCGAGTGAAGTACGGGCCGTGAGCGCCCGACAGATTGAGCAGCATCGAATCGCGACCGGCCACGGGTACGACGCGCACGGATTCGATCGTCGGCGTGGTCACCGCTGTATGGGTCATCGCCGTTCCCTTCATGATGCGCTGGCGCCTGCTCCGCTGAGAGTCGAGGCCTCCGCCGGAGTCGTCACCACACCGTCGATCGTCTGCACGACCGACCAGGGATTGTCATCAGCGATGGGTTCCGGCAGCAGCGCAGCAGGCACCGCCTGGTAGCTGACCGGACGGAGGAAGCGGTCGATGGCGAGGGTCCCCACCGATGTGGTCGCCGGCGCCGAGGTTGCCGGGAACGGTCCGCCATGGACCATGGCATGTCCGACCTCGACCCCGGTGGGCCAGCCGTTGAAAAGGATCCGACCGCACAGATCTTCGAGGACGGGCAACAGCTGTCCCGCCACCGCGATGTCGGCCTCGGTGGCATGGATCGTCGACGTGAGCTGTCCTTCGATCCCGGCGAGGGTGGCAATGAGATCGTCGGCATCGGTATAGCGGACGATCAACGAGGCGGCTCCGAAGATCTCCTCGCTCAGTGCGTCGTTCTCCCGCAGAGATGCGGACGATGCAGTGAAGACGACCGGGGCCGGGGCATTGGCTCCCGCGCCGGCCGTCCCTGTCCCCAAGGTCGATACGTCATCCTGCGCGGCGAGCTCGGCCACGCCACGGTCGAACGCCTCGGCGATGGAAGGGGTGAGCATGGTCTGCCCGGTCTGCTGGCTGATGAGCTCGCCAACCGCCTCGGCGAAGGCGTCACCGGCGCTGCCGTTCGGCACCAAGACCAGGCCGGGAGCGGTGCACAGCTGACCGCTCGAGCCGGTCAGAGAGGTGATGAACTGCTCGGCGAGACCACGTGCGCCGTCTCCGCCCAGGGCACCGTCGAGGAGAATCACCGGGTTGATCGAGCTCATCTCGGCGTAGACGGGGGCGGGCACCTTCCGGGCTTGGGCGGTGGCCTGCAGGGCCAGGCCTCCGGAACGGGAACCGGTGAACCCGACCGCAGCGATCCGCGAGTCTGCGACGAGCTGCTGTCCGACGGAGGCACCGGAGCCGAAGACGAGGGAGAACACTCCTGGGTTGAGTCCGTTGGAGGCGACCGCGTCGGTGATGGCTTGCCCGACGATCTCCCCGGTTCCGGGGTGGGCGTTGTGGGCCTTGACGATGACGGGACAGCCCGCTGCGAGCGCCGAGGCGGTGTCGCCACCGGCCACGGAGAACGCTAGGGGGAAGTTGCTGGCACCGAAGACGACAACCGGCCCGACAGGGACGCGGCGCTGTCGGATGTCGAGACGCGGCAGCGGGGTGCGGTCGGGTTGAGCCGGGTCGATGCTGGAACCGTGGAAGTTCCCGGTCCGGACCACCTCGGCGAACAGTCGCAGCTGCCCGACGGTGCGACCGACTTCTCCGTTGAGGCGAGCCGAGGGCAACCCGGTCTCAGCCATGGCGCGCTCGACGAGCGGTTCACGAACGGCCTCGATGTTCGCGGCGATCGTCTCGAGGAAGGCAGCGCGCTCTTCCGGGGTGGTCGCGCGGTAGGTGGCGAAGGCCCGCTTCGCGGCATCCACGGCCTGCTCGACCTGAGTCTCGTCGAGGAAAGTGTAGTCCGGTGTCAGAGTCTCCCCGGTGCTCGGATCGATGGCGTTCGTCGTGGCACCATTGCCGGTGACCGGGTTTCCGGCGATGAGCGAGAGTCCAGTGAGTGCGGTCATGGGTGGTCAGGCTCCGATCTTCACGTCGGTCTGGGGCTGGATGTTCGCGGTCGAGATGAGGTCGGCGAGGTCGGCGACATCTTTCTCGCTGAGGTCGTGCAGCGGCGGGCGCACGGGGCCTGCGTCGCGGCCGATGGCCTTGAGTCCGCCTTTGACGATGGAGACGCCGTAGCCCTTTCCGCGGTCGCGGATGTCGAGGTAGGGCAGGACGAAGCGATTGAGTCGCTCAGTCACGGCCTCGCGGTTCTGGGCGCGGACGTCGGCGTAGAAGTCGAGCGCGAACTCAGGCACGAAGTTGAACATCGCTGAGGAGTATGTGCTCATGCCCAGCTGCAGCAGCGGCAGAGCGAACGTCTCCGCTGTGGGCAGTCCGCCGAGGTAGAAGAGGCGGTCGCCGTTCTTCGCGTACACCTTCGTCAGGTGCTCGATGTCACCGATAGCGTCCTTGAAGCCGATGAAGTTCGAGTGGTTGTCGGCCAGGCGCGCCACGGTCTCGGCCGAGTAGATGGCGTTGGCCCGGTTGTAGACGATGACGCCGATGCTCGTGGCCTCGCAGATGGCGGAGACGTGCCGGTAGAGGCCGTCCTGATCGCATTCAGTGAGGTAAGGAGGGAGAACGAGGACACCCTCGGCACCGGCGGCTTCGGCATCGCGGACATTGCGTACGGCCTGGACTGTCGGGCCGCTCGCCGACGCGAGGACCGGTACCTCGGGACGAGACGAGGCGACGGCGAGTTCGACGACGCGGGCAGCTTCGTCGGGGCTGAGGCTGAAGCCTTCACCGGTTCCGCCGGCGGCGAAGAGTCCTGCGACGTCATAACTGGACTGCCATTCGATGTGACGCCGGTAGCCTCCTTCATTGACGCTGAGGTCGGCGTTGAAAGCTGTCGCGGGGAACGAGAGCAATCCGTTCTTCAGATGATCTGCCAGGTCCTGAGGAGAGAAATGGGCCATTGTGGTTCCTTTGCTGACTGCTTTGATGGAGTGATTCGAAAGCGACTCTAGGCCGCCCAATGATGCCTGTCTAAGGCACATACGATATCGACTCATGCACTAAAGGTATTGGCCACCAAGCGCGATCACCGATGGTATTGACTCGACACTCACCTCGCCTGAACCCAGCCGATGAGCAGGTGAGACACAACCGAATCGGCACGATCAAGGAGTATCAATGGCGTACACCCCCGACGCGATCAAGACCATCACACTGTCATCGATTCGATTGCCGTTGGAGGTGCCGATCTCTGATGCGAAGGTCTTCACGGGCCGACAGAAGCCGATGACCGAGGTGGCAATGCTCTTCGCCGAGATCACCACGACCGAAGGTCACGCGGGGGTCGGGTTCAGCTACTCGAAGCGCGGCGGAGGTCCTGCTCAGTACGCACATGCGAAGGAGATCGCCGAGGCGGCCGTCGGCGAGGATCCCAATGACATCGCGAAACTCTACACCAAACTGCTGTGGGCGGGCGCTTCAGTCGGACGGTCCGGTCTGGCCACTCAGGCGCTGGCCGCCATCGACATCGCACTCTACGACCTCAAAGCGAAGCGAGCAGACCTGCCTTTGGCAAAGTTCCTCGGCAGCCACCGTGATTCGGTGCGCACGTACAACACCTCCGGCGGCTTCCTCAACGCTTCGATCGAGGAAGTCAAGGACCGCGCGTCGAAGTCTCTGGAGGACGGCATCGGCGGTATCAAGATCAAGGTCGGCCTGCCCGACAGCGCCGAGGATCTTCGCCGGGTCTCTGCTGTCCGTGACCACATCGGCGATGCACCGCTGATGGTCGATGCGAACCAGCAGTGGGACCGGGCGACCGCCCTGCGAATGGGGCGCATCCTCGACGAGCTCAACCTGGTCTGGATCGAAGAGCCCCTCGACGCTTACGACGTCGAGGGCCATGCCCGTCTGACACGGACCCTCGACACTCCGATCGCCACCGGCGAGATGCTCAGTTCGGTCGCGGAGCACAAGGATCTCATCGACGCCCGCGCCTGCGACATCGTCCAGCCCGACGCTCCCCGAGTCGGCGGCATCACCCAGTTCATGCGGCTGCTCACCCTTGCCGATGAGGCCGCCCTCGACATCGCTCCTCACTTCGCCATGGAGATCCACCTGCACTTGGCCGCCTGCTACCCGCGGGAGACGTGGGTCGAGCACTTCGACTGGCTCGATCCGCTGTTCAACGAACGCCTCGAGACGAAGAACGGACGCATGATCGTTCCCGACCGTCCCGGCCTGGGCATCACGCTCAGCGACCAGGCACGCGCCTGGACCACCGACACCGTGACATTCGGGTGAGGGGATCCGTAGATGACTGCCCAGAACAGCACCCGCATCGTCGACATCTCTCTCACGCCGGTCGCCTTTGCCGATCCACCGCTGCTCAACGCCGTGGGAGTGCACGAGCCTTTCGCCATCCGCACGATCATCGAGATCGTCACCGACTCGGGACTCTACGGACTGGGCGAAACCTACGGCGATGAGGCGCATCAGAAGCGCCTTCAGCTTGCCGCAGATGCGCTCATCGGCACCGATATCTTCGACATCAACCATGCACGCGAAGCAGTCGATGCCGAGTTAGCGGCCGACACCACCGCCGGCGGACACGGGATGAGTGGGATGATCACCGACTCGTCGACACTCGACCGGGTGTTCTCCCCGTTTGAGGTCGCGATGCTCGACGTGCAGGGGAAGATTCTCGGGCTCCCAGTCTCGGACCTCCTCGGCGGTCGCGTCCGTGACCGTGTCGACTTCAGCGGCTATCTCTTCTATAAGTGGGCAGGGCACCCCGGTTCGCCCGATGACAGGTGGGGTGAGGCACTGACGCCCGACGGCATCGTCAGACAAGCCGAGAAGATGGTCGACGAATACGGCTTCTCAGCTCTCAAGCTCAAAGGCGGCGTCTTCCCTCCCGACGACGAGGCCGCCGCCATTGAGGCCCTGGCCGCGCGATTCCCCGATGTCCCTCTGCGCATCGACCCGAACGCCGCATGGACCGTCGACACGTCGATCCGGATCGCGGAACGCCTGGATTCCACGCTTGAGTACCTCGAAGACCCGACCCCGGGGATCGTCGGTATGGCAAAGGTCCGCGCGGCGGCCAACATGCCGCTGGCGACGAACATGTGCGTCGTCGCGTTCGCACAGCTGCCCGAGGCGGTGGCTGCGGGCAGCATCGACGTCATCCTCTCTGACCACCATTTCTGGGGCGGACTGCGCCGGTCCACTATGTTGGCGGGCGTCGCCGAGACTTTCGGAATGTCACTGTCCATGCACTCGAACTCCCACCTGGGAATCAGTCTCGCAGCGATGCTCCATCTGGCAGGGGCGACGAAGAACATCGATTACGCGTGCGATACGCACTGGCCGTGGAAGAACCCCGAAGACGATGTCATCGTCGGCGACCCGTTCCACTTCGAAGGCGGCAGCCTCAAGGTGCCCATTCGCCCAGGACTCGGAGTCGAGCTGGATCGCGAACGTCTCGCGACCCTGCACCAGCGCTACCTCGACTGCGGAATCCGAAACCGCGATGACACCGGGTACATGCAGAAATTCGACCCCGACTACCAGGCCGTGGCACCTCGCTGGTGACCACGGATCCGCTGAAAGGACACACTTCACAATGAGTGCGAATAGCAACGACGCTGCCAGCACAGTCAGCTCAGACAACTCGACCGCAAAGGGACCGAGACGACGCGGAATCCTTGGAAGCCTACGCGAATTCGGGCCCGGTATCATCGCCGTTCTCGCCATGATGGGCGCCGGAGATCTGGTCACCGCCTCGGTGTCGGGGTCGAACTACGGATACAACCTCATGTGGCTGCTCGCAGCCTCTCTGCTCATACGATTCGTCATCGTCAACATCATGGGCCGCTACCAGGTCCTCAACATCAAGAATCAGACGATCATCGAAGGCTACCGCGATGTCGCCCGGTGGTATCCATGGGCGATCGGAATCGCCGCCCTCATCAGCGGACACCTGCTCAATGGTTACATGGTCCGCGGAGCCGGCGAAGCACTGGCAAAGATCTTCACCATCGGAGATCCGTTCCTCTGGTCATGCATCCTCGTGGTGGCAAGCATCTTCGTCATCGGCAAGAACGTCTACAAGACGATCGAAAGCATCATGAAACTGCTGCTGGCCATGATGACTGTCGTCTTCCTCGGCCTCGCGATCTACAGCGTCCCCGACATCGGCGAAATCGTCCGCGGCACGGTCGGATTCGGCATTCCGGATAACACGGGAGCGATCGGCGTCTTCGCCGTCGCGCTTTCCCTTATCGGTGCAGTTGCCGGTTCGATGGCGAACTTCCTTTACCCCTACTATGTCCGCGACAAGGGATGGCGCGGCGTCGGTTTCAAGAAGCTGCAGCGCAACGACATTCTCTTCGGCATCTCCTCGGCGATCGTCATCAGCCTCTCGATCTGGGTTGTCGGCGCCGAGATTCTTCGCCCGAACGGTATCGAGGTGACTAACCTCGACGACATCTCGCAGGCACTGTCGATCCACCTCGGTACGGTCGGTGGAGTAATCTTCTATCTCGGTGCGTTCGGAATCCTCTACAGCAGCGTCGTCGGATTCGCCAACGGATTCCCGAAGATCATCGTCGACTGCCTCCACATCATTCGACCTGCTCGCAGGGAACGCTACGGCGATCACTTCGAAGACGATCCGACATTCAAATGGTTCAGTCTCTTCATCCTCATCTCGCCGATCATCTGGGCTTTCCCCGGCATGCCCGGGTTCGTCACCATGGCGGTCTTCGTCACCGGGCTCCAGGCGGTGGTCGTCCCGCTCGTCGCGATCGGTCTGCTCATCCTGGCGAACAAGAAGAGTAACTTCGGGGAGCACAAAGCGAACCTCTTCGAGAACATCATCCTCGTGCTCACCACTCTGCTGACGATCTGGGTGACCGTTCAGGTCGTCATCGGCTGGTTCTAGCGCCGACCTCATATCGTCACTGGACCTCGGCATCGTTTCGACGATGCCGAGGTCCTTTTCATTGGAGTTCTGCGGCGCTGTCGGGATAATCTTCATCGCCATCCGGGTCAGCGATGCAGAGGGCGCGGCTGGGGACGAACCGGGAACACATTCAGCAGCCACATTTCGGTCCGCCTCCTGCCTTTTTGAGCTCGTCTTCCTGAAGTTCGTCCGAAAGAAGTGCAGCGATGGTTCTCTTCGACGATCACTGCGTATCCGTCAGGCTTGCCGCCCTTCGGCCCGTCGGCGCAAGAAGGTCGTACCTTGCCCATTGTCTGCACCGGGTCACCTGCCGAGGTTGTTCCGTCAGCGGGAGTGCCCCTCATAAGGCTGCTCAGCTTCGTAGACTGCGGGACTGCCTTCGCCTGAACCCACACATGTGCACAGACTTTGGGCCGGCACCAGCATGGCTGGTACCGGCCCGAAGAGGAATGCTCAGTTAGCGACCTTGACCGCCATGACCGGCATCTCCGCCTGCAACAGGATCCGCTGAGCAGAAGAGCCCATGATGAACTTTCCGACCTGTGAGCGCTTGCGCATTCCGATGACAATGAGGTCGACGGACCAGGCGTCGGCCGCCTCCAGCAGCGAGTCGACGACATCATCCTCGTGAGCGAGAGTGAAGACCTCGGCGTCGACTCCGGCATCGTCGGCGCGCTTCTTCGCGGCTGCGAGGTCAGCGTCCTCGGCCACCGTACCTTCGACCAGTGGGCCTCGTTTGCGCGAGTTCGCAATGCGCAGCTTCACTCCCCGCCAGCGGGCCTCTTTGATGGCCGCATCGACAGCGGCTTCTCCCGTCGGGGTGGGGACGTATCCGACCAGAATGCTCATGACACGAGCTCCTTGCTCTTTGACTTGGCTTTGGCGCTGCCGAGCATCTTCTGAATGATCGGCAGAAAAATGACGACCAGGAAAACGAACAGCAGTGTGACGGTGATCGGACGGGTGAACACCCCGCCGAGGTCGCCTTCGAAGAGAATGAGCGACCGACGCACGCTCGATTCAAGAAGCTCGGCCAGGACGAATGCAAGCACAAGCGGCCCCGGTTCGAATCCGGCCTTCTTCATGAGGTACCCGATCACGCCGAAGAGCACGACGAGTCCGACATCGAAGACGGAGTTCTTGATCGTATAGGCACCGATCAGTGTGATGAGAACGGTGATCGGTGCGAGAATCGCCGGCCGGACGCTGAGGATCTTGACGAAGACACCGATCAGCGGGATCGCCATGATGAGCAGCAGAATGTTACCGATATACATCGAATTGACGACGCCCCAGAACAGTTCGGGTTCGTCAGAGACCAGGAGCGGCCCAGGGGTGATTCCTTGGATGAGGAGTGCCCCGAACATCAGCGCCATCGTGGCATTGGCTGGAATTCCGAGACTGAGCAGTGGGATGAACGACGAGGTCGCTGCCGCATTGTTCGCCGATTCCGGTCCAGCAACACCTTCGATAGCGCCCTTACCGAACCGAGATGGGTCCTTGGCAACTTTCTTCTCTACGCCATAGGCGGCCAGCGACGAGATTGTGGCGCCTCCTCCGGGAAGGATTCCCAGCAGAAAGCCGAGAATCGATCCCCGGCCGATCGCCGGGGCTGACTGTCTGAGTTCTCCTCGCGTCGGCCAGACTCGCTTCGGCTTGTCGGGGGCCGCCATGGCCTTGTGCCGTTCCTCGAGGTTGTAGAGAATCTCACCGAGTCCGAAGAGACCCATGGCCACGGTCACGAAGTCAATGCCGTCGCTGAGACTGAGGTTGTCGAAAGTGAAACGCTCCGTGCCTGTGAATACGTCTCGACCCACCATAGCGAGGAACACTCCGACGGCTGCGGCGATCAGCGCTTTGACCTTGTTACCCGAGCTGATGGTGGCGACCAGGGTGACTCCAAGGAGGGACAGCGCCGCGTATTCGGGCGGACCGAAGTCGAGGGCGAAGCCGGCGATCAATGGCGCCAGGAAGGTGAGTCCGAGAATCGAAGCGGTTCCACCGATGAATGAACCCACTGCGGCTACACCGAGTGCCGCTCCCGCTCGGCCTTGCTTGGCCATCTGGAAGCCGTCGAAGACTGTGACGACCGAACTTGCTTCACCGGGAAGGCGAAGCAGCACCGAGGTGATCGTGCCGCCGTACTGTGCTCCGTAGAAGATGCCGGCGAGCATGATGATCGCGGTGACCGGTTCGATTCCGAAGGTCATCGGCAGCAGGATCGCCATCGTCGCGGCGGGCCCGAGACCTGGCAGCACACCGATGAGCATGCCGACGAGGACACCGATGAAGCAGTACAGAAGATTGCTGGGTTCGAGGACGGTGCCGAACCCTTCGATGACTGGACCGAAGATGTCCATGTGTTCGTCCTCCTCAGAAGAGATGCGGGAGCTGCGTCCGCAGCGCCACTACAAAGATGAGATAGAAGGCTGCGACGGTCAGAACCGAATAGAGGCCTGCAGAGCGCCAGGACTCGCCGCCCAGCCACTTCATCCAGACGAAGGCCAGGAGCAGGGCGGGAATCTCGAATCCGATCAGCGGCAGTGCTGTGACGAAGACCAGGAGGCTGATGACTCCCCACACGACCGTGACCGAGTAGCGGTTGAACTTCTCTCCGTCGCCGCCCCGGCGGCCCAGAACGATCTGGGCCGCCGAAAGGACTGCGGTGATCAGCGAGACGACGAACGGGAAGAAACCTGGAGCCGGGTCTGTCAGACTGCCGAGGGAGAGATTCCACGACAGCACCATTCCCACGATTCCGAAGACCAGAGTGAAGGCGCAGGCCACGAGGTTGGCGATGCCGCCACCAGGCTCGGGAGCTTCCTCCTCCCACAGAGCAAGAAGCTCTTCGGGAGTCTCTGCGTCATCGCCGATGGCCTGAACCTCAAGCGGATCGTCGCTGTCTTCGAGATTGTTCACAGCTTTCCGTTCAGTCTGAGAGATCGATGTCATACTCATCAACCAGCTTCTTGTAGCGATCCGCCAGGTCCGACCATTCGGCTGCGATCTCATCGCCGGGGATCTCTGTCGGAGTCAGCAGGTTCTTCTCGTTGAACTCCTTGTAGGCGTCAGTCTCGAAGGTCGCCTTGAAGGACTTGTCGAGCTTCTCGACGACAGTATCGGGCGTGCCCTTCGGTGCGACGACGGCTCGGTACTGGGAGACCGGAATGTCATAGCCTTCTTCGGTCGCCGTGGGAACATCCTTGAGGAACTTGTTCCGCTCTTCGGAGAAGACCATGATCGGCACGAGTTTGCCGGCATCGATATGCGGCTTCGCTTCGCCCAGCTGCACTGTCGAGATGTTCACCTGATTGCCGAGAGTCGCGGTCACTGCGGGTGCACCCGAGTCGAAGGGGACCTCTTTGAAATCAGTATCGATCTGAGCCAGGAGAAGACTCTGCGCCAGCTGCGAACCGGTGCCGACGCCCGCCGTACCGAAGGAGAGCTTCTTGTCGCTCTTCTTGATATCATCGACGGTCTTCACACCGGCATCCGGATTGGCCACCATCACGTAGTCGTCCTGCGATACCCCGGTGATGACTTCGAAATCGTCGATGCTCACCGCTTCGTCTTCGCCCACAGCCAGAGGAGTGATCGTGATGAGTGAAGCGTTGAGAGTCGCGAGGTTATATCCATCGGCTTTAGCCGACTGGACTTCTTTGGCCGCCAGAGTCCCGTTGGCGCCGGGCTTGTTGATCACAGGCATGGCCTGACCGAGGTCTGACGAGGCACCATCGGCCAATGCGCGTGCGATGAGGTCGGTGGACCCTCCTGCAGCGGCACCAACGGTGATGGAGACTTCCTTCGTCGGAAAATCTTCGTCACCCCCGCCGCCACCTGCTGCGACGTTGCCTCCACAGCCGGACAGTGCGAGGGCCACGACGGACCCGAGGGCCAGTGGCCCGACAACTCGTTTGGAGAAGTTCTGCATTTTCTGGTCCATTCCTTGCTCAGGCTCGGTCGGCACCCCTGCGTACCTGTTGAGCGCTTTCGGATTGAGCCTAGGAAGCACCGATAATATTGTCTATGTTGATATCTGCATGAAGTAATGCCCGAAAGGTATTGTCGTTCCGTGTACACATTGGACCAGGTTCGGTGCTTCGTCGCAGTCGCTGAGCACCTTCATTTCGGCAAAGCCGCCGAAGCTCTCTCAATGACTCAGCCGCCGTTGAGTCGGCAGATCCAGAAGCTCGAGAAGTTCGTCGGGGTGGATCTTCTCGACAGGGACAACAAGCGCGTAGTACTCACAGCAGCAGGCGAAGCCTTCCTCGACAATGCCCAGGTGCTACTGGCAATGGCCGACCGCGCTCCGCAGGATGCTCGACGCATTGCCTCGGGGCAATGGGGGCGTTTGAGCATTGGTTTCACCGCTGCCAGCGGGTTCGGCATTCTCGGCAGTTTGGTGACGGCAATCGAAGAGAACTTCCCAGGGATCGACCTCGACCTGCACGAAATGGTCACCGGAGAGCAGCTCGAGAACCTCGCAGAAGGTCGCATCGACCTCGGCCTGGGTCGTTCCGACACCACCCCGAGCTTCATCGACTCGGAACTGCTCCTGGCTGAACGCCTGCTCTTAGCCATCCCCGACGGGCATCGTCTGCTCGATCTCGACCGCCCTTTGCAGAAGGACGATGTGACCGGGGAGCCGCTGATCATGCATTCGGCGACAAAGGCGACGTCCTTCTACGACCTCATCATCCGCCACTTCCCCATCGACCATCACATGGTCAAACACTCGATTAGCCAAGTGCTCACCATGATCAACCTCGTCGCCGACAATCATGGACTCGCGTTCGTTCCTGAGTCGGCATCCTTGGTCCGCGTCCCCGGGGTCCACTTCAAACCATTCGCCGACCTGCCCGAGGAGATCGTCGAGCTCAAGGCCATGTGGAACGTCCAGTCGAAGAACCCGGCGTTACGGCAGGTCGTCTCCCTCCTCAAAACCTAACCCCTGCTACCTGACGGCGGCCCAGCAACTTCGCGCGAGGTTGCTGGGCCGCCGTCGGGTAGCAATAGAAGTCAGCTCCGGGCGGTGGCAAGGTCCTCGCGGAAGGCCCGGCCGGCCGCTCCGAGGTCGCCGCATGAGGTGATGAAGCGGAAGCCCTGCTCCTTGCGCAGCTTGGCCTCCGCGCCATCGCCGGTGTGGATTCCGGGGACGATTCCCGCAGCGTCGGCGGCGGTACGGATCCGCACGAGCGCCTCGGCGTGGGCGTCATTGTGCTGACCCGGCAGCGCACCGACGGCGAACGCGAGGTCCGACGGGCCGACGTAGACGCCGTCGATGCCGGGCACAGCGCAGATGTCCTCGACGTTGGCAAGGCCGGCCTCGTTCTCGATCATGACAAACAGCAAAGGGCGCTCGGCCGTGGTGTCCTGTACCGCATTGTGCATGATCTCTGCGGTCGGTCCCCACGAGCGGTCCCCGCCCCGTGAGGGGTAGTCGAGGGCACGCACTGCGGCTTCCGCCTCGGCGACGGAGGACACGAGCGGGACGATGATCGCTTCGACACCAGCGTCGGCGAGCGCCCCGATCTCGGTGAAGCGGTTCGCCGCGACCCGAGCAGTCACGAGCGCGTCCCCGCTGGCGCGCACAGCATCGGTCAGCCGCAGCACATCAGTGGGCCGGATCAGCCCGTGCTGCAGATCAATGCAGACATAGTCGAACCCGGACGACGATCCGACCTTCGCGAGCTCCGAGCTCGTCGACATCATCCACAGTCCGTTGTAGGTCTCCCCCGCGCGCAGGCGCGCCCGATGATTCTCAATCGCAGCAGTCATGTCTGCATCGAATCACGGAAACTCCCGCACCACCAGGGGTGCCCGATATCCGGATGACCTTCGCCGAGGTGGCCCCATCGTCCACGCGAAGCCGGGCCCCACCTCGGCGTAGGGCTTGCTCACCCAGGCGATGAGCTGACTCCCGCACGAAGCGAGGGCCCCACCTCGGTGCGGGGAATCATTTCGCCGAGGTGGCTCAGCCGTCTTCGAGCAGCGGGCCGATCACCCGGTGGCGGGCGATGACGAAGGGATCGCTGTGCCCGACCTCGAGGAGTTCGAGGTCGAGGCGGCGCGGCAGCAGGGGACGGCCCTTGCCGAGGACGACGGGGGCGGTGAAGGTGATGATCTCGTCGAGGAATCCCTCGTCGGCGAACTGACCGGCGAGGTCGCCTCCTCCCATCACCCACAGGTCGTGGTCGCCGGTGGCCGTGCACATCTCGAAGTAGTGGTCGGCGATCGCGCCCTGCGCGAAACGAATGTCGGGTGTCTTTCCGTCCGTGCCCGCCTCGGGCAGTGCGAGTTTGCGGTGCGTCATCACCCACGCAGGCACGCTGTAGGGCCAGGGTCCGTCGAGATTGCGCAGCACCCACTCGTACGTCGTGGCGCCCATGACAAGCGCGCCGACGCCGTCGATGAAACCGTCGTCCGGCGGCTCTTCGGTCTGCCTCAGCAGCCATTCGAGGGAGTCGTTCGGGTCAGCGATGAACCCGTCGAGCGTGGTCGCGGTGTAGTAGACGGTGCGTGGCACAGGCGGCCTCTCCTCCCGAGCCTGCGGCGGTCGTGGTGAGGGTTCTGCCCGCCGAGGCTGCGTCGATGTCGGTCTCTGGCATCCTACTTGCCGTCACCTGGCTTGCGAGGGCGCAGTTCACATCACCGGCTTGGTGAAACTGCAGCAGCTCGGCCCCTGGACCAAGCTGCTGCAGTTTCACCAAGCTGAAGGCCGATCGTGCTTCAGACCTCCCCGGTCCGCAGCTGTTCGGCGATGTACTCGGCCTGGCGGATGGCGAGCGCGACGATGGTCAGCGTCGGGTTCGCCGCCGCCCCTGTCGTGAACACCGAGCCGTCGGAGATGAAGAGGTTCTTCACATCGTGCGTGCGACCCCACTTGTCGACGACTCCGTCCTCGGGGCGTTCGCTCATCCGCGCGGTGCCGAGGTTGTGCGTCGACGGGTACGGCGGGGTGTGGTGCGAAGTCTGCGCCCCGACCGCCTCGTAGACGCTCTGACCCGCGGCGTAGGCGTGCTCACGCATCGCCAGATCATTGGCGTGGTCGTCGTAGTGGACGTTGGGCACCGGCAGTCCGTGCTGATCCTTCACCGTCGTATTCAGCGTGACCCGGTTCGACTCCTGCGGCATGTCCTCGCCGACGATCCACATGCCAGCAGTGTTGAGGTACCGGTCGAGCAGCGCCGCGAAGTCCGGACCCCAACCGCCGGGCTCGACGAACGAGGCCATGAATGCCGGTCCCAGCGAGATCGTCTCCATGTAATACCCGCCCGAGAACCCGCGATCCGGGTCGTGGATCGACTCATCGGCGATGACCCCGGCCATCGTCTCTCCGCGGTACATCCGCACGGGCTTGTCGAAGTGACCCCACACCGTTCCGGTCAGATGCCGCATGTAGTTCCTGCCCACCTGTCCTGACGAGTTCGCCAGCCCATCGGGGAAGGACGGGGTCCCGGAGAGGAGGAGCAGCCTCGGCGTCTCGATCGAATTGCCGGCCACGCACACGAGCTTCGCGGCCTGCCGGTGGAGGTTGCCGTCCTTGTCCAGGTAGAGCACAGCATCGGCCCGGCCGTTCGCATCGTGGGTGATCTGCACGGCCTGCGACTCCGGGCGCAGGTCGAGCAGGCCGGTGTCTGCGGCCCTCGGCAGCTCTCTGACCAGGGTCGACCACTTGGACTTGTTCTTATCACCCTGGAAGTTGAAGCCGTCCTGGATCGAGGCCGGTCGGCCGTCGTACTCTTCGGCGTTCGTCGCATACGGGCCGGTGGCGTAGAACTTGTAGCCGACCTCCTTCGCACCGCCTGCGAAGACCTTGTAGTTGTTGTTCGCCGGCAGCGGTGGACGACCGTGGACGTGGGTCGAGCCCATCGACTTCTCGGCACGGTCGTAGTAGGGCGCCATCTCCTCGAGCGTGATCGGCCAGTCGAGGAGGTTCGCCCCGTCGATGCGACCGTAGGTGGATCGCGCTTTGAACTCGTGGTTCTTGAACCGCGGGGTCGCGCCCGACCAGTGGGTCGTCGTCCCGCCGACGGCCTTGACGATCCAGGCCGGCAGGTTCGGGAAGTCGCGGGCGATCCGCCAGGACCCGGTCGTCGTCCTCGGGTCGAGCCAGGCCATCTGGTTGAAGGCCTCCCACTCGTTGTTGACGTAGTCTTCGTTGCGCAGGTACGGCCCTGCCTCAAGCACGACGACGGGGATGCCCTTGGCGGTGAGCTCGTAGGCGAGTGTGCCGCCGCCGGCGCCGGAGCCGACGATGACGACGGCCTCCTCGTCGGGGTCGATGTTGAATCCGGTCACGCTGGCTCCTGCCTGGGGTCCTGCGGCACCTGTTCCTGCGGTTCCTGCATTCTGCTGAGCGGTCATCACTTCTTCACCTCACCCATGTCGGCGGTCTGCGGGGACGGCTGGTTGGTCGATCGGTCGCCGGCCGTGCCCCCGGCCGTGGCGCCTGCTTTCGCTCCTTCGCCGAGTTCGGGCAGCGGCTCGTCTTCGGGGTAGAGAATGCTCGGTTCGGGCAGCCAGTCGAGGTCGTCGAAGCCGCGGTTGATGTAGCCGCCTTTATCGAACGAGGGGCCTTCGTAGCCGAGGGTCTCCCACACCTCGGCGTCGTCGTAGAGGTTGAGTACGGCGGTGCGGCGGACGAAGCCGAAGAACTCGGTGGACTCGACGCGGCGGAGCACCTTCAGTGCTGACTCGTCGTCGAGTCCGCAGAAGTCGCCGTCGGAGAGCTGGTCGAGGGAGAGCAGCCCCTGGATGAGGGCGACGCGGAACCAGGTCTCCTCATCGGCGGCGGTGATGAGGGTGTCCGCGGTGCGCTCGTAGGGACCGTCGGGGAAATCGGCGTGTGGGAATGCCACACGCAGAACTCGGATGAGGGTCTGGCGGGCCTCATCGGTCATCTCCATCGCGTTGAGCGACGGATATTTGGCGGGGAATGCCATCGGATGCTCCTTTGCTCCTGCTCGTGCGCCCTGTCGACCGGACTCGTCGAGTCGGTCCGACCAGGCGCCATTGCCGTTTCGGTCATAAGAAACTTATGTGAACCAGAGCACATGCGACTATCCTCATTCTCACGTCGTGAAAAAGTCAGGAGGCCCAGTGTCGAACAGTGCCGTGATCCAGCGAGTCTTCTCTGTCCTCGAGGCAGTCGCCGCCACCGGGAGCGCCTCGGCGAAGACCGTCTCCGACCGTTTGGAGATCCCGCTGCCCACCGTCTACCGGCTCCTCCACGAGCTCGAGACCGGCGGCTACCTCGTCTATCTCAAGGATCCGAAGCGCTTCGAACTCGGGCCGAAGTGCTTCGAGCTCGGCCTGTCCTTCCAGCAGCGCCTCGTCGCCCCCTTCCCGATCCGCCAGATCACCGACCAGCTCCACCGCACGCTCGGGACCGCGGCGTACTTCGCGATCTACCGCGGCTCCGACATCATCCTCACCTACTGCTCGGACTGCGAGAAGCATCCGCGGCTGCGACCGCTGCGCTTCGGTTTCCACGAGGCCGCCCACGCGACGGCCTTCGGCAAGATCCTCCTGGCCGCCATGCCCGCGACCCAGCGCACCGATTACCTCGAGGCTCGGGGGATGACGGTGCTCACCCCGCAGACGATCATCAACCGCGATCACCTCGACGATCACCTCACCGAGGTGGCCCTGCGCGGCATCGCGTGGGAGCACGACGAGTTCCTCCCGCGCCAGACCTGTGCCGCGGTCCCGGTGCGCAACGGCACGGGCGTGCAGGTCGGGGCGATCGCAGTGAGCACCCCGTCGACGAAGGCGCACGGGCGGATGAAGGAGATCGAGTCGACGCTGCGCGAACACGCGGGACTGGCCTCGAGCTATCTGCGCGGCGGGGCCGAACTCATCCCGACCGCAGCACCCGAGCGGTAGGGCCGCCGTCCGAACGTCGACGGCGGCACCTGAACGGTGGCGACGGAATCTGAGCGTTGACGGGCGGGCGGGACCACCTCGGCGGGGATTCCGGAATTCTCACCACACGAGAACGATCATGTCCCCGGCCGGCACGACGTGGAAAGAATGAGCGTGCTCACTCAAGGACGAGACATCAAGGAGTAGATATGAGCACGAGCACCAGCGTCGCCGTGGTCACGGGATCCGGACGCGGCATCGGACAAGGCATCGCGACCCGACTCGGCGCGGACGGCCATCACGTCATCGTCGCCGACCTGCCGACCATGCAGGACGGAGTCGCCGAGACCGTCGACACGATCGAAAAGGCAGGCGGGAAGGCCACCGGCGCCGAGGTGGACGTCACCGACGAGGAATCGCTGAGCCGCCTCGTCGAGGTGGCCGTGGAGGCGGGCGGCAAACTCGACGTCTTCGTCGCGAACGCCGGAATCGCTCAGGTGGAGCCACTCATCGAGTATTCGAAGGCTGACTTCGAGAAGATCGTCGACGTCAACCTCACCGGCGTCTTCCTGTCCTATCAGGCGGCGGCGAAGCAGATGATCAAGCAGGGCAACGGCGGGAAGATCATCGGCGCGGCCTCGATCGTGGCGTTCCGCCCCTTCGCCCTCCTCTCCCCGTACTCGGCGACGAAATGGGCCGTCCGCGGCCTCACCCAGGGCGCGGCGATGGAGTGGGCCAAGCACGGCATCACCGTCAACGCCTACGGCCCGGGCATCGTCGGGACCGCGATGTGGGACCTCATCGACGAGAAGCTCGCCGCCGAGGAGGGGCTGGCCAAGGGTGAGGCGATCAAGAAATACGCCGGCGACATCCTCATGGGCCGGGTGTCCGTACCCGAGGACGTGGCCAACCTCGTGTCGTTCCTCGCCGGGGAGGACTCCGACTACATCACCGGACAGACCATGCTCGTCGACGGCGGCATGCAGTTCTCCTAGGCTGGACCTGTACCGGCTGCACAGACCATCCGGGACTGACCACCTGAAACCGACCCCCAAGATCGACCACTCAAGATCGACCACCTGAGAAAGAAGGAAGAAGCCATGATCTTCATCGTCGTGAAGTTCCCCGTCAAGCCCGAGCTGGCCGAGCAGTGGCCCGAGATCACCCGCGAGTTCACCGAGGCGACCCGCGCCGAACCCGGCAACAAGTGGTTCGACTGGTCGCGCAGCCTCGATGACCCGAATGAGTACGTCCTTGTCGAAGCGTTCGACGACGACGCCGCCGAGGCGCATGTGAAGTCCGACCACTTCCAGGCTGCGACCGCCGACGGCGGTCCGATGCACAGTGCGCTCACCGCGACGCCGAAGATCATCTCCCGGCAGATCGACGGCGATGACTGGGACGCCATGGGAGAGCTGCAGGTCGGCTGAGACTCGACCGCCGCTCCCCTGCCACGCGGGCCCGCTGATCGAATCAGCGGGCCCGCGCTGCGTTCAGCGCGCCCCTCCACGCAACAGCTTGGTCAACCTGCACCAGCTTGGTGCATGGACCGAGCTGGTGCAGGTTCACCAAGCTGAAAGGTTCGGTCAGCGGGCCCGCGTCAGGTAGGTGCCCTGCGTTTCGACCCACTCGTCGAGGATGGCCTCGCGCTCGTCGAACTTCGCGGTCGGGAACGCCAGCCCCTTCGTCGGCACGCTCGCACCGAGTTCGACGAGGAGAGGTCGCAGCGTCGTCTCCACGGCCAGGGTGTGAGCGGGTGAGCCGATGGTGAACACCGGGACCGCGATCAGACCGTGGAGGCCTCCTGCGTCATAGCGGTCGAGGAAGGCCTTGAGCAGTCCGGTGTAGCTCGCCTTGTACGTCGGAGTCGCGATGACTGCGTAATCGGCGGTGGCCAGGCGATCGGTGAGTGTGTCGAGCCGATCGGACTTCCAATCGAAGACCTCGCCGGTCACCTCGGCGAGTTCGATGGTCTCGTCGACCTCGGAACCGGTGATGTCGGCGATGCGGGCGGCGAGATCCTCGGCCACCTGTCGGGTGCGCGACTTCGGACTCGGGTTGCCGACGACGACGGCGATGCGTGTGGTCATATGGTCCTCCTTGGACTGAGGTGCCGGTCTGATGATCAGACTATTCTCGCGCCAGTGATTTGTGACCATTCGGTGCCATGGAACGTCATCGATTGCCCGAGCCTGCAGGGGCTGGCCCGCCTGCTGTGCCGATCAGCGCTCACCACCATGATCCTCAGCTCCCTCCTCCGGGACGCCGTATGCTCGCATGAACATCCCGATGAGGGCATCGATGATGTCCTCCCCGACGGGCCGATCCGAGAGAAGCCAGCGATAGTACAGCGATCCGACGAGGACTTCGATGACGCCCTCGGCGTCGGCGCCGTCCTTGAGTTCTCCCTGGCTCTGCGCCTGCCGGATCCGCTCGGTGGTGCTCTGCTCGACTGTACTGAGGAACCACTCATGGAACGTCTTGCGCAAGCCCGGATCCGACTGGGCGTCGGCGATGACCGCACGATAGATCGGGCCCAGGGGCGGGCTGGACAGGGTCGAGGAGGACCGGATGAACTGCTCTCGCAGGTCGTCTCGGATGCGCCCCGTGGTCCGGTAGTCCAGCTCACTCGACCACACGTGGCTGAGCGCATCGAACAGGAGCTCGGAAAGGGACGACCAGCGTCGGTAGATCGTGTGCTTGCCGACTCCGGCGCGACGGGCGATCGCTTCGATCGTCAGGCCGCGATAACCAAGCTCAGAAGCCTGATCAAGTGTCACCTGGAGCAGCTCGCGAGTTCTCTCTGCTCCGCGACGTCGAGGCGAGGGCGAAGACGACATGGCCCTACGGTAACACTATCGGCACGAACCGTGCCGTTGACATCGTATCCGTCAAACACTAGCGTCGACCAGAACGGCACTGACCGTGCCGATAAGTTCGAGAAGGCGAACGACACGACGATGTGTCAGCACCGCCGAACCCGCTCCCCTCTCGATCCGAAGCATCATCGGACACACAGAGAGTCGATCATCATGAACATCGCACTGTGGATCGTCGCCGGCGTCTTCGCCGCCGGATTCATCGTCGGCGGCATCATCAAACTCGCCTGGTCCTACGAGAGGTACACAGCGGCCACCGGCTGGCCGGAAGACTTCGCGCCCGGCAACGTGAAGTTCATGGGTATCCTCGAAATCCTCGGAGGTCTGGGGCTCTTCCTGCCTGGCCTGGTCGGCATCGCACCCGTGCTGGTGCCAGTGGCCGCCTCGGGGATGGCACTCTACACGGCAGGTGCCGCGACCGAGCGCATCCGCCGTGCAGAACACCGGCTCCTGCTCGGCGATCTGCTCTTCCTCGCCGGCATGCTCTTCGTCGCATGGGGACGGTTCGCGATCAGCCCACTCGGCTGATCCCACACCGCTCCTGCAGCCTCGCCCTGCCGGGGCGGCTGCTCACTTCGTCGCTCTTCGAGCGAAGCGGCTGTCGAAAGCCGCCGGGGTCGCCGGGATGTCGGACAGGCTCGAGGTCAGGCCGTGGCCGACTGCCTCGATGAGAGGTGCGCGCACCTCGGTGAGGGCCTCGACGTCGACCCCGGTGGCCACGCCTTCGCGGTGGAGGAGGTGGACGAGGTCATCGGTGCCGATGTTGCCGGCCGCTCCCGGTGCGAACGGGCAGCCGCCGAGCCCGCCCATCGCCGCATCGAAGTGAGCGATGCCGAGGTCAAGGGCGGCTGCGACATTGGCCATGCCGAAGTTGTACGTGTCGTGGAGGTGGAGGTTGACCGGTTTCCCTGGAAAGGCTTCGAGGACCGCCGAGGTGTTCCGACGGACGAGCGAGGGACTGGCGTTTCCGATGGTGTCGGCCACCCCGATGCCGTGCGCGCCGGCATCGACGAAGGGGCGGAGGACCTCGACGAGGTGACCGGCCTCGGTGATGCCGTCGAAGGGGCAGATGAAGCTGACGGCGGTCGTGATGTCGAAGCGCAGCCCCTGGTCACAGGCGAAGTGCGCGGCGTCCATGAGGCGGTCGGATGCCTCGGCGATGGAGGCATCCGAGTTCGCCTTCGAGTGCCCTTCGGAGGCCGAGAGGACGAGCTTGATGTTCTTCGCTCCCGCATCGACGGCGCGTTGAGCGCCCTTGAGGTTGAAGACGAGGGTGTAGAACTCGACCCCGTCGGCTTCGTGGGGAGACAGGCGGCGGAGGAGCTCGTCGGTGTCGGCCATCTGCGGCACCTTCTTCGGATTGACGAAGGATCCGACTTCGATCTGGGTCAGTCCCGCCGCGATGAGCTTCTCGGCGAGCGCGACCTTGACCTCAGTGGGCACGATCGCCTTCTCGATCTGCAGACCGTCGCGCAGAGTGGTGTCGAGGATGTCGACGTGGGTGGGCCTGGCCATGGGACTCCTTCTCGAGTCTTCCCGATGATCGGGACGAGTCTTTCGCCGTGCGACGATGCGCGGCTGTTCCCATTGTTACTACAGGTCGGAGGACGTGCGGTAGGCAACCTGCCCGGTATGTGAGAACACAAGCAGTATTGGGTGTTGCTGTTCCCGACTATCGGGACTCGACGGTCGCGCAGTCTAGCTCTTCGGCCGGAACCACAGGACGGCGTGCCCGGAGGCCAGCTCGCTGCGGCCATCGGGCACGAGGTCGACGACCTCGGTGAGCCCCGCGAAGACATAGGGGCCGTGCCCGGCGATCATGGGGTGGACCACGAATTCGACAACATCGATGAGTCCGAGTTCGGCGAGTCCGCGCGGCAGCGTCACTCCCCCAACGATGAGCCCGGTCTCGGACTCGTCTTTGAGCCGGCGGACTGCCGAGTCGAGGTCGCCGCGGATGATCTCGGTGTTCCATTGCGCGGTCTCCCGAGTGGAGGAGACGAGATATTTTCGTGCCGGATCGATGGCGGCGACGAAAGGGTCGAGGTCTTCCGCGGGAGTAATCGATTCAGGCGGCTGTCGCCACGCGTCTTCCATCATCTCGTAGGTGGTGCGCCCGAAGATCAGCCCGTCGGCACGGGCGAGGTTGTCCGCGTGGTGCCGGTGCAGCTCTTCGCTGATGAGTCCGACACGGTGGTCGCAGCAGCCGTCGACGGTGACGTTGATCGAGTACATGAGCTCGCCCATGAGCTCAAGGGTAGACCTGTTCGACTGCCGCCGACAGGGTCAGTCGCGTCGACCGCCGCGGTCGACACCGTCACCATCACCCTGAGCGGCCGACTTCAGCCCCAGCCACCCCAGCACTTCCTCGGTGTGTTCGCCGAGGTCAGGCCCGAGGTGGTCGATGGCAATGGATTCTCCGCCGATGACCGGGGTGATGCCGGGGAAGGCGACGTCGTCGAGCATCTCCTCGCCGGTGGACACGTCGTGGTGCTGGATCATCCCGCGCGCGGCCAGTTGCTCGTCGGCGACGAGATCCTCCGCAGTGTAGATCGGGCCGGCCGGAACCCCGGCCTCCTCCAAGACCGCCACCACGTCCTCAACCGAGCGTTCGGCACACCAGGCCCCAATCGCTTCGTCGAGTTCCTCACGCCGCTCCCAACGTCCGGCATTCGTCTGCAGATCGGCATCCTCGGCGAGGTCATTCCGACCGATCGCGGCCATCAGCCGGCCGAAGATTCCATCGCCGTTACCGGCGATGACCACGGATTTCCCACCTGCGCAGAGGTAGCCGTTCGAGGGCGCGATGCCCTCCATCCGACCCCCGGTGCGGGTGCGGATCTCTCCGAACGCGGAATAGTCGGGGACGAGGGATTCCATCACGGAGAACATCGCCTCGTTGAGTGCGACGTCCACGGTCCGCTCCGACAGCGGGCCCTCCCCTTCGAATCCGTGCGCGGACCCGACGACCGCCTCGGCGGCCCCGGCGATCTTCTGTCGCTGTCGGTCGAAGAGCATCATCACGGCACCGAACGCGGCCTGCATTCCGGCGATCGAATCGCCGATCGAGATGCCCACGCGCACGGGTGGGCGGTCGGGGTCGCCGACGAGCTCACGGAACCCGGAGTATCCCTCGGCCACGGCCGCGAATCCCGGGCGGGCGGACATCGGGCCGGTCTGCCCGAATGCGGAGATCCGCACGAGCACGAGGTCGGGGTTCGCGGCTTCGAGGACGTCCGGGCCGAGCCCCCACTTCTCGAGGGTGCCGGGACGGAAGTTCTCCAGCAGGATGTCCGAGCGGCGGACGAGTTCGAGCACGGCCTCTCGCCCTTCGTCGCTGCGCAGGTCGAGCACCACGGACTTCTTGTTGCGGTTGATCGTGCGGTAGAGCATCGAGGTGTCGCCGGCTTTGAGTCGCCAATTGCGCAGCTCATCGCCGGTGCCGGGACGTTCGACCTTGATCACCTCGGCGCCGAAATCGGCGAGCATCCGCCCGGCGGTGGGCGCGGCGATGTAATTGCCGAGTTCGAGGACTCGCACACCGTCAAGGGGAAGTCGGCGCGTGCTCATAACGATGCTCCTAGTCGTGCGTGGATCGCTGTTAAACGTGCGTGGATCGCTGTGGCGGGCAGGTCGGTCCTCCTATGGTGCCAGGTGCGGGCCACCTCGGCGCACATATCCGCATCCCCCACCCCAATCGGGAGCGTTCCGTCTTTCGCCGAGACGGCCGTCGGCAGACCTGCGACTGTTCTCCAATGATCAGTCCCAGTAGCGTAGAGCCTATGACTCCGCCTCCCGGTCCATTCGATTCCTCCGGCCCCGACCAGCTACTCGATCTGCTTGACGATGCCGTACGCAGCGAGAGTCCGCTCATGCTGCTCGACATTGCGAGCAACATGCTGGCGTCCTTCGATGCTCCAGATGCAGATGACGAGGATGGGCCGGAGACTCCGCCTGTTCGGGAACTCGCCATGCAGATGCTCGAGGCAACCCCTGAGGAGACCGAACCGCTGGTGAGAATCTGGGTGCAGATGCTCGATGACGAGCTCTTCGGCCGTCGTATCGCCAAGATGCTCCCGACTCCGACCACCAAGCGCCTGCCGGAATGGATCCGCCGCGCCGATGAGATCAAGCCCTTCCGCGCCGCCGCGCTCGTCTCGCCGGTGAAGGTCGAGGAGACGATCCTGCTCGAGATCTCCACGGCCGGCCGGTCGGCCACTCTGGCTGTAGGCGTGGATCGCAGTGGTTCACCGTATCTCGAAGACGCCTACCTCGCCGATGGGCCCCTGTCGAACATCGTCGAGTTCAGCCACTCCGACCTTCCGACACCCGTCGACGTGGTCACCCTCAGCCTCGCCGATGCCGGTGCCAGGCTGAGCGAGGCGCTCGAGATGAGCACACACATGTTTCCCCCGATCGAGACCGAAAGCTGGCCGGGCACTCGCCCGCTCCTCGAATGGCTGCTGCGGAAGCTTCCCGACGGCGGAACCGGCTACGAGATCAGGATGTGGGAGCCGGAGGAGATCGAGGAACTCGTCACGGACTTCCGCGCCTCCCCCTTCGCTGAAGGGCTGACCGAGGAGGAGATCAGTCATGCCCATCTGCTCTTCGAGTTCCAAGCCAACTACGGCAACAACGATCCACTGAGGTGGTCGGGTACCTTCGTCGAACGCCTCATGTGCGATCTCTACCCGCGCAAGGTCATGACCTCCGAGGACGATCTGCTCCTCATGCCGACCACCCTGGCCGCGCTCGTCCGCTATGCCAATGATCGCAGCGGAGTCGATCCCTTCTTCACGCAGAATGCTCTTGGCGCAATCGAAGACAACCGGGAAGAATACACGGCCCGAATCCGCGGCGACAGCCCCGGCGTTGAGAGTACCGCGGACCTCTTCGCACGGCTCCTCACCGGCGTCGATGATGACGACGACTCAATGTTCTCGTCGGATTTCGACAGACCCGCCGATGAGGCCTTCTTCGGCGATCAGGCTTCGATTCTGGCCGAGATATTCATCGGCAGCGGCGCCGAGGCGGCCGGAGGCATCGATGCACTGCAGGCACTGACCGGTGAACCTCTGCCCGCCGAAGACCTCGACACCACGGGCGTGGCCGAAGATGTCATCGACCGGCTCACCTCGCTGGTCCCCGAGATCCGCCGAGTCGCTGTCGAGGTCTTCGAAGAGCCGGAGCTCGCGACGGTCGCTTTGCGCCTCTTAGCGGAGATCGGGCGAGGTGATCCTGCGATCTTCCGCCGTCGTATTGCCGATCGGACTCTGCTCGCAGCACTGTTCTGGATCGTCGGGAAGAACAACAATCTCTTCACCGGCCAATGGGGCACAGATGGCGAGCTGACGATCGGGGAACTGCAGAGCAACCTCGGCGTTTCGACATCACCGAAACCGACTGCCGAGAAGTTGCTGCATGCCGCCGGTCACGAACTCCACTACGCCGAGGTCATCCTCGGCGATCCGCGTTACCTCATCTCGGGATATCGGCAGCGCATCATTGCGAACCGGGACCGGTACTGGGACGATCTGCCGGAGGACTGGGAACCCTGAGCCCCGATCGGCAGGACTGACTCGCGTTGCAGGGTTCCCAGCCGGGAGCCCTCGCCGAGGCGGGGCCGGCTTCAGGCAGGCACCGTGGCGTCGGTGCGGCTTCCGCGCCGTCCTCGCAGAGGTCGGAGCAGGGCCTCGCAGATCGCGACGACCACGATGTTGACGCCGAGGCCGATGATGCCTTCGCTGATCGCCCAGGGCAGGGGCAGCCAGAACGTGTAGGCGATGACGACGATGAGTCCCGCGGCGAGGCCCGCGATGATCGAGTTGACGCTGAGACGGCCGCGGAAGAAGAGTGCTGCGGCGATCGCCGGTGCCAGCTGGTCGAGGCCGGAGAACGTCAGCAGCAGCAGATTCGCGAGCAGATCAGGCATGACGATCGCCAGCAGCAGGGACAGTCCGGTGGCGACGACGACGATGATCTGAGTGGCCGTGAACTGGTGGCGTTCGGACTTGATCCGGAAGACGTTGCGCGAGGCCAGCGTCGAGATGCCGATGAGCAGTGCGGCCGAGGGCACCATGGCGGTGGTGATGCCGGCGACGGCGAGGATGCCGATCACCCAGTCGGGGAACATCTTCGAGGCGAGGTGGAGCAGCGCGGAGTCGGCGTCGGTGTTGCGTCCGAGGATGACGACGGCGACGTAGCCGACGATGAGCGGCAGGACGATGAAGGTGTTGTAGATCGGCAGCCACAGGTAGTTCTGCCGCAGCACTGCGGAGCTGCGGGCCGCGAGGATCGGCGGCCACATGTGCGGCAGGGTCACGAAGGCGACGCCGATCGCGCTGATCGCCATGTTCGAGATGTACCAGGGGATGCCGTATTCCTCGGTGCCGTGGACTGAGAGCAGGTCGGGCATGGTCGCGGCGACGGTGTCGAAGACGGTGGTGAATCCGCCGGTGAAGTGGATGGGGATCGAGATGCAGACGACGAAGAGCATGATCAGCATGAGTGCGTCTTTGAAGTACGCGGTCGTGGCGACTCCGCGCAGTCCTGACCACAGGACGAAGGCGACGACGAGGATGAAGGCGATGACCATCGACCACACTCCGGTGGTGCGGTTGCCGGTGACGAGTTGGACGATGAGTCCGAGCCCGGTGATCTGCAGCTGCAGGTAGGGCAGCAGGAAGACGACACCGCAGACACCGGCGATGACGCCGAGGGTGCGTGAGGAGTAGCTGTGTTCGAGGAAGTCGGCCTGTGTCAGGTGTCCGCGGGCCTTGGCCATGCGCCAGATCTTCGGGCCGATGAAGTAGAGGACGAGGTAGCCCAGCGGGACGTAGGGCATCGAGTAGAAGGCGGCGGCGCCTCCGGAGACGACGAGTCCCGCAGTGCCGAGGAAGGTGAAGGTCGTGAAGGTCTCGCCGGCTTGGAGCAGCCAGGTGGTGGCCACGCCGAAGCGTCGGCCGCCGACGGTCCATTCGGAGAGGTCGGCGTTCGGCTTCTTGCGGCCGATGAAGCCGAGGATGGCGACGAGGACGATGCCTGCGAGGGTGACGATTTCGACGGTGCTCATCTCAGGCGTCTCCCCCGTTGCCGCCGTGCTTTCGGGTGGGGGCAGTCACGTCGGTCTCGGTCGTGTCGAATTGCTCGGCCTCTTCGAGAGCGAGATCGTCGAGGTGGCCCTGTCGTTCGAGGTCGGGACGGGTCTTCTCGATGATGAGGAGGATTCCCGTGACGAGGAGACTGCCGGGGATGCAGGTCCACCACAGGATGGCCGGCAGACCGAGGAACAGGTGGGGGCCATTGAGGATCGGCAGCCACTGGAGGACGAAGGCGGCGATCACCGGGATGAGGCAGAGTACCACCCACGTCGTGACGCGACCCTTCGTGACTCGTTGTGTGTCGGATTCGGGTGTGCTCATTGCGTCTCCCGCACTCGTTCGGCCGGTCGGCTGGGCCGGCTTTCGCTCAGCCGGACGGCTAGGCCGGCGGTCCGTCCACCGTGGTTCAGACCACGTCCATCTTCTCTCCGCGACCGCGCCGAGGCGGTCGCGAAATGCCGCTGGATGCAAAGTCGCGTTGAGAAGATGGATAGTTGAACAGCAGCTGTGAATTGAACGAATTTCGCGCAACATTCCTTGAACTCCATTGTCAGCCGTTCTTCGCGTAGCCAAGACTGGCAAACAAGTCGCAGACAGCGATGATTCGTCACCGAACAAGGAGTTGAAAATGGGATCGAACGATTTCGCAGGCAACAACCAGAACGGTCAGAACGATTTCGACAACCAGCAGGGCGGACAGCCGGGCGGTCAGCAGGACCAGCAGGGCCAGCAGGGCCAGCAGGGCCAGCAGGGTGGCTTCGGCGACGCTGATCGCGGCCAGGATCAGGGTGGATTCGGCGGCGGAGACCGCGGCCAGCAGGATCAGGGCGCTCCGGGCCAGGGTGGACAGCAGTCACAGGGTGGATTCGGCGGCAACGACCGCGACGCGCAGGCTCAGGGTGGACAGCAGAACCAGGGCAGCCAGCAGTCCGAAGGCGGCTTCGGCGACAATGATCGCGAACAGGGAGACCAGCCCGGTGCCGGCCAGCAGAACCAGCCTGGTCTGCAGGACCAGGGCGGCCAGCAGGACCAGGGCGGACAGCAGTCCGGCGGATTCGGCGACGACCGAGGTCAGGGCGGCCAGTCCGGCGCCGGTCAGCAGGATCAGCGCCAGGATGGACAGCCCGGAGGTCAGAACGACGGCGGCTTCGGCGGTCAGGACCAGGGCGGACAGCAGGGCGGATTCGACCAGAACCGCTGACCCACATCGGCACCATGATTTGACGTCATCACGCTGACGTTGATCGTACACACGAGCGGCGCACCACCTCGGTGCGCCGCTCGTCGCATTCATCGCCCACGATCACGGGCGGGGCGGCCTTTTACTCCGTGACGGTGACAACCTGACGGTGCCGCCCGAGCCCCTCGATCTCGAGCTCGACGACATCGCCGTCGGCCAGGTACGGGTGCTTTCCGGACATCGCCACACCCTGCGGGGTGCCGGTGAGAATGACGTCACCGGGCTCGAACGCCATCGCCTGGCTGAGCTGATGGATGATCTCTCCGACGGAGAAGATCAGATCGCTCGTCGATGAATCCTGCCTGACCTCACCGTTGACCCAACTGCGCAGGCGCAGATCACCGGGGTCCACCTCGGCGACGGGGCTGATCCACGGCCCCAACGGGGTGAATCCCGGCAGATTCTTGCCCTTCGACCACTGCCCGCCGGATTCCTCGATCTGGAGTCGACGTTCGGACAGATCGTTGGCCAGGACGTAGCCGGCAACGTGGTCGAGTCCCTCCTCCGACGAGGCGACTCTGTAGGCCCGGGCGCCGATGACCACTCCCAGCTCAACCTCCCAATCGGCCTTAGTCGCGTACGGTGGCAGCTCGATCGCGTCGGTGGGCCCGGAGATCGTCGAGGGCATCTTGAAGAAGATGACGGGACGTTCAGGCGGTTCGGAGCCTGCTTCTCTGGCGTGCGCGGCGTAATTCATGCCCACGCACACGATCGCAGACGGCCTGGTCAGCGGTGCGCCGATGCGCATTTCGGCTGCTCCGTCGAGTTCCGCGAGATCGCCGGCCTCGAGCGCGGCCCGCACTCGCGCGATGCCTCCGGTGGCGAAGAATGTCGGGTCGATGTCCGTGGTCAAGGGGCGTAGGTCGAAGCAGACCCCGTTGTCGCGGACCACTGGAATCTCGTGTTCGGGCGTCCCCAAGCGCAGCAGTTCCATACGGTTCCTCTCTCCTGTTGATCGGCCACCTCGTTGTGACCACTGACCACGGTAGCGACTGGCGAGGACTTTATTTGGAACTGTTCAAGTGATGGACAACTGGCGCAGCCGCGCTACCCGACGACACCACGCTCTCAGTCACCTTCAGCCACGAATTCCGGCAGTCAGCGGCGGGCCATCCCTCACCGCTGCCGCCACATCACCGCGGTGCAACACGTGGTTTTGCCGCTGACGGTGTGGGATGAGTGAGTACAGGTAGGTCATGCGCGCTACGGTGAGCGCAGCCTCTGCCGGTGAGGGATGCGTTGCGGACTGTAGGACATGTCGGCAGCGGTCTGGCGCGCTATCGGCTGCGGATCACACGGTCTCCCGACGGGTGTAGTCGGCCTTCGCGCGCCGGGGCACGACAACGACCGGCACCCGGGAATGCTGGAGGATCCGCATCGCATGGCTGCCCAGCGACACCCGCCTGAGCGCGCCGAGCCCCGAGGAGCCGAGCATCATCACTTCCGGATGCTCCCATTCGACGGCGGTGAGTGCCGAGGCCCAGTTCGCGCCGGTGCCCACGACGACATCGGTCTCACCAGGCTTGATGTGCAGCTGCTCGATCGAGCACAGGATCTTGTCGGTGTCGCGCTGGATGACCTGCGTCCATTCGTCGATGACGCTCGACTCCATGTCGAAGGGCACGTTCGCGGACGCGACCACCCGAGAGCGCGGGGCGAACGACGCGATGCGGAACGGCACATCCGACTGCGCCGAGACCATGGCCGCACCGAGGATGAGATCCGCCGAGGTGGACGACCCCGAATACGCGGCCGTGATCCGCTTCAGCCGCGCCCCCTCTGAAGCAGTGAAACCGGCCGGGGCCAGCGCCACGGGCAGGCGTGCACTGTGGAGCAGCCCGTTCGAGACTGATCCGAGAGCGATCCGGCCTTCACCGTCGTCGGCGGCGGGACCGACGACGAGGCGATAGGCCCCGGCCTTCTCGCACATCTCGAGCAGCCCGCGGCGCGATGAACGCGATTCGTGCAGCACGATCTCGGACTCGATGTCTGCGGGAATGAGCGTGCGCACCTCGCCAAGGGCCGCCTCGGCGACCGTGCGGAATCTCTTCGCGTACTGCCCTTCGAAGTGCACGGGAGCCATTGGGAAGGCGGAGGAGTCGACGGCGGTCGCGACGAGCCGGCGTTCGTAGGTGCGGGCGAGGACGACGCCGAGTTCGATAGCCGCCCGGTTGTCCTGACCTGGCGCGATGCCGACGACGATGCTCATTTCTCTCCTCCTGTGGAGTCGGTATCGGTGGAACCGGAACGGGGCGCCTGAGCGGAATCGCCGCTGCCCGCCTCGCTGCGCCCCGCCTCGGCGAGCTGCCTGCCGAGGACGGAGGACTTGCGGCCGAAGACGAGGTACAGGCCGAGGATGAAGGCGGTCCAGATGAGGAAGACGACGATCGTGATGAGCTGCAGGCTCGAGATGATCCAGAAGCAGCCGATGATCGACAGGACTGGCAGGACGGGATAGAAGGGAACCTTGAAGCCGCGCTCGAGGTTGGGTTCGCGCACGCGGAGGATGATCACGGCCAGGGACACGACGACGAACGCGACGAGGGTGCCGATCGAGGTCATCTCGGCGAGGAAATTCAGCGGGATGAACCCGGCGAGGATCGCGACGACGAGGCTGACGGCGATCGTGCCCTTGACCGGGGTGAGCGTGCGCGGATTGACCTCGCGGAAGAGCTTGGGCATCATCCCGTCGCCGGCCATCGTGAATAGGATGCGCGATTGGCCGTAGATGGAGACCAGCGTGACGGAGAAGATCGAGATCACGGCGCCGGCGGCGACGATCGTGCCGGGCCACTGGGAGCCGACGATGCTCTCGAGGATGGCGGACAGGCCGGCCGTCTGACCTTCGAACTTCTCCCACGGCTGGGCCGACAGTGCGGCGACGGCGACGAGGACGTAGACGGAGGTGACGATGATGAGGGCGGCGATGAGGGCTCTGGGCATCGTCTTCTTCGGGTTCTTCGTCTCATCACCGGCGGTGGCCACAGCGTCCATCCCGACGTAGCTGAAGAAGATCAGGCCGGAGCCCGCGACGACGCCGGAGATGCCGAAAGGCGCGAAGTCGGCGAAGTTGTTCGAGTCCCAGCCGGTCACGCCCACGCAGATGAAGAAGATGAGGACGCCGATCTTCAGGCACACCATGATCGCGTTGACGACGATGGATTCGCCGGTGCCGCGGACCAGCAGGAAGCAGCACATCGCGAGCAGAAGGATCGCCGGGAGGTTGACGATGCCGCCTTCTTCGGGTGCGTAGGCCAAGGCGTGCGGGATCTGGAAGCCGAAGAGGTTGAACAGCAGCTGGTTGACGTACTGCGACCAGCCGACGGCGACAGCGGCGCCGGCGACGCCGTACTCGAGGAGGAGGCAGGCAGCCACGCCCATCGCCGGCAGTTCGCCGAGAGTCGCATAGGCGTAGGAGTAGGAGGAGCCGGAGACGGGGACGGACCCGGCGAGCTCGGCATAGCAGATGACCGCGAGACCGGCGACGAGACCGGCGATGATGAACGACCAGATCACGGCGGGCCCGGCCACGGGCACGGACTCGGAGAGGATGAAGAAGATGCCGGTGCCGATCGTCGATCCGACGCCGACCATCGTCAGCGAGAAGACACCGATCGTGCGTTTGAGGTCGGTCTCGACGTCTTCCTTCTGCCGCGGCACCGGTTTGATCCGGAACAGCTGCTGTCGCAGGGTGGGCATCATCGTCTCCAGACTTCGTCGTCGGGCGCTGTGGGTCCGCGCAGGACAGGTGGTTCTCATCGGCGGCGAGCGCCGAGGCGGCACCCGCTATGAGCGACCTTACGTCGATTCCGGCGAGGTTGCGCCTGAGCCGGAAAGATTCTGTCGCAGATTTCGGGCATCCGTGCCGTCATCCGCGGCATTTCAGCCCCTTCGCCGAGGTCGGTCGACTATGCGCAGTCAGGCTCGGGTGCGGCGATAGTGACGCAGCGCCTTGTCGCGTCCCCCACACGTCTGCATCGAACACCAGCGCCGACTGCGGTTGCGCGACATGTCGAAGAAGAGCCAGTGGCAGCCGGGGCACAGCTTCAGGCGGTCCAGGCGACTGCCGGTCAGTTCGGTGATCGCCGAGTCGGCGAAGAGCGCGATCAGCGATTCCCCGTCCCACCGCCGAGGCCAGTCTCTCTCGACCATTCCGTCTCTGCTCGTGTAGCCATGGCGACCAAGACCCGCGGCATGCTCTGCCGAGATCACCCCTAAGGACCGTTCGCTCACCTCTGTCAGCGCGGACAGGGCGGCAAAGGTCTCGAAGACGGATTCGCGCAGGCGCTTCAGTCGATCAAGCTCTTCCGATCCGAGAGCCTCCGCCAGTTGGAGGTTCAGCGATTGCACCCAGTCCTTGGCGCCGTCGGGCGTGCGGAGCCAGTCACGTTCGCTCGACTCCCTTCTGTCGGGGACCGAATTGCTCAGCTCGAGGCAGAGCGCGTTGGCGACATGCTCGAATTCCATACACACACTTTACCACTGTCTGCTTTTTTACTGGTAAAGTCTCGCTGACAGGACTTGACCAGTCAGACATAGTTAGGTGGTTACAATGAATGCCCGATTCCGCTGGCTGTGGGCCAGTGCCGGCCTGGCCAACCTCGGTGACGGAATCACCATCACTGCCCTGCCGCTCATCGCGCTCGCAGCGGGAGCGCAACCCGGAGAGGTCGCCATGGTCACCGCGTCCGCCACCATCGCATGGCCGCTGTTCGGCCTCCATGCGGGATGGGTCGTCGACAGGCTCTCGCCGCACCTCCTGCTGGCCGTGGTCAATGGGGCTAGAGCAGCCTCACTCGTCGCGCTCACGGTCGCCATCAGCCTCGACAACTCAGTGTTCGCCATGACGCTAGCTACAGCCTTCATCTTCGGCACAGCCGAGACTCTGGTCGACACCGCCCTCATCGCCGGCATACCGCGCACCGTGGATCGCCGCGAACTCACCGCCGCCAATGCCAGAATCGAAGCGACGATCAACGTCAACAACCAACTCGCCGGGCCGCCGCTGGCAGGCCTGCTCATCGGAACCACCGGAATTCTCGCCGCCACCTCGGGCGGCGGCCTCTACGCCCTCGCAGCACTGGCCGCCATCGGGCTCATGTGCACTGCCCAACGATCAGTACCAGCACCTACGAGGGCCTCGCGGCGCCCACAGCACACCCCCATGAAAGTGCGCGAAGGCATCCGCTACCTCTGGAACCACCGACTGCAGCGCGAACTCACACTGCTGACAGCAGGAATGAGCATCGTCTGGGGAGCCTGGTCGGCGACCTTCGTCCTCCACGCCGTATCGCCCGGTCCGCTGGGACTCGACACAGCAGCGTACGGGATGCTCCTCACTGGAATGGCCGCGGGCGGGATACTCGCCTCGATCTTCACCGAACGCCTTCAGGCCCGACTCTCCTCGAACTGGCTGCTCTTCATCGACACCATCGGAACTCTCGGCCTTGCTCTCCCCGCCGCCCTCAACGCACCGCTGGCGGTGATCGCGATCGGGATCATTGTCGCGGGGGCCGGATCGACCGTGTGGCGAATCATCGTCGCGGTCATCCGCCAACAGGCGACCCCGCTGCACCTCATCGGACGGGTGTACTCCGCTTCGCGAGTCATCAGCTGGGGAGCACTCCCCCTAGGTGCCTCGCTGGGTGCCGTGGGAGTCCAGACGCTTGGGCTGCCCCCACTGTTCTGGATCGAGAGTCTCGTGGCGCTGGGCATCTGCGCATGGTTTGCCATCAGAATGCCGGCAATCAGGACGCGCATCGACCGGGCAGCGGACGGAACACCCTCAGAACTTATTCAACCGAATGGTTGACATGCTTGCGGTTTCCAGAGTACGTTTTCTTTAACCAATTGGTTGAATAACTGTTTCGATGAGTGTGCGCGGGAGGCCTCGGTGTCCGATCAGCTGTCCAAGGTCTTCGCGGCCCTGTCCGATCCGACCAGGCGGGACATGGTGGCTCGGCTGAGCGTCGCGGATGCGACGGTGAACGAGCTCGCCGAACCCTACGAGGTGAGCCTGCAGGCCGTGTCGAAACATCTCAAGGTGCTCGAGGACTCCGGACTGGTCTCCCGCACCCGCGACGCCCAACGCAGACCGGTCCACCTCGAAGACAATGTGTTCGATCTGATGACGAAATGGATCGAAAGGTATCAACAGCTGGCCGAGCAGCGCTATCAGCGGCTCGACGACGTCCTCGCACAGATGGACGCGGACGAGGCACTGGCCGGCGCGGACGAAGCAACTGACGATTCGGGCCCGGGAGCCGCCTCGGCGAACGGATCCGATGCCACTTCGCCCCACTCAACCAACAGAAGATCACGCAAGGGAGCATGACATGACCACCACCGACACCACAGCCGACTACTCGACGCTCAAGCTCGACGTCCCAGAGGGCGTGCAGACAGTGACGATCACCCGCGACTTCGCGGCGACCCCGGACAAGGTGTTCCGGGCTCACATCGACCCCGAACTCTTCGTCAGATGGTGCGGGCCGGACTCGATCACGAACACGATCCGCGAATGGAATGCGACCACCGGCGGGAACTGGAGCTATGTCTCGACGGACGATCGCGGCGAGTACGCCTTCTTCGGTTCGTTCCACGAGGTGCGGAAGAACGAGCGCATCGTCCAGACCTTCACCTTCGAGGGATTCCCGGACGCGGTCAACCTCGAGATCCTCACGCTCACCGACCTCGGCGACGGACGGACGAGACTGCAGTCGACGTCGGTCTTCGACTCACTCGAATCCCGCGACGGCATGGTCGCCTCGGGCATGGAGCACGGCATCGTCGAAGGCTACAACAAGCTCGACCACCTCCTCACCACCCAGTAATTGCTGCCTGACGGCGGCCCAGCAACCTCGCGCGAGGTTGCTGGGCCGCCGTCAGGTAGTTCTGGGGGGTTCGGCGGACATCATGGCGAAGTAGGAGTCGCGGCTGCGGCGCACGTGCTGGGCCATGACTTCAGCGGCCTTCACCTCCTGGCCGGCATCGATGGCCGCGATGATCTCGCGGTGCTCGGGCCAGGCTTGGGGACCGCGGCGGGTGACATTGAGCGAGTACAGCCACTCGATCTTGCCGGAGATCTGCCGGAGCAGGCTGATGAATGACACGCTGCCGCTGAGTTCGGCGACGGCGAAATGGAAGCGCATGTTGAGCACCGCAAGGTCTTCGAAGCGCTCCTGTCCGATGACGACGTCTCCGGCGTCGAGGATGTCACTGATCTCCTTGCGAAGTTCCCGCCACTTCAGGTCAGGGATGTCGCCGGCGTTGAGCGCGGACGCACGCCTGGCCGCGCGTTTCGCGGTCGCCGACTCGAGCACAATGCGGATCTCGAAGAGGTCCTCGGCATCCTCGATGGGCGAGGGCGCGACGATCGAGCCGCTGTATTTCCTCGACTCAACGAGCCCTTCGGCCTCGAGCGATCGCAGCGCCTCGCGGATCGGAATGCGCGAGACCGCGTACTGTTCGGCCAGTGCGACCTCCCGCAGCTTCGCACCGGGCGCATGGACACCGGTGATGATGTCGGCACGGATCCGCGCACCGACGTCCCCGCTGCTCCCAGGGCTCGAAGGCGGGGCAGGCTCAGACATCGAGGAGACCGGAACCGGGCACGGCCGCCAAGAGCTTCTGGGTGTAGTCGGCTTTCGGGTGGTCGATGACCTCCCTGGTCGTGCCGGCTTCGACGATCTCTCCGCTCTTCATCACTACAACATCGTCGGCCAAGTTCGCCACGACTGCAAGATCGTGAGTGATGAACAGGCAGCTCACGCCCAGATCGGACTGCAGGGTCCGCAGCAGGTCGAGGATCTGCTCCTGGACAAGAACATCGAGCGCAGAGACAGCTTCGTCGCAGATGAGGAGCTCAGGCTCACTGATGAGCGCCCGGGCGATCGCTATCCTCTGTCGCTGCCCACCGGAGAGATCAGCGGGGCGGCGGTCGCTCATCGACGTGGGCATCGCCACGTGGTCGAGCACCTCGGCGACCTTCTTCGTCCGTTCGGCGCGGGTGCCGATCTTGAAGACGTCGAGCGGTTCGCGGACGATCCTCTCGATGCTCCACATCGGATTGAGCGAGGAGAAAGGGTCCTGGAAGACCGGCTGGCTGAAGCGCCGCAGAATGCTGCGCTCCGACCTCGAGGTCGCATCGACGTTGCGTCCGCCCGCGAGGACGGTGCCGCTGGTCGCCTTCTCCAACCCGAGGACGATCTTCGCGATCGTCGACTTGCCCGATCCGGACTCACCGATGATCGCGGTCGTCTTCCCCCGCTGCGCGGTGAGGCTGACTCCCTTGAGCGCGTGCACCTCCCGCCCCCGTCCGCGCAGCCGGTACACCTTGTGGAGATCGTCGATCTCGAGCACATTCGCCGAGGCGGCCGCACCGTCGGACTCGCCAGCACTGTCCGACACCCCGCCACCGTCGGACTCCCGATCTCCGTCGCGATCGACGACGATGCTCGGTGCGGCCCTGACCAGCGCCTGCGTGTATTCGTCCTGCGGATCGCCGAGCACCTGCTCGGGCTCCCCGCGCTCGACGACGCGTCCCTCATTCATCACGAGGACGGTGTCGGTCCGCTCCCCCGCCACCCCGAGGTCATGGGTGACGAACAGCAGAGAGGTGCCGCGTTCGGTCACGAGCTCCTGGAGATGGTCGAGGATCTGCTTCTGCACCGTGACGTCGAGCGCAGATGTCGGTTCGTCGGCGATGATGAGGTCGGGATCCCCGGAGAGGGCGATGGCGATGAGCACGCGCTGCCGCATTCCGCCGGAGAACTCGTGCGGATAGGACCGACGTCGCGTCTCCGCGTCGGGTATGCCTGCTTCGGTCATCAGCCGCACCACGGTTCGAGTCACCTCGCGGGAATCCGACATTCCGTAGGTGCGCAGAGCGTCGGCGATCTGCTCGCCCACACGCATGCTCGGGTTGAGGCTGGCCATCGGATCCTGGGGCACGAGCGCGATCGACCGACCGCGCAGGGTCTGCAGGCGGGCACGGTCGGCATCGACGAGTTCTTCTCCGCGATAGCGCACCGATCCGGCGCTGACTCTGCCGGAGCCCGGCAGCAGACCGAGGATCGCGCCGATGGTCGTCGACTTCCCGGAACCGGACTGCCCGACGAGGGCCAGCCTCTCCCCCGGTGCAAGCGTGAAGTTCACATCGTGGAGGACAGGAGCCCCATAGGAGACTTCGAGGCCGGAGACCTCGAGCACGAATTCCTCGCTCATCGCTCTCACCTTCCTGCCGCGTACCCTTGGGACCCGCGGGGGTTCGCTCCGGCCGTCAGCCGACCGGTGTCGGGATCCCGGGTGACACAGGAGAGTCGACCGAGGTCCCAGGATCCGGCGCGGGTCACCGCATGCCCGCGGGCGATGAGGCCGTCGATGACATCGTCGCCGAGGCGGTCCTCGACGACCGCTCCACCGGGCACCCAAGTGCGCGGCCAGAACGATCCGGCCAGGGCCGTCGTGTGCAGCGCGGGAGCATCGATGGCCTGCTGAGCGGTGTAGCCGCCGACGAGGAGGCGGAGGATGAGCAGTAGCTGCCACTGCTCCTGCTGGTCCCCGCCGGGCGAACCGAGGGCGATGACGGGGCTCCCGTCCTTCGAGATCAGCGTCGGTGTCAGCGTCGTCCGCGGGCGCTTGCCGGGAGTCAGCGCCGACGGTGAGGTCTCATCGAGCCACATCATCTGCAGCCGGGTGCCGAGGCAGAATCCGAGTTCCGGGACGGTCGGAGAGGACTGCAGCCACCCGCCCGACGGGGTCGCGGAGATGATGTTGCCCCACCGGTCGACGACGTCGATGTGGCAGGTGTCGCCGTTGTTCGTGCCGTTCGTCTGCACGGTCGGTTCGCCGATCCCGGCTTTGATGAGTGCGTCCTTGTCCGCGCCTTCTGGGACGAGCGGCGGCTGGAAGACCGGCTCGGTGCCGTCGCGACCGGCACCTGGGCGGAAGTCGTGCGAGGCGGCGTCGGTGATGAGTGCGCGACGGCTTGCGGCGTAGTCGTCGCTGAGCAGCCAGTCGAGGTCGACGTCTCCGTCACCGTAGTAGGTGTCGCGGTCGGCCATGGCGAGTTTGAGTGCTTCGAGGATCGTGTGTGCGCCGATTTCGCTCGAGGGGTCGAGCCGTTCGTCGTCGAATCCCTCGAGGATCTTCAATGTCTGCAGCAGCGCGGGCCCCTGACCCCAAGCGCCGATCTTCGCGATCTGGCATCCGCGGAAGTCGATCGTCACGGGTGTCTCGAAGTGGGCGTCGAATCCGGCGATGTCGGCCTGCGTCATGACACCGGAGTGGTCGCCTCCGGTGGCGTGGCGGTGAGGGGTGGCGATGAAGCGGGCGATCGCCTCGGCGACGAATCCTGACTTCCACTCCTGGCGCGCGGCCTGGATGCGGCCTTCGCGGGTCTCGGCTCCGTCGCCGGCGGCGATGAGCCGACGCAGCACCTCGGCGTAGGGACGGTTGAACACGAGGTCTCCGGCCTGAGGAATCTCTCCCTCGGGCATCCACTGCTTCGCCGAGCTCGGCCAGTGGTCGGTGAAGAGTTCGCGGACGCGCTCGATCGTCCCGACCACGCGGCTGAGCACCGGGTGTCCGTTCTCGGCGTAGTCGATGGCGAAGTCGAGCACGTCGGCGAGTTCCCAGGTGCCGTGATGTTCGAGCAGGTTGAGCCAGGAGTCGACCGCGCCGGGAACGGCGGCGGCGAGCGCTCCGGATCCGGGGACCATGTCGAGTCCTTCACCGCGGTAGTGCTCGATCGTCGCGGCCGCGGGCGCAGGGCCCTGCCCCATCATCACCTGCGGATGCGCCGGGTCCTCAGCGGTCGCGAAGATGCCGGTCATGTCACCGCCCGGGCCGTTGAGGTGGGGTTCGACGACATGGAGGAGGAACGCACCGGCGACCGCCGCGTCGAAGGCGTTGCCGCCGCGCTCGAGGACCGCCTGGGAGGCCGCGGTGGCCAGCCAGTGCGTCGACGTGGCCATCCCGAAGTGCCCTTCCAGTGTGGGGCGGGTGGTGAAGACGGCGGGTGGGGTGTACGACACGTCAGTGTCCTTTCGTGGAGTTCGGATCGAGGGCGTCGCGCAGAGCGTCGCCGAAGAGATTGAAGGCCAGGCAGATGAAGAGGATGGCCAAGCCGGGGAACAGTGCTGTCGAGGGCGCACGGAAGATGTACTGCTGGGCGTCGGAGAGCATGATCCCGAGACTCGGCGAGGGCGGCTGGATGCCGAGTCCGAGGAAGGAGAGCATCGATTCTCCGATCACTGCGGTCGGCAGGATCACCGTGGCCTGGACGATGACCGCCGAGGCGGCGTTGGGCAGGATGTGCATGCCCAGGATACGAGCCTTCGAGGCATCGGTGGCGATTGCGGCCTTGACGAAGTCAGCGGACTTCAGCCTCATCGTCTCACCTCTGACCACCCGGATCATCGTGGGCACCTGCGAGATGCCCAAGGCGATCGCGGCATTGCTCAGGCTGGGCCCCGAGATCGCTGCCAGACCGACGGCGATGATGAGGAACGGAAATGCCAGAGTCACATCGGTCAGCCGCGAGATGACAGAGTCGAGTCCTCGGAAATAGCCGGCCAGCAGGCCAAGAGGTGTGCCGACGACGACGGCGAGGGCCACGGCCAGCAGTCCCACCTGCAGGGAGGCGCGGACACCGAAGGCGAGCCGCGAGAGGATGTCGCGGCCCAGGTCATCGGTGCCGAAGACATAGCCGATCGTCCCCGGAACCTGGAACGGCACCTCGAAGTTCGTCTGGGCGAAGCCGTAGGGAGCGATGAGCGGAGCGAAGAGGCCGATGATGAGGACGAGGACGACCATGACCGAGCCGATGATCCCCATCGGGGTCGACAGGATCGAGCGCAGCAGCCACAGTGTCCGATTGCTCGAAGCGTGGAACTCGGGGTCGAGTCCTTGGGTGTTCTTGTCCGTGTTGGTGACGATGGGTGTGCTCATGAGGCATCCTCGCTGACGCGGATCTGGGGGTTGATGACCGAGTAGAGGATGTCGACGGCCAGATTGATGAGAATGTAGGAGGCGGTGATGACGAGGACGACGGCCTGGATGACCGGATAGTCACGGGAGAAGACCGCGTCGAGGGTGAGTTTGCCGATGCCCGGCAGAGCGAAGATCCGCTCGGTGACGACCGCGCCGGAGATCAGTCCGCCCAGCTGCAGGCCGACGATGGTGACGAGGACGATGAGCGAATTGCGCAGTCCGTAGCGGAAGAGCACCCGTGGGCGCGAGAGCCCTTTGGCTCGGGCCATCCGCACGTAGTCGGTCCCCATGGTCTCGATCATCGAGGCTCTCGTCTGTCGGGTGATGACTGCGGCGAGGCTGGTGCCGAGGATCACCGCCGGCAGGGTGAGGTAGTAGATGCCGCGGATCGGATCGGAGAGGACATCGACATAACCCGAGGCGGGGAACCAGCCCAGGCTCACCGCCAGGGCGAGGATCGCGAGGAGCCCGAGCCAGAAGTTCGGCACGGAGAGTCCGAGCAGGGCGATGAAGTTGCTGCCGATCTCCGGCCATTTCCCCCGGTAGCGTTCGGCGAGCATGCCCAACGCGATGCCGACGACCACGGCGACGACGATGGCATAGAGCGCCAGCCAGAGAGTCACCGGCAGCGTGGTCGCGATCATCGAGGTGACCGGCAGTCCCGTGCGGGTGGAATCGCCGAGGTCGCCGGTGACGATCGACCCGAGGAATTTGAGGAACTGGACGAGGAGCGGCTGGTCGAGGCCCAGGTCCGCGCGGATCGCGTCGAGCCGTTCAGGGGTCGCCTCTTCGCCGGCCATGGCCAGAGCGGGATCGCCGGGAAGGAGACGCACGCCGAAGAAGATGACGATACCCGAGAGGACGAAGGTGATGATCGCGTGCAGGATCTTGGTGAGCACGAACCGGGTCATCGCTGACCTCCGTTCTTGAGGAAGCCTGCTCCCGAGAGGTGCACGACTCCGTCGGAGAAGACGTCGATTCCGGCGACGTTCTCGGTGTAGGCGGTGAGGTTCTTCTGCCGGTAGAGGTAGATGATCGAGTTGATCTCACCGATCCGCTGAGAAGCCTTGCCGTAGAGTTCGGCGCGTTCGCTTTCGTCGGTGGCTTCGCTGGCCCGGGTGAGCAGGTCGCTGAGCTTGTCATCGTCGACGCCGGTGACGTTGTTGGCAGCGCCCGGGTAGTGGAAGGTGTAGAGGTTGCCGTGCGGGTCGACGCGGCCGGACCACCCGAGCTGGAGCAGTTCGTAGTCGCCGCGGTCCTGGGCATCGAGGAGAGCGGTGTACTCCATCGGCTGGACCTTGATGTCGAAGCCGGCCTCCTTGGTGGCCGCCTGCACTGCTTGGGCGAATCGAAGGGTGTCCTGGGTGTTTGCGACCTTCATGTTCACTTTCAGCGGCAGCTTGACCCCGGCATCCCTGAGGAGTTTCTTCGCACCTTCGGGGTCGTAGTCGACGCAGTCGTTGCTCGCCTCGGTGGCGAAGGGACTGTCGGGGGCGATGCCGGAACAGGCCGGTGAGAACCATCCGTTGAAGACGGTGTTGACGAGTGCCTTGCGATCAATGGCCATTGACAGGGCCCGTCGTACCTTCGGGTCCTGACCCAGCGGCGTCTCGAAGTTCTCGGGGTTGTCACCGAATCCCATGTTCACGGTCAGGCCCTGGTACCCGAGCGAATTCGACTGCAGGAGGCCGATGCCGGTCTCCTCGTCGAGGGCGTCGACGTCCTGCGGGGAGATCGTGTCGGCGACCTGGACGTCACCGGATCGGATGTTCGCGGCACGGATGTTCGCGTCCGTCATGATCTGGTAGGTGATCGAGTCGAGGTGGATCTTGTCGGCATCGTAGTAGTTGGGGTCTCGGACCACCTTGATCGATGTCTGCGCGATGCGCTTCTCGAACTTGAACGGCCCGACGCAGACAGGATTGTCGCCGAAGTCATCGCCCTCGTCCTTCAGTGCTTTCGGCGACATGATCATTCCGGCACGGTCGGCGAGCGCCGCGGTGAAGGGGGCGAAAGGCTTCTCGAAGGTGACTTCGAGAGTGTGGTCGCCCACTGCGGTGACGTCGTCGATGGGTCCGAGTTCGGCGGCGCGGGAAGACTCTTCGAGATTGAGTCCGCGTTCGATGGTCGTCCTGACCGCCTCGGCGTCGAAGTCGGTCCCGTCGGCGAACTTCACCCCGTCCTTGAGCGGAATCCGCACGGTCTTGCCGTCCTTGGAGATCTCCGGGAGCGCTGTCGCGAGCATCGGGGTGATCTCACCGTTCTCGTCGATGTCGTAGAGCTTCTGGCACATCGTCTGCATGACGTACCGGGTGTAGAGCGACGACGAGGTCGTCGGGTCGAGGCGATCCGGCTCAGAGGACAGGGCCATGACGAGGTCACCGCCCTGCCTGAAATCCCCCGACTCCGCACCCACTGACTTCACGTCGGTGCGATCGGGCGGATCCTCCAAGGGTTGGACCGGCACGCAGCCGGCCAGCAGAACGGCAGAGGCAAGCGCTGCAACCATCCGTATTTTCACACGCACTCCCATGAGGGCAACACAGCAAACTGAAATATTTGCATACAATCTATACGCTGTTTAGAGTTTTGTATACAAGTACTGTGAAATTTCTGCATGATGGGATACTTCCATGACCCGCCGACTCGACCTGGCCATGCTGTTGCTGCTGACGTTCTCGACCGGGATGGTCGATGCGATCGGCTACCTCGGCTTCGACAAGGTCTTCACCGGGAACATGACCGGCAACGTGGTCATCCTCGGCATGGGTCTGACCGGCGCCGAGGGTATTCCCGTCCTCCGCCCCGCCCTTGCCCTGGTCTTCTTCATGGTCGGCGCGGCACTCTCGGGCCGCATCCTCGGCGATGTCGGCGAGGCCTGGCATCACCGGACGACCGTGATCTTCGGCATCGTCGCCGCCGGCTGCGCGGCACTGTCCCTCTATGTGGCGCTCGTGCCCGATCCCGAGATCGGGCTGGCCGGCACGATCTTCACCTCGGCACTCTCGGCCCTCATGGGCGCGCAGGCGGCTGCCGCCAGAAAGATGAAGATCGCCGATGTCACCACCGTGGTCGTGACCTCGACGATCGTCGGCCTCGCTTCGGATTCCCGCTTGGCCGGCGGCGACAGCGTCCGCTGGGTTCGCCGCCTGCTCGCCGTCGTCCTCATCCTCATCGGCGCGCTGGCAGGGGCTGCGACGCTCCTGCTCAATCAGTGGATCGGCATCGCCCTCGTTGCCGTCATGATCGCGGCCGCTGCCGCCATCGGCCACCTCGGTGAGAAGAAGCGGACCCTCGCCGAGGCGGCCGGAACCGTTGCGTCGAACGCCTGAGTTCACCGCACGCCGAGCTTCTTCCACACCACGAGGATCGCGGCCACGCTCAGTGCGCCGGCGAGCAGCACCCAGTAGGCCGGCGCCTTCGCATCGCCGGTGACGCCGATGAGCCAGGCAGCGACCAGCGGAGTCAGTCCGCCGAAGACGGCGACGCCGACGTTGTAGCCCAGAGACAGTCCGGTTCCGCGCACCTCGGTCGGGAAGATGTCGCCCATGACGCTGGCCAGAGGGCCGTAGTACGCGGCCTTGAGCAGCGAGAAGATCACGACCGCGATGATGAGCACGGCCAGCGCATTGGCTGCGACGACCCAGGTGAACAGCACCCAGGTGAGCACCATGACGGCCAGCGCCGCGGGGATCATGAAGGTCAGGCGTCCGACCTTGTCGCAGAAGTAGCCCGCGACCGGGGTGAACAGAAGCAAGACGAGTCCGGACACGAGCGTCGCCCAGAACCCTGCCGAATTCGTCATGCCCAGGTTGTCGACGGCATAGGTCGGGACATAGGTGATGAAGTAGTTGAGGCAGGTCGAGACCGCGATTGCACCGATCGCCAACACCACGGCCAGCTTGTGATGGCGCAGCACTCCTCCGATGGCCGCGGCTTCCTTCGGCTTCTCTGCCTGTGCGGCCGCGAACTCCGGGGACTCCGGGACATGCCTGCGGATGTAGAGGCCGACCGGGCCGACGAGGAGTCCGACGATGAACGGCAGGCGGAAGCCCCAGGTCTCGAGCTGTTCCTGCGTCAGCGTCGTCGTCACTGCCACCCCGATGACGGAGGCGAGGATCGTCGACATGGCCTGCGAGGTGAACTGCCAGCTCGCGGCGAAACCTCGGCGATCGGGCAGGTGTTCGACCATGAGCGAGGTCGCCGAACCGAATTCCCCACCGGCGGCGAAGCCCTGGATGAGCCTGGCCAGCAGAATGAGCAGCGGCGCGGCCAGTCCGATGACATGCGCCGGAGGCATGAGCACGATCATCAGCGTGCCTGCGAACATGAGCCAGATCGTCAGCGTCAGCGCGGGTTTGCGGCCCCTGCGGTCGGCGAAGCTGCCGAGCACGATCGCTCCCACCGGGCGGATGAAGAACGAGAGTGCGAATGAGCCCAACGCCAACATCACCGACACAGCGTGGCTCTCGGAGGGGAAGAACGCCACCGAGATGTAGACGGAGAAGTAGGCGTAGATGGAGATGTCGTACCACTCGAGGGCGTTGCCGATCGAGGCCGCGGTGATGACCTTCCACGATTTCACCGGCGGCTTCTCTGTCGTGTTCTGCGCGGACTGCTGTTCTGTCATGGCTGGGCTCCTTTGCCTGCAGTGTTGTGAACAGTGATGGTGTCTGAAGAGCTCGAATGTGCGCTCACGTCGAGGTGAGTCATTGTCACTTCGAGGTGAACCAGTTCTCCGGGTGCGACCGCATGTCCCAGAACATCCCCGTCATGATCTCCGCGCCCTGCTTGAGCACCGAGAGCAATGCGTGTTCGTCCGGTGCATGCTGGTGACAGCCCGGGTAGGAATGCGGCACCCACACGGTCGGCAGTCCGAGCACCTCGGCGAAGACGTCGTTCGGAATCGTGCCCCCGAGGTTGGGCTCGACCGCGGCCTCGAGCCCGGTGGTCCGTCGGATCGATTCCGCCGCGGCGGTCACGACCCGAGAGTCGGGGTCGAGCCGGGTCGCCGGCATGCAGTGCTCAAGTTCGACGTCGACTCCCCTGATTCCCTGTTCTTCGAGGTAGGTTCGGACCCGGTTCTCGAAATCGCTGACATCGGTGCCGACGACGTACCGCAGCTGCATGCTCGCCGAGGCGGCTCCCGGGATCGCGTTGACCACCTGAGCCGGGTCGCCCGCGTCGAGGGCGAGGACCTCGAGGACGTTGAAGGCGAAGACCCGTTCGGCGGGGCTCAGTCCCGGTTCACCCCAGCTCGGGTCGGTCTCGGGCGCACCGTCCTCGACGACCTCGGGCAGTTTTGCGACTGCCGCGAGCACCGAGGCGGGAGGATCGGTCGGGCGCAGCGCCGGAATCCGGATGACGCCGTTGCCGTCGACGAGGGCGTTGATCGCTGCGGCGATGACGGTGGCCGGGTTGCGCAGGCGGCCGCCCCAGTTCCCCGAATGGTGGCTGTCGTCGCGTTCATGGGCGACGAGGCGGAAGTTCAGTGCCCCGCGGGAGCCGAGGAAGAGGGTGGGCACCTCGGCGGCGATCCGGGGACCGTCGGAGGCGAGGAAGAGGTCGGCGGCGAGTTCGGCGGCGTGGGCCGCCGCGAATGATCGCAGTCCTTTCGACCCGGCCTCCTCGGCGGTCTCCATGAGGATCCTCACGTTGTACCCGAGCCTCGCCGAGGCGGCATCATCCCTGGTCCCGAGGCCATCGAGGACGGTGCGCAGAGCCACGGTGTTGACGCTGTGCTGGCCCTTGTTGTCGGCGGTTCCGCGTCCGTACAGACGGTCGCCGTCGCGGGTGAGCACCCAGGGGTCGAGGCCTTCGGCCCACTGGTCGTCGTGCGCGAACTGCACATCGCCGTGCCCGTAGAGGAGGACCGTGGGCAGCTCGGGATCCTCGATGCGGGAGGCGATGAGCAGCGGGTGTTCGTCGGATTCCGGGTTGTCACAGATGGTCGAGTCGAAGCCGAGCTCATCGAGTTCGGGGATGATCTCTTCGGAGAGATACGCCGAGGCGGCCGACCCGTTGCCCGGCGCCTGGCTTTCGGTGCGGCGTGCGACCCTCAGGGAGAGACGGTCGATGAAGGGCGCACTGTCGACGAATTCCCCGGCCCGTCGGACCAGGTCGCCGCGGATCGTGGTGGTATCTGCCGCGTCATCGCGGTCGGTGGTGTCATCGCTCATGTCTGCCAGCATCGCGGAGTTACCGGCAACGGGACAGACGATTCTGTCCAGGCCCGGGTGCGATTCCCGCACCGAGGTGGTGCATTTCCTGCACCATCGACGTAGCCTGTTCTCGCGACGGCAGTGACCCCGACCGAAGGACACCACCATGACCGATCTCCGGAGCCTCAAGACGCTGCTCGCCGTCGTCGAGTACGGGTCGATCCACCTCGCCGCACGGTCGATCTTCATCTCCCACTCCACAGCGAGCCGCCAGATCAGAGCACTGGAGGAGCACTACGACACGACTCTGTTCGAGAGGTCGAGCTCCGGCGTCTTCCCTACGCCTCAGTGCCTCGCCGTCGCCGACTTCGCTCGTCGGACCATCGCCGAATCCGAACTGCTCGCCGATTCCTTCGGGGAGTACTCCGGCTCGATCGAGACGGTCTCGATCGTGACAAGCACCGGTCTGGGTCAGACGGTGGTCGCCGATGCGATCAACCGCCTGATGCGTACGACCGATCGGGTGCAGATCAGCATCATCGACCGGGGCTCGGTCGAAGCTCTGCAGGTGCTGCGCAATCGGCAGGCCGATGTCTGTGTGAACTTCTCGATGTCGAATCATGAACTCGGCACCTTGCCGGGAGTGCGCAAGGTCGCCGAGGTGGAGGCGGCGAACTTCGCGATTCTCGCCGACGAGCATCCGCTGGCCGACCGGCCCAGCCTCTTCATCAGCGATATGACCGATTTTCCCGTCGGCGCTCTGCCTGCCGGGAACACCGCGAGGATGCGCATCGAACAGGCGGTGCGGGCGCAGGGTCAGGTCTTCTCCCCCACCCTGGAGGCGACCTGCCCGGTTCTCATGGTGCGCTCCCTCGTCGGCACGTCGATGATCGCGATGATGGCCGGTCGCACTATTCCGACGAATCTCAACGCGATCGGCTGCAAGGCGATCCCGATCATCGATCAGGACATCGAATCACGTTTCATCCAGATCCTCGAGGCCGACCCGCGCCGCGAATCCCACGGTCTCGATCTCGTCATCGAGGCTCTGCAGAGCAGCCTCTGATCGGACCGCGTGTGGCGCTGTCCGATGTTCCACATGATGGGTCTGCAACGGCAGTGAGCATTCGGGCCGACGATAATCGGGACATGAGCAATGGAGCCGAGACCACAGAGCTGCCTGGACCGACCTTTCCCCTCAAGAATCCGGGAACAGCGGTCGTGCACGCTGGGCTGCGCCAGGACCCGCGCATCGTATCCGTGCCGACTCGCTGCACCGAGCACACTATCGACCTCTCCGAGGGTACCGACGTGTTCGCCGCGCTCGAGACTGCGCTAGGCACCTTCAGCGTTTCTGGCATCATGGCGGAGTTCGTCTCCGGTCAGTTCGAGCACATCGAATACGTTCATCCCGCCTACGGCCCCGATGCCGAGCACCCGATGTCCTTCACTCACACGTTCGCATTCGACCAGCCCACTCAGCTGCGTCACGCCTCGGCCACCGTCGGGTTCCGGGACGATGTCCCGTTCTGCCACATCCATGCTTCGTGGACCGATGCCGATGGTGTGATCAAGGGCGGGCATCTGCTGCCTGGCACGCTGGCCGGACCCTCGGGTCTGAGGGTCCGCCTGTTCGTTCTCGCCGATTCCAGGCTTGTCAGCGACGTCGATCCCGAGACCGGGTTCTCCGCCTTCGCACCGCATCTGTTCGAGCCGGAATCGGCCGGCACAGAGGCGCGAGCGTCAGCGCCCTCCAACACAACTGTTCCCGACGCCGTCATCTCCCGTGTCCGTCCCGGCGAGCTCCTCGACGAGGCGGTCCTCACCGTCACCCGGAACGCCGGTTTCACCTCCGCCGAGGTGGTCGCGAGCCTCGGCAGCACGACCGGTGCCGTGTTCACAGGCGGCACAGCCCCGTGGCCGGCTGTCGAGTTCACCTACCTGGCAGGCACCGTCACCGACGCTCAATCCCAGGGCCCCCGGGTCAGTCTCATCGGCGAAGTCATCGACGTCGCCGGTGAGGTCAGCTCCGGCTCGCTGGCACCGGTGTCGAATCCCGTTGCCGTGACCTTCGAACTCTTCGTCCGACGGATCACATGAGCAGAGCGGTCCGCCAGGCAGTCCCTCGTCTCTGCCGTCCCATCCGCGGCGACACAAGGGCTTGACCCTGCCGTTGCGTCAAGGTCTAACCTCGACATCATGACAGTCACAGTGATCGACAGCGCGTCCGGCATGCAGCGCGTGCTCAGCGCACCGGCCGATGAGAGAGCCGACCGGCTCCGCAAGATGTGGGAGCCGATGACAGGCATGTACTTCTTCGTGCCTGACGTCGACATGGAGCGAGTCCATGCACAGAGCTTCGGATTTCCGATACAGACAACGGACAGCACACAAACCATGCTCGCCGGCGCCCTCGACAGGTTGCGCAGCGCAGATGCCTGGGACCGCATCCGGAACGCTCTCGAGGACGGCATCGCTGAGATCAGGACAGCAGACCCGACGCTCGACGTACCGGATCTCCGCGTGCTCATCGTCCTCGGCGACCCGAACAACCCGCATTTTATGGACGAAGTTGCCGGCCTCTCCGGCTTTGGAGGGATCAGCGGCTTCATCGCCATCACTCTCTGGCCGAGTCCCGTGGTCCTCAATCGGCTGGAAGCCATCGCGGTCCACGAACTCCACCACAATCTCCGCTATTCTCCCGGCGGCATCGTCTGGGATCCGGCGACCGTGACCGTCGGCGAGCATGTCGTCTCGGAGGGCTTGGCCGATGTCTTCGCCGCAGAACTCTACGGCGAGCGCGGATACACGCACTTCGTCAGCGACGAGATCCGGAACGATCGGCCCGTGCTGGAGAAGGTGGCATCTGGCTTCGACATCCGTGGGATGGCCGACTTCGCCCCGTGGGTGCTCGGCGATGCCACTGCCGAGTTGTTCGGTGCGACGCCGGTCGGACTTCCCACCGGTGCCGGATATGCAGCCGGCGCGCAGATCGTCCGCACCTATCTCGAGGTGACCGGCGGCAGCGCAGCAAGCAACCTGCGGACTCCTTCTGCCGACATCCTCGACGTCGCGCTCCCCGGACTCGGCCTGAGGGCAGAGCGGTAGATCGACCGACCCGCCCTCTCGCGACATTACGAGGTCACGACATCACCGCACCGCCGTCGACGCGGAGGATCTGTCCCGTCGTGAACGCCGCACCGTCACCGGCGAGGTAGGCGACCGCCTCGGCGATCTCCTCCGGCTGACCCATCCGATCAAGCGCCTGACCGGATGTGTCGTAGGTCTGGCCGACGGTGAGGGCGGACTCGACCGGTCCTGGGGCCACCGAATTGCAGCGGATGCCCTGACGTCCGTACTCCTTGGCCACCCATTTCGTCAGCGCGATGATCCCGCCCTTGCTCGCGGCGTACGCCGGCCCCGACCGAGTTCCGGCCTCACCATCGGAGACCGCTCCGCCGTTGATGCCCGAGATCGAAGAGATGTTGATGATCGACCCGGCTCCCGCCTCGCTCATGTGCGGGTGGACGGAGGCCTTGATGAAGTTGAACGTCCCACCGAGGTTGGTCTCGATGTCACGTTGCCACTGCTCGGCAGTGATCCCATCGATGCCGATGCGCGCAGCCGTGCCCGCATTGTTGACGAGGATATCGAGACTCCCGAAGCTCGACACGAACGATCCGACCGCAGCGGTCACTTCTTCGGCATCGCGGACGTCGAGTGAGAAAGCGGCGAACCGCTGATCCGGGAACTGTTCGGCCAGGGCCGCGGCGGCATCCTCGGCACCCTTGAGGTCGACGATGCCGACTGAGGCGCCACGCCGGGCCAACGCGGTGGCGATCGCCAGACCGATGCCCTGCGCAGCACCGGTGACCAGGGCAGTCTTGTTCGTGAGCAGATAGGGTTCCATGGTTCTCCTTGAGATAGTGAGAGTGAAGCGTCGGCCGATCCCACCGGACCCGGCCGGCAGGACCCGCGAGGCGCGGGCCGGCCGAGCCGGGCACGGTCACCCGCCTACCCGACCCCGAGCAGGTCGGGCAGCCAGTTCGAGATCGCCGGGATGTAGGTGATGAGCAGGAGCGCGACGATCGCGCAGATGAGGAATGGCATGATCCCGCGCACCACTTCTTCGAGCCGCGCCTTGCCGATGCCGGCACCGACGTAGAGGTTGAGGCCGACCGGCGGAGTGAACAGCCCGATCGCGAGGTTGACCGTCATGAACACGCCGATCGTCGTCATATCCACACCGACGCCGAGGAGGATCGGCACGAGGATCGGAATGAACAGATAGAACGCGCTGATCGCGTCGACGAATGCGCCGACGATGAGCAGGATGATCGTGATCACCGCGAGGATGAGGTACTTGTTGTCCGTCACCGACAGCACCGCCGTCGAGATCCTCTCCGCGATGCCCTCCACGGTGATGACATAGGAGAAGAGGCTCGCCACCCCGACGATGAACATGATCACCGCGGTCGAGACACCGGACTCGAGGAACACCTTCGGCAGGTCCTTCCATCCGAGCTCCCGGTAGACGAACACCCCGACAACCAGCGCATAGACGCTGGCCATAGCTCCCGCCTCGGTGGGGGTGAAGATTCCGCCGTAGATCCCGCCGAGGATGATCACCGGAATGAGGAGACCGGGGATGGCCTTGACAAGCGCAGTGAGGATCTCCCCGAAGCCGCCCTCCGGTTTGACCGTGGCTGTCGGATCCGCGGGCGCGACGGCCCCGGACCCGTCCGACCCGGCGTCATTCGACCCGGCGCGGTTCGACGGGGCACCGTTCGACGATGAGCCGGCGGCCACCTCGACGCCGGCCCTCACCGGCAGTCCTGCCATCTCACGGACCCGCGGAACGAAGAGGGCTGCGATGAAGAACGCGACGGCCATGATGATGCCGGGCACGATGCCGGCGATGAAGAGCCGGGAGATCGAGATCGACCCGAACTCGGCGGCGACGACGGCGAAGATGATGAACGCGATCGACGGTGGGACGACGATGCCCATCGAGCCGGAGGCCGCGACGAGGGAGATCGCGTGCTTCTTCGCGTACCCGTTGCGGATGAGCGCGGGGATGAGAATGGCACCGATCGCAGCCACCGTGGCCGGTCCCGACCCCGAGATCGCGGAGAAGAAGAACGCGGAGATGATCGTCACCGCGGCCAGTCCATGGCTGAAGCGGCCGAAGATGAGGAAGGCGAGATCGACCAGCCGCTGCGAGATGCCCGTGTACTGCATGACGATGCCGGCCAGGACGAAGAACGGGATCGCCAGCAGCGTGCCCGAACTCATCGACGGGAACATCACCGAGGGCACCACATCCAGCACCTGCACACCATCGGTGGTGACCAGGGTGACGACAGCGGACAGACCGAGCGCGAAGGCGACGGGAACACCGAGTCCGAGGAAGAGGAAGAAGCTGCCGAAAAGCAGGAGCGTGATCATTTCCGACCTCCATTGAGTTCGCTGGAATCGGAGGTGGGTTCGGATGAGAACTCGGCACTGTCGACGACCGGGGCGGCTTCGCTCGCGAGCCGCCGGGTGACCGCCTCGGCGGAGGTGTCCTCATGCAGCGAGGTCCGCAGGGCCTGGATGCTGCGCAGGATCCCGAGCAGACCGGCCAGCGGGATGGACAGGGTGAACAGCCATTGCGGGACCCCCAGCGAGGGGGTTGAGCGGCCGCGCAGGCCTTGCGCGATCGTCATCTCGCCACCCCAGATGAGGAGGACGGCGAGGAAGATGACGATGAGCACGGTGCCGGTGATGAGCAGGATCCGACGGACCTGGCCTTTCGCGTTCTCGACGAGATACGTGAACCCGAGGTGCGCGCCGAGGCGGATGCCGACGACGGCTCCCATCATCGTCATGACGACGAGGAAGTTGATGGTCAGCTCCTCGGAGAACGCCAGCGAGGCCTTGAAGATGTAGCGGGAGAGGACGTTGACGAAGGTGACGATCACGATCATCGCGAACGATCCGATGACGACCCAGTCCTCGAAGAATCTGATGGCTCTCATCTCACAGTCCTTTCGGGATGAATGCTGAGGACATGTCGGGGCCCCAGACCTTGCGGTACTTCGCGTAGATCGGTTCGAGCTTCGTGCGAAAGGCGTCCTTCTCTTCGTCGCTGAGCTCGTTGACCTTCATGCCGGAGTCCTTGAGTTCGGCGATGAGCTTCTGCTCGCCGTCGCGGTTCTTCTTGATCTGGAAGTCGTTCGTCTGCCTAGCCAGACGAGTCACGAGTTCCTGGTCCTCCTTCGTCAGCGAATCGAAGAGGTCCTTGTTGACGCCGAGGACAAGAGGGTCGTAGGAGTAGTTCCACAGCGTCAGGTACGGCTGGACCTCTTGGAGGTTCGAGGAGTAGATGACGTCGATCGGGTTCTCCTGCCCGTCGATCGCTCCCTGTTGGAGTGCGGTGAACACCTCACCGAAAGGCATCGTCGTGGGGTTCGCACCGAGCCCGCGGTAGAGGTCGGTGTACATGCCGAAGCCGGGGATGCGGAACTTCATGCCCTTCATGTCCTCAGGCGTGTGGATCGCCCGGTGCGTGTTCGTCAGCTGCCGCATCCCGGATTCGCCGAAACCGAGCAGGTGGACACCGCGTTCGGCGAGATAGTCGGAGTAGACGTCCCCGCCCTTGCCCGCGAGCGCCTTCTGCCCGTCCGCGACGGAGTCGAAGACGAAGGGCGCGGTGACGGCGCCGAAGCGCGGGTCGACACCGGCGTAGATGATCGGCGAGTTGTAGGAGAAGTCCTTCGCCCCGTCCATGAGCTGTTCGACCCCTGCTGTCGCCTCCCCGGCGGAAAGCCGTTCGTTGGCGAAGACCTTCATCGTGATCCGCCCGTCGGTCTCCTTGTCCAGGTCTTTTGCGAACTTCTCCGCTGCAAGGTACCACGTGCTCGTCGAGCCCGTGGTCACCGTCATCTTCCACCGGTAGCGCTGCTTGCCGTCGTCGGTGGTGCCGAAGTTCGTTCCGCACCCCGCCAACAGCAGGGCGCACACCATGAGCACCGCCAACCAGGCGAGCGTCGCCCTCTTCGTCTGCATTGTCGGCACCATTGCCTCCTTGTTGTCGTTATTTCGCTGGCGTATCCGTGGCCGGCAGGGTCATCTCCGCGCTGAGGTGGCCCGCAGGTCCGCATGCGAGCGTCCGTCCGCGCCGGCCGGGTCCTCCCCCGCCGAGGCGGCCGCCTCCATCCGTTCGAACCGTGCCCTCATCGTTTCGGCATCCCCGCGTAATGGGTCAGTCCCCCATCCACCGGGATGAGCGTGGAGTTGATGTAGGCCGATTCGGTCGAGGCGAGGAACACCGCGAGGTCCGCAACGTCTTCGGGTCGCCCCATTTTCCCTGTCGGGGACTGGGCATGCCGGGCGGCGAGCATGTCCTCGACAGAGTCGTAGTGGCCGGAGATCGACCGGTGGATGAGCGGGGTCTCGATGAGCCCGGGGGCGATCGAGTTCGCGCGGATCCCCTCGGAGGCGTACTGCGCGCCGACGACCTTCGTCAGTTCGATCAGCCCGGCCTTCGAGGCGGCGTACGCGGGGTAGTCATAGCCCAGGTAGCGCATTCCGCCGACGGAGGACACAGTGATGATCGAGCCTGTGCCGGCCGCGCGCATATGCGGCAGGGCGTGCTTGATCGCGGAGAAGGCGCCGGTGAGGTTGATGTCGAGCGCTCGCCGAAAACCCCCGGTGTCGAGAGTATCGACTCCTCCGTTGACGACGATGCCGACGTTGTAGTGAAGAACCGTCGGGCCGCCGAGCGTGTCCGCGCAGTGGGCGAAGGCATCGGCCAGAGAGTGCTCGTCGCCGACGTCGGCGACGACCGTGGTCAGCTGAGCGTCGAGATCAACCTGGGCATCGAGAGCGAACCCGCCGAGGCGGCCCCGCCCAGCCCAGGCCGCACCGTCCGCTCCGGCCTGGGCAGCCGCCTCGGCGAGGGCGCGCGTCGCTTCGTCAAGCGCCTTCGGGTCACGGTCGACGATGCAGACCTTCGCTCCCTCGCGCAGGAATCCGATCGCCGCGGCGAAGCCGTTATTCACCTCCCTGTCCGGAGTGCCGCAGCCGATGGCCATGATCGTCGTGCCGACTAACCTACCGGTCGGCACTGACACGGTTGCCGTCTCTGTCGTGTTCATCGTGCGCTGCCCCGTCCTTGGGAGTATTCGGCCTTGAGTTCCTTGCGCGCGAGTTTGCCGTAGGCGGTGACCGGCATGGTCTCGACGAAGTGGATCTCCTTGGGCACCTTGTATTTCGCCAGCCCCGACTTGCACAGCGCGGTCAGCCGCTCGGCCAGGTCGTCGGCATCGGCGCCACCGGCACCTCCGTCGCCGATACCTTCGACCCCGGTCGACGGCGCGCGTTCGATGACGGCCACGCCGATCTCTCCCCACTGCGGGTCGGGCACGCCCACGACGACGGCCTGGGCCACCTCGGTGTCGGTGAGGAGGAGCTCCTCGATCTCGCGGGGGTACACGTTCGAACCGCCGGAGATGTACATATCGGACTTCCGGCCGGTGAGGAACAGGTACCCGCGTTCGTTGAGGTAGCCGACATCGCCGGTGTGGAAGAGTCCGCCGGCGAAGGATTCGGCGTTCGCATCGGGGCGACCGAGATAGCCGGCGCAGACGGTCGGTCCGGCCACGCAGACTTCGCCCTGTTCACCGGCGGGCAGCTGCCTGCCGGTCTCGTCGACGATGACGATCTCGACTCCGGTGCGAGCTCGGCCGCAGGTGCCGATGCCGGCGTCGTCGACGGGGATGGCTCCGTGGTCCTCGGGGCGGAGGATCGTGATCGCTCCGGTCACCTCGGCGAGTCCGAAGTACTGGACGAGGCAGGGTCCCAGCCTCTCGAGTGCGCGGGCCTGATCGGCGGCGAGCATCGGGGCACCCGCGTAGATGACGCGCTCCAAGGTGTGATCGTCGGGGCCGCGGCCCTCTGGGTAGCCGGCGGCGATGCGGTTGAGGATGGTCGGGACGGTGAAGGCGTTCGTGATGCCGTACGCGTCGATGGCAGGCCACAGGGACTCCACGCTGGGCTTGCCGCCTGGGTGGATGATCGACGGAGTGCCGCCGAAGACCTGCCCGAGCATATGGATGCCCGCTCCGTGGGACAGAGGCGCGAGAACGAGGGACGCCCCGGTCTCGTCCTCGTTGGGGAAGAGGTCGCAGCGATGGTTCATGAGCACCGCGCCGAGGTGGCGGTGCGTGAACGTCGCGGCCTTGGGTCGCCCGGTCGACCCGGAGGTGAAGAAGTACCAGCAGGGGTCGTCCTCCTCGACTGCCGAGTCGACGCCCACAACCGCTGAGACCGCCCCTGCACGACCAGACGACCCCGTGCCGGGGGTGGTTTCGGCGCTGTGGGGTCCGCTCGGTGATGCGCCGATGGTGGGCAGCTCGCCGATCCACAGCACGGGCCCGGTGAACCCCTCGGCCTGCAGAGCTGCGACGAACTCCGCGTGGGCGCGGTCGGCGATGACGGCGGCGGGTGCCACCTCGGCGCTGATTCCGAGCAGCTCCTCGGTCGACAAAGCCGCATTGGGCGGCGCGATGACACCGCCGGAGCGGAGGATTCCCCAGAAGGACTGGATCACCTCGGCATGGTTGGCCGAGACGAGGAGGACGGTGTCGCGTCGGCCCACGCCTCCGGACTGGAGGGCGGCGGCGAGCGCTTCGGCGCGGGCGTCGAGTTCGGCCCACGTCCAACGTTGCCCACGGTCGTCGTCGACGACGGCGAGGCGGTCGGGAATGCGGCGGGCAGTCTGGGTGAGGAAGTGGGAGACGTTGACCCCGCGCCGAGGTGTGGGGGTGAAGTCCTTGGCCGGTGAAGTCGGCGAGATCGCGCGCATCAGCGTACGCGCTCGAGGACGGAGGCGAAGTTCGACACGGCGGCGCCGCCCATGTTGAAGACTCCAGCGAGCTCCGGGCTTTCGATCTGGAGGCCGGGTGATCGGCCGGTCAGCTGGGCCGCGGCCAGGGCATGCATGGATACGCCTGTCGCGCCGATCGGGTGCCCCTTGGCTTTGAGTCCTCCGGAGGGGTTGACCGGCAGACGTCCGTCGACGGTGGTGGCACCGTCGTCGACGAGGGTGTGGCCCTGTCCGGGGGCGGCGAGTCCGAAGGCTTCGTATTCGAGGAGTTCGGCGATTGTGAAACAGTCGTGGGTCTCGAGCAGGTCGAGATCGTCGATGCCGATGCCTGCGGCCCTCAGTGCTTGGGTCATGGCGGCGCGGGCGCCTGCCATCTCGAGCGGGTCGCGCCTCGACAGCGGCATGATGTCGTTGGCGTTGCCCATACCTCTCCAGGTCACGGCCTGCGGGGCGGAGGCGGCGACGTCTTCGGCGGCCATGACGAGGGCGACGGCGCCGTCGGAGACCATCGAGCAGTCGGTGCGGCGGAGAGGCTCGGCAACGTAGGGGTTCTTCTCGGACACGGTGTTGCAGAAGTCGAAGCCGAGGTCTTTCCGCATGTGGGCGAGCGGGTTGTGGGAGCCGTTGGCGTGGTTCTTCGCAGCGATCTTCGCGAGGGTCTCGGAGTGGTCGCCGTAGCGGTCGAAGTATTGGCGGGCGATCTCGCCGAAGACTCCGGCGAAGGATTTGAAGTGCTCTTCCTCTTCCCGGTAGCTGGCACTGAGCAGCACTTCGTTGACGTCGTGCCCCGAGGCCTGGGTCATGCGTTCGGCACCGATGACCAGCGCGGTCCGGTGGCGGCCGGCGGCGATGGAGTCGTGGGCGGCGAAGACGGCGGTGGAGCCGGTGGCGCAGGCGTTCTCGTGTCGGTGAGCCGGGGTAAGGGCGAGTTCGTCGAACACGGTGCCGGGCAGGGCTGCTTCGAAGCCCTGGCGGGAGAGTCCGTTGTTGTAGACGCCGACGTGGATGACGTCGATGTCGGCCGGTTCCAGACCTGCGTCGGCGATGGCATCGCGGGCGACGTCGCCCATCATCTGCGGCAGCGGGGACTCGGATCGGCCGAACTTGCTGTGGGACCAGCCGATGATCGCAGGCGAGGACATGGACACTCCTTCGGGTTCACCTCTGCAGCTGGGTTCCGACCTCCTCGCCGAGGTGGGGAGGCCGGAATTGCTCTGTCCTCGCCATACTTTCGTCGTCCCATCAAATGATCAACAAAAATCCACCATATGGAACATCGGTGTCATGTTCGGGTGCATACCGCAGCCCAAGCCGCCCGCACCGTTCAGCACCGAGCGGCCGCTGCAGGAGCTTCACTGGCCGCATCGGACTTCTCACCCAGGTATCTGAGGTGTCCTCGTCGAGCTGCGCTATTGATCAGGATGGCTCCCCCGAGGACGCCAGCAATGAGACTGATGGCGGCGCGAGAATGTTCAGATACTCTGCTGTATTCGAATGCTGAATGGTATCGTGAAAGAGTGTTGTCGAGGTTGAACCGCGCCGAACGCGAGCCGGAGCGTATGAAGGCACTGATCGCGATCGCTGCGCACCGTACGGTCTTCGACGGCCACAGCTACGAGATGGTGGCAGAACGCTCGCTCGATGACCTGATTGAGGACTTCGTACAAGGGCAGGCCGCAGGCGAGATGTGGGAAGTCGATTCAAAGTTGATGGCCCGGGTTCTTCGGCGTTCCCTTGACGCCGAGGCGCCGCGGATTGCCGCAGGCGCTCCGTGCGGGCCGACCGCCGAGGAGCTCGTCACGAGTTTCTCACGCGCTGAGTCCCAGTAGGAGGAATTGTGAATCTCCCAGGTAAGAACCGCCAGATCGTCGTGCAGGAGCGACCGGCGGACCGGATCACGGAGGACACCTTCGTGCTGAGAGAGCTGCCAATTGCTCCGCTCGCCGAGGGCGAGGCGCTGGTAGAGGTCGAGTGGCTGGGAATCGATGCGACCCAGCGTACGTGGCTCAACGCGGATTCGACGTACGTCGATCCTGTGGACGTCGGCGAAGTGATGCGCGGCAGTGGTGTGGGACGCGTTGTGGCCACTAAGGATCCAGCGCTCCACTTGGGGCAGTGGGTCTATGGCACCCTCGGCTGGCAGGAGTACGCCGTGGCCCGCGCGGAGGGGCTATTCGGAATGAATCCGGTGCCCGACGGTATCGACCCCCGGAAAATGCTCACTGTCTTCGGAGTGAGCGGTCTGACGGCATACATCGGGATCGACCGTGTCCTGGATGTCGGCAAGGACGACGTTGTACTGGTTACTGCCGCAGCCGGGAGCGTGGGGTCGCTGGCTGGGCAGATTGCCAAACTACGTGGTGCTCGGGTCATCGGCACGGCCGGCAGCAGCGCGAAGGTTGACTGGGTGCGAGAGGTGGCCGGGTTCGAATGCGTCAACTACCACCACGACGTATCTGATGCACTGAGAGAGTTGGCCCCGAAAGGTCTGACTGCGGTCTTCGACAACGTCGGCGGACCGCAACTCGAGATAGCTCTGGATCGGCTCGCTGTGCACGGTCGAATCGCTCTGTGCGGATCGGTCTCCTCCGGCTACACCGCAGCCGGGTATGGAATGGGACCAGCGAACTACATGCAGCTGGCGTTCAAACGAGCGCGCATGGAGGGCTTCATCTTCCTCGACCATGTGGCCGACTTCCCCACAGCGCTGGGTCACCTGGTCGACTGGGTCGCATCAGGGGAGCTCAGGTGGGCCGAAAATGTGCTTGAGGGGTTGGAGGCGGCCCCGGCCGCACTTCAAGGTCTCTTCGATGGAGCCAACCTCGGAAAGCAACTGGTGCATGTGCGTCCTCAGAAGGGTCAGGCCTCGTGACGACCCGTAGACTTCTCCAGAGGCAATTCGAGATCGCCTGGGGGCTGCTCGACTACCACCTCGAACGAATGAACGACGAGGACCTCCACTGGCGAGTCGCACCTGTCGTGTGGGATATCCATCGTGCCGGAAATGAATGGGTCCCGGACTTCGCCGAGACTGAACCCGACCCTGTGCCAGTGCCGACCGTCGCCTGGGTTACCTGGCACATTGACTGGTGGTGGAGCACTGCGCATGCTCATCTCACGAAGACACCCCCTCCCACTCGAGATCAGATCGGTTGGCCCGGTGCCGCAGAGGCGGTCAAGGACCGGCTCCGAGGCTTACGTCGCGAATGGGCAACAGCCCTCTCGGGCTGCGCGGACCTGGACCAGGCCTCGGCCTATCCATGGCCAATCGAACTCGGATACTCCGCGGCAGACATGTGCGCGTGGGTCAACGTCGAGCTCACAAAGAACGCTGCCGAACTCGGCCAGACCCTCATGATTCGAGCTGTAAGCCCGAGATAGCGGACTAGGGCGCACTCAAGTCTCTCGACGCACAATTTATTTCTTGATGAGGTCCCATTCCTGCTTTTGCTCCGTCCCTCGCGCAGCTGTCGGACTAGGTGGTCGTTCTGGTCACGGTGTGCTGCGAAAAACGTGACCAGAACGCCCTCCTAAGCCGGAGCCGGCAGGCCTTTCCGCTCAGCCCTTCAGGCGCGTCATCTCCGGATCGAAGAGGGGCTCGGCGGTGACTGTGGCCGGCAGTCGCCGCCCGAGGTACTCGATCTCGACCGCGTCACCGACCGACAGAGTGTTCGGCAGCCACGCGTAGGCGATCGACTTCCCGATCGTGTACCCGTATGCCGCCGAGGTGACATAACCGTCGGCCTGACCGCCGGAAACCCCGCCATCCGCGGCACCCGCACCCCCGACCACATACACCGGCTCCTTGCCGAGCACCACGTCAGAGGGCACATCCAGAGTCAGACACGTCAGCTTCTTCGTCGCGGCCGCGGCCCTGGCCTCGAGCGCGGACTTGCCGATAAAGTCATCGGTCTTCGAGGCCTTGACTGCGAAGCCGAGGCCCGCCTGAACCGGCTCGTGCTCGCTCGTCATGTCCGTGCCGAAGGAGCGGAAGCCCTTCTCCAGACGCATCGAGTTGAACGCCTCGCGGCCGCCGGCGATGATGCCGAACTCTTCCCCTGCCTCCCACAGCACGTCCCAGAGCTTCGACCCGAGATCCGCGGAGGTGTAGATCTCCCACCCGAGCTCACCGACGTAGGACAGACGCATCGCCGTCACCGGCACTCCCCCGAGCACGGCAGGCTTCGTCCGGAAGTACTTCAGACCATCGTCGCTGAAGTCCTCGTCCGTGACCTTGGCGATGACGTCCCTGGCCAGCGGGCCCCAGAGACCGATGCAGCACGTGCCCGGCGTCGTCTCCCGCACGGTCACCCACTTCGTTGGATCCGTTTCACTCTGATGCCGAGCCGCCCGCGAAATGTACGCGAAGTCGATGTTCGAGTTCGCCCCCACCTGGTAGGTCTGCTCGTCGAGGATCGCCACAGTGATGTCACTCGTGATGCCGCCGGCCTCGTCGAGCAGCAGCGTGTAGCTGACCGCTCCGGGCTTGCGCAGCATCGACGAGGTGGTCATTCCGTGCAGGAGTTCGCCCGCACCCGGACCGGTGACCTCGAAGCGCTTGAGCTGAGTCATGTCGAACATCGCCACCGAGGTGCGCGTCTTCCATGCCTCGGCCGCGGCGATCGGCGAGTGGAACTGATCCGCCCACGCATCCCGCTCCGGAGCCGCCCACTCGGACGGCATCTCGGACAGCAGTGAAGCGTTCGCCTCGAACCAGTGCGGCCGCTCCCAGCCGTTGGTCTCGAGGAAGAATGCCCCAAGCTCCTCCTGCTGTCGGCGGAACGGGCTCGAACGCAGATCACGCGGTGAGACCCGCGGCTGCAGCGGGTGGATGACGTCGTAGATCTCGACGAAGTTCTGCTGCGAGGTCTCGCTGACATAGTCGGGGGTGGTCAGTGCGTCTTCGAAGCGGTTGAGGTCGATGCCGGACAGGTCGGTCCGCGACTGGCCCTCGGCGATGAGCTCGGCCACGGCGCGGGCGATTCCGGCACCGTGGGTCACCCATACCGCCTCGGCGACGAAGAATCCATCGACCTGACGGGACTGACCGACCAGTGAACCGCCGTCGGGGGTGAAGGAGAAGATGCCGTTGAAGCCGCGCTGGATCTGAGTCTGTGCCAGTTCGGGCAGCAGCTCCTTCGTCGCCTCCCATTCGGGGGCGAAGTCCTCGGGTGTGAATTCGAGGCTCGAGGGCATCTTCTCCGAGGTGATCTCGTCGGGCGAGTACTTCGGCAGCTCGTCGAGGTCGACGGGCATCGGACGGTGGGCGTAGGAGCCGATGCCGATCCGCTCGCCCCATTCGCGGTAGTACAGGTCTTTGTCCTGGTAGCGCAGGATCGGTGCCTGCGCACCCGCGGGCAACTCGTTCTTCCCGATCAGCGACGGTGCCTCCGTGGTCCAGGCGAACTGGTGACCCAGCGGCAGAAGCGGAATCGTCGTGCCGGCCATCTCCCCGATCTTCGGCCCCCAGAATCCAGCGCAGGAGACGACGATATCAGCGGGAATCCGGTCTTCCCCGGCCATGACGGCGGTGACCTTGCCGCCCTTCGTCTCGATGTCGGTGACCGTGGTCCGGTCGCGGAACTCGACGCCGGCGGCCCGCGCCCGCTCGATGACGAGCTGTGTGCCCTTCGCGGCCAGTGCAAGTCCGTCCCCGGGGGTGAGCAGACCGCCGAGGACCATGTCCTGGTTGAGCATCGGGAAGAGTCTGGCGCATTCGTCGGCGTCGATGATGTTCGCTTCGACGCCGTAGGACCGGTTCCATCCTGCCCGGCGGTGGAGGTCCTGGAGGCGCTCATCGGTCGTGGCGATCTCGAGTCCGCCCACGGGCAGGAAAGAGCCCCGACCGTCTGCGTCCTTGAGCGAGGTGAGCTTCTCAATCGTGTACTGCGCGAACTCGGTCATCGACTTCGACCCGTTCGAGGAGAAGACGAGTCCCGGGGCGTGCGAGGTCGATCCGCCGGGGATGTTCAGCGGGCCCTGCTCGATGACGAGCGTGTTCGTCCAGCCCAGTTGGGCGAGTTCGTCGGCGAGGTTGGCGCCGACGATGCCGGTTCCGATGATGACGACGCGAGGTGTTGCGTTCGGCACTGGGTTCTCCTTGCGTGGTAGTGAAAATCGTGGGTGGTGCTGTGATTCGGATGGAGGACCGTCGGTCTCAGACATCGATGACGAGGTCCGACTTCGCGATCGAGCAGCACGGCAGGAACTTGCCCGCGTCGATCTCTCTGGCACGGATTCCGCCCTGATGGTTCATGTCGACTTCCCCGTCGAGCTTGACGACCTTGCACGAGCCGCACATGCCCTCCTGGCAGTTCGCCGGGATCTTCACCCCGGCCCGCCGGGCGGCCTCGAGCACGCTCTCCTCCTCGCCCACCCGGACATTGAGACCCGCGCGCACGAACGACATCGTGTGCTCGCCCTCGCCCACCGTAGGCAGGGTGGTCGGGTCGACGACGGCGGTTTCGTCATCTTCGTCCGATGCCCTCGCCGAGGTGGCCGACCCGGTCCCGGCCGAATCCGCGGCCCCAGCGTCGGAGACTGACCCCGCCCCCGCCTCGGCGAGGGTGTTGTCGACGTCGTCGAGTCCCACGACCTCGATCTCGACTTCGTCCTCGATGGGTACGACCGCCTCGGCGTCCACGGCCTCGGTCGGCACACCGGCCGCCTCGATGGGACCGTCCGCGTCGTAGTCGGGCTCGTACATGTCCAGCGCGGGAGGCTGCGCCTCGTAGTACTCCTCGGTCGAAGCCGCGATCTCCTCGGCGATCTCACCGGCGATCGCGACCTCCTCGGCGTACTCCTTGCGGATCTGGCGATCCCCGGAGAAGAACTCCATGAAGATCGAGGTGTCGTCGACCCCGACGGCGCGCAGCATGTCCGTCGCCGCGTTGAGGTAGCCTTCGGGACCGCACGCGAAGACCTGCCGACCGTTGGCGTCAGGGACGAGTTCGTCGATGAGCTCTGTCGTCAGCCGCCCGGTCCGCCCCGTCCATGTCGACTCCGCCGCCTGCTCCCGATCGCCGAGGCAGTAGATGACCTTGATCCGGAAGTCCGCCTTCGCGAGGAAGTCGAGTTCCTCGGCGAAGGCGAAGCGATCCGGTGCCGAACCGTGATAGAGGAGCACGACGTCGGCCTGTCCCGGCAGCGAATGGACCGTGCGGATCATCGACATCATCGGGGTGATGCCGGCCCCAGCGGCCAGCAGGAGGAAGCGCGCGCGCCGGTCGTAGTCGGCGAGGTGGAACGCTCCCACCGGTCCGAGCATGTCGAGGACCGTGCCCGGCCTGATATTCTCATGCGCCCACGGCGAGACCTTCCCCTCGGGGTCCCTTTTGATCGTGATCGAAAACGTCCAGGGCTCGGTCGGAGCGCTCGAGATCGAGTAGCTGCGCGAGACCGGCTCCGCGTCCGGACCGTCGACGGGGAAGTCGATGTTGATGTACTGCCCGGACCGGAACGCCAGCGGCGCTCCGTCCATCCGACGGAAGACGAAGACCATCATGCCCCCGGCCTCGGGGATGGTTTCGACGCATTCCGCTGCGAACTCCTGCGGATGCCAGGGTCCGAGAGCGGTGGCCGCTCCCGCCGGACCGGTGGTGCTGGAGAGGACTCGATTCCACGGCATCTCCAGCCCCCGGATCCGCTGCGCGAGCGGAATCAGGGGCTCAGTGGAACCCTTCATCCCACATGCTCCCGCATCCGCTGCACGTACCAGCTGATGAAGGCCTCGACCTGGTATTCGCTCTTCATGTACGGACCCTGCTCGTAGAAGGGGCTCGCGGCGCCCTGCTGGCAGAGTTCGACGAACGCCTTGTCCTGCAGATTCGTCTGCTTCCACGTGTGGGTGAGCGTGTCGAGATCGTAGTCGACTCCCTCGACGGCATCGTCGGCGACGAGCCATGTGGTGCGCACGAGCGTCTGGTGCGCGTTGATCGGGAACGCACCGAAGGTGATGACATGATCGCCGAGGAGGTGGAACCAGGAGTTCGGCTGCAGGTGCATCGAGCACCTTCCGAGTCGGAAGTCCGGCAGGTCGCCGAGCAGCTTCTTCGACAGCCGCCTGCCGTCGGCGGAGAAGGATTCCCCCGCACCGTCAAGGGATTCCCGGGAGATGCGGATGCCGGCGATGCGGGTGTCGAGTTCCTCGACGACCTCGTAGGGCAGACCGTAGCGGCGGCACCGGTATTCCAACGAGGCTTGGGCCTGCTGGTTGCGGTCCCACACATCCTCGAGGTGGGGTGGGATGGTCTCATCGGTCAGACCCCACGTGGGGAAAAGCGAGCAGGCCAGCTCAGGGTGACCGTCGCAGTGGTAGCACTCGCGGTTGTTCTCCATCACGAGCTTCCAGTTGCCCTCTTCGATGATGTTCTGCTGGTAGGCGACCTTCGTCTTCGCCAGCTCGTGCGGGGCGATGTAGGGTTCGAAGATCTTCGCGGTCTCGTCGAAATCGCTCGGCGGTTCCTCGGCGAGGCAGAGGAAGACGAGTCCTGCGACGATCTTTCCGTGGGCGCGCTTGAGCGCGTAGCAGGATTTGTCGAAGGTCATCTCTCCCGGCGCCGAGGCGTGGATGAGGTCACCTTCGGGCGAGTAGGTCCACGAGTGGTACCCGCAGACGAGGTTGCCGGTGGTTCCGCTGGACTCGGTGAGTACGCGAGCGCCGCGGTGGCGGCAGACGTTGTGGAGGATGTTGACGCCGCCGTCGTCGTTGCGGAGCACGACGAGTGAGTAGGGGCCGTAGTCGAGCGTGATGTAGTCGCCGGGTTCGGGGATCTCGGCCACGCTGCCGGCGAAGACCCAGTGCTGGCCGAAGATGCCCTGCATGTCGAGGTTGAAGAGGTTGTCATCGGTGTAGAACGGCGCCTCGAGCGAGAAGCCGGCCCGACGGGTGTCGAGCCGGACGCGGATCTCGTCGAGCTTCTCCTCGCTGAAGCCTGCGGGGAAGCCCTTCTTCGTCGGTGCCAGATTGGTAGCGGTCAATTCTCATCTCCCTGGATGTCTGCCGATTGCGGCCGGACGACGGGGCGACACACCACAGCGCCGTACACCGCAGTGACCGAGCCGTGTGAGCGCGATCACGTAGGCAACGATAGCGATCTCGACTTTGCAGGAAAAGCGCGAGATTTCGTTCAATATCATGCGGAATACCTGCATAATGTGAACCATGCTCGACCCTCGACTCACGACCCTGCGGACCTTCGCCGCTTGTGGCACCGTCGCCGCCACCGCGGAGCTCACCGGATACTCGCCTTCGGCCGTATCCGGCCAGCTGCGTGAGCTGCAGCAGAGCCTGGGAATGACGCTGCTGGTCAAGGACGGACGCGGGCTGCGACTGACCGCGACGGGACGCTACCTCGTCCGTCGCACGGATGCGCTGTCGGCCGAATGGGAGGACATCCGAGCAGGGGCGCTCGGTGCGGGCGAACAGGCCCCGAAGCATTTCGGGATCGGCGGCTTCTCGACCGCCTCGTCGAATCTCCTGGCACCCCTGGCCGCGAAGCTGCGCACGACGCGCCCCGGCGTCACCGTCCATGTCATCGAGGCGACCCCGACCCGCTGCTTCGAACTCCTCATCGCCGAACGCATCGACCTCGCCGTCATTGTGTCCATGCAGGGCAATGTGCAGGTCGAGGAGGACGATCGCTTCGAGAGCATCGATCTCCTCGATGATCCGCTCGATGTCATGGTCCCGGCCGATCATCCGGTCGCCGATCGCGAATCGGTGACGCTGGGAGAGCTGGCCGGCGAGGAGTGGATCACGGCGAGCCCCGGATCGCCGTACCACTCGCTCTTCGTCGCCGCGTTCACCGCGGCCGGGGTGACGCCGGCAGTGGCCCATGAGGCCGTCGAGTGGGAAACCTCGGCGGCCCTCGTCGGAGCCGGAGTCGGCGTGAGTCTCCTGCCCCGCCTGGCCAGCCTCGCCGGCGAGGCCAACGTCCGCCGCATCCGGCTCAGCGGGACCGGGCGTCCGAGCCGGAAGATCATCGCCGCAGTGCGGGCGGGAAGCCGGAGATCTCCGTTGGTCCGGGAGTCGATGCAGCATCTGCGCACGATGTCCCAATACATCCTCTCGACTCGCCTGCGCGAAGATTCCTGAGGGGGCTTGACACAGCTCGTCGACGACAGCGAGACTGCATCTACGTCTGATAACAGACTGATATTTCAGGTGGGTCGATCGGCTCACCTGTGTCTCGGAACTCCCGCACACTCGCGCATATGGAGGCTCAAGGATGAGCAATAAGGCAATCAGCTACGCCGGTCCCGGCAAGGTCGAGGTCATCGACACCGAATACCCGGAATTCGTCCTCAAGGACGGTCCCGGGGTCAATCCCGCCAACATCGGCCGCAAGGTCGACCACGGTGTCATCCTCAAGACCGTCGCCACGAACATCTGCGGCTCCGACCAGCACATGGTCCGGGGCCGCACCACTGCCCCGGAAGGCCTCGTGCTCGGCCACGAGATCACCGGTGAGGTCGTCGAGGTCGGTCGCGACGTCGAGTTCGTCAAGCTCGGCGACCTCGTCTCGGTGCCGTTCAACATCTCCTGCGGCCGCTGCCGCAACTGCAAGGAAGGCAAGACCGGGATCTGCCTCAACGTCAATCCCGACCGGCCCGGTTCGGCGTACGGCTACGTCGACATGGGCGGCTGGGTCGGCGGGCAGGCCGAGTACGTGCTCGTACCCTATGCCGACTGGAATGTCCTGAAGTTCCCGGACAAGGATCAGGCGATGGAGAAGATCCTCGACCTCACGATGCTCTCCGACATCTTCCCCACCGGATTCCACGGTGCCGTCAGTGCGGGTGTCGGTGTGGGTTCGACGGTCTACGTCGCCGGGGCGGGCCCGGTCGGAATCGCGGCGGCCACCTCGGCGCATCTGCTCGGTGCGGCCTGCGTCATCGTCGGTGACCTCAACGAGGACCGCCTGGCACAGGCACGCGGCTTCGGCTGCGAGACGGTCGATGTGTCGAAGGGCGACCCGAAGGATCAGATCGAGCAGATCCTCGGCGAGCCGGAGGTCGACTGCGGCATCGACGCGGTGGGATTCGAGGCGCGCGGCCACGGCAAGGACGCGAGCCACGAGGCCCCGGCCACGGTGCTCAATTCGCTCATGGACATCACGCGGGCCGGCGGCAGCCTCGGCATTCCCGGACTCTACGTCACCGGCGACCCCGGCGCTCCGGATGAGGCGGCGAAGGAAGGGTCGCTGTCGATGCGCTTCGGCCTCGGCTTCGCGAAGTCGCATGTCTTCGTCACCGGACAGTGCCCGGTCATGAAGTACAACCGCGGGCTGATGCAGGCGATCCTGCACGACAAGGTCTCGATCGCGAAGAACGTCAACGCCACCCCGATCCGACTCGAGGACGCTCCGCAGGGTTACGCGGACTTCGACTCGGGTGTCGCGAAGAAGTTCGTCCTCGACCCGCACGGCCTCATCACCGCCTGAGGCCCTGTCGACAAGGGCCATGCCGCCTGGGGCACTGGGGCACTGCCTCCGCCGGGGGCTCTCCCTGTCGCTTGGGCCACTGGAGCACTGCCTCCGCTTGGGGCCGTCGACGCAGCTGCCGGCCTTCGTTACAGCCTCAGGCACCCCAGACTCACGTTCCGCTCGTGCCTCTCTCATGGCTGCGAGACGAGAGTGGAACGTCGAGAACTCGAAGCCACCGGCCGACCCGCTCCTCTCAAGGCGCGGGTCGGGCGGTCGGCTGCCGAGAAGTGGGCGCAACCGGATGCTGTCTGTCGATGACTCTTCAGCGTCCGATTGCGCCTGCACACTCCCGCACTCATGTCACCGCCACTCACCGGGATAATCTGGGGCGTGGGGCAGCGATTGTTTGGTCATTCCACCGTGGTTTCCTCGCCCAGATCACGGTGGAATGACCAAAGAACGCCGACAACGCAGCGACGAGGCACGGCGAGCTGAACCCAGCTTCGTCGAAACAACGGTGGAGCGCCGAGACGCCCATGCACACACAGTGGTCTCGGCGCTCCACCGTTGTCTCGAGGCAGCCCCGTCAGCGCAGGCATCTCAGCGCCGCGCAGCCTCATCCTCCAACCGCACGAATGCGAGGTGGGCCAGCGCAGCGGACTGATCTCCGAGCAGTCCGTCGTCGAACTGCACCCGCGGTGAGTGGTTCGTCTCCGCGTCCGGGTCGATGCCCTCGGGCGTCGCCCCGAGGAAGACGAATGTGCCCGGCACCTTCTCGAGCACGAACGAGAAGTCCTCGGACCCCATCCGCGGATGCTCCATCTCCACGACCCGCTCGGACCCGAACACCGAGCCCAACCGGTCGAGGACGACCGCTGACTCGGCGGGGTTGTTCACGGTCACGGGGAACCCCACCTGGAAGTCCACCTCGGCAGTGCAGCGATGAGCGCGGGCGATGTTCTCGGCGATCTCACTCACCCGCTTCTGCAGCAGCGCCAGCGATTCGGCGGAGAGGAAGCGGATGGAGGCGGTGAGCTTCGCCGAGTCGGGGATGACGTTGCTCGCCTGCGCCGCTTCGAGCTGGGTGACCGAGACGACGACGGGGTCGAAGATGTCGAAGGACCGGCCGGTCATCGTATTCAGCGCCAGCACCACCTCGGCGAGCGCGGGTACGGGATCGCGGGTCGCCTGCGGTTGGCTGCTGTGCCCGCCGGCGCCGTGGATGGTCAGGCTGAGGTCGGCGAATCCGGCCATGAGCGGGCCTCCCTTCGTCGTGAAGCGGCCGCGCACATCGGCTTCGACGTGGACGCCGTAGGCCGCGACGACGGGGACTCCCGCGGCCTCGAGCACGCCCTCTGCGATCATCGGTTCGGCCCCGCCGTCGACCTCCTCGGCGGGTTGGAACATGAAGATGATCGAACCGGGGATCTCCTCCCGGTGCGCGGCGAGCAGGCGGGCGGCGCCGACGAGTCCGGCCGTGTGCAGGTCGTGCCCGCACGCGTGCATGTTCCCGTTCGTCGACGCGAAGTCCAGGCCGGTGTCCTCGGCGACCGGCAGTGCGTCCATGTCCCCGCGCAGCAGCACCGCGGGTCCTGGCTTTCCGCCCTTGAGGACGGCCACCACCGAGGTCAGGGACTCACCCCTAGTGATCTCGAGTCCCAGCCCGGCGAGCTCGTCGAGCACCGTCTGCTGAGTGAAGGGAAGATCGTAGCCGAGTTCGGGATTCGCGTGGAGTGTACGTCGCAGTGCTATGAGATCGCCGAGGTGGCCCTGCGCTTCGGTGCGGAAATCCGGGGTGGTCATGGGGCTCCTTATCAGGTGGTGGAGTCCGGTCGGCGCGGACCGTTCTCGATGGGATCTCACACCAATCTATGCCCCGATCACGAACAGTGCACGACCCCGACATGCGCGAGGACCTCGTCCAGTTCTTCGCTGAGTCTCGTCGCCCTCTATCGCAGTTCTCACCGGGCAAGTAGTGTTGATCACCCGCGCCACTCGATGAGGAGACCGACCGTGCGCATCATCATCACTCAGAACATCACCCTCGACGGACGTGTCGAGATGCTCGACGACTGGTTCGATCCGCAGGCACAGGACGAGGAGCTCACGGCCGAGCTCATGCGGCAGTCCGCGAACGAAGATGTGCTGCTCCTCGGACGGCAGACGTTCGAGGACTTCCGCAGCTATTGGCCCGCCCAGACCGATGACACCACCGGAGTCGCGGCACACCTGAACCAGGTCGACAAACGCGTCGTGTCCTCGACGCTGACCGAGCCGGGCTGGCAGAACACGCAGATCATCAGCTCCGATCCGATGCGGGCGGTCGCGCAACTGCGGGAGGAGGCGGGGCGCGACGCCATCGTCACCGGCAGCATCACTCTGGCTCACGAACTCATCGCCGAGGGGCTGGTCGATGAGTATCGGATGTTCACCTACCCAGTGTGGCAGGGTCGTGGGCGCGGATACTTCCACGACGGGGCGCACTCAGCCAGGCCGCCTCGACTGCGGCTCGTCGAGTCGAAGCCCTTCCCCAGCGGGATCGTATATTCGGCCTACGAGCCGAGTGAGTGACGAGCGACCGCCAAGGATACGTCCGTCTTTCGGTGGCTCGGTCAGCCCGCGCGGTGTTCAGTCAGCCCGGTTCGCCGCGAAGTCCTTGCCCCAGACGTTCATTGCCGTCACGATCGGCTCGAGGCTGCGCCCCAGGTCCGTGAGTGAGTACTCGACCCTCGGCGGCACCTCGGGATAGGCGACTCGCCGAACCAGGCCATCCTCCTCGAGTTCGCGCAGCTGCCGGGTGAGGGTCTTCGTATTCGCCAAAGGCACCAGGCGGCCGAGTTCGTTGAATCGACGCGTCCCGTCGAGGAGATGTTTGATCAGGGTGAGCTTCCACGTGCCGCCGACCGCTGAGACCGCGACCTCGACAGGGCAGACCTCCATTGCACGACGCACAGGCAAGCGCATATCTACCTCCACAGGGACAGAAATGTCCGTACTAGACAGTCTTACGCTAGGCGGCAACGATGGAACCATGCAAGGTAACGACACACTTTCGACAGTCCTCTGGCTCAGTGCGCATCCCGAACCGAGATCACTCAACGGAAGCCTGCGCAGCGTGGGAATCACCCACCTGCACGATATCGGGCACACCGTCCTGACATCCGATCTCTACGCCATGGGCTGGGATCCGGTCCTGCGCAGTCGCGATGGGGCTCATCCTGCGCAGACCGATGGACCGACCACCGAGGCGGCCGATACCGATTCCGTTCACTCACCCAACCGCTTCCGCGTCAGCGCCGACACCCGCAGCGCGCACATTGCCGGCACCCAACCGCACGAGATCACCCGCGAACAGGAGAAGCTTCGGCGCGCCGATGCCGTGATCGTTCAGTTCCCCTTGTGGTGGTACGGAATGCCCGCGATCCTCAAAGGCTGGTTCGATCGCGTCTTCGTCAGCGGCTTCGCGTTCGGCACCGACCCGGCCTCGGGGCGACGCCTCCGTTTCGAACAGGGACCGTTCGCAGGCAAGCGGGCTCTCGTCGTCACCACCCTCGGCGATCGTCCGCTGGCCATCGGGCCGCGTGGCAAGTCCGGTGAGCTGCGAGAGCTCCTCTTTGGCCTGCTCCACGGCACCTTCGCCTATACAGGCATGAGCGTACTCGAGCCCCTCGCCGTTCCCAGCGCCGACCGGATCGACGACTTCGACGCAGTCCGCGACCAGTTGATCGAGCGCCTCGATGCTCTCTTCACCGAACCGGCCATCGCCTACCGGCCGCAATTCACCGGGGACTACACGCCCGAATGGGAACTCGCGCCCCACGTGTGCCCCGGCGAACACGGAGTCCGCATCCACACCGCCAGCTGACCGAGCACGTTCGCACTCTCCGCGCGACTGACACCCATAGTGGAAGGAAACCACCGATGTCCGAACCCACCGACGCTCGACCAGTCGCCGACGCTCGCCCGGCCGACAATGCCCAACAGACTGACACCGTCCTGGAGGATGAAGCGGTCCACGGATTCGCCTCACACATTCCCGAGACCGAACTCGACGATCTCCGTGCCCGACTGCAATCGGCACGGCTGCCCGAACCCGAGACAGTTGTCCGGCCACAACCCGATCCGCGACGATGGGACCAAGGCGTACCGCTCAACGACCTCATGGAGCTCGTCGACTACTGGAGAACAGACTACTCGTGGCGGGACTTCGAAGACCGCCTGAACGGTATCGGCCAGTTCCGCACCATCATCAATGGCCTGAGCATCCATTTTCTGCACCGTCGCTCGTCCCGATCGGACGCGACCCCGCTGATCCTCACCCACGGATGGCCGGGCAGCGTCGCCGAATACGTCGACGTCATCGACGAACTGGCTGAGCCCACGGATTCCGCTGCACCGGCCTTCCACTGCGTCGTGCCGTCACTGCCCGGTTTCGGCTTCAGCGACAGGCCGAGTGTCACCGGATGGTCCACGGACCGAATCGCCGCGGCGTGGGTGACGCTCATGGTCCGCCTCGGCTACGACCGGTTTGCGGCCTTCGGCGGCGACTGGGGTGGGGTGATCACCACGATCCTCGGTGGTCGCTTCCCCGACCACCTGATCGGAATCCACACCACCTATGCACCCGGAGTCCCTGGAGCATCACTCGAAGATCTGACGGAAGGCGAGCGCGCCTGGGCCCTCGATGCCGAGGACTTCTGGACGAATCGGGCCGCCTATGCGTACCAGCAGGCGACGCGACCGCAGACTATCGGCTACGCCCTCGTCGACTCGCCTGTCGGCCAACTCGCGTGGATCCTTGACAAGTTCGCCGAGTGGACGGACACCGAAGACTCCCCCTTCGAGACGATCTCCCGCGACCGCCTGCTCGACAACGTCTCCCTGTACTGGCTGATGCGCACAGGCGCCTCCTCGGCGCGGATCTATTTCGAAAGTCACAATTCACTCGACCCTGAGCTGCGTGTCGACATTCCCACCGCAATCACGATGTACCCATCCGACATCGAAAAGTATCCCCGCGCCCTCTCCGAACACAGGTACCGCAACATCGTGCGGTGGACAGCTGCCGAGCGCGGCGGACACTTCCCCTCACTCGAAATGTCGGATGAGTTCGTCGCCGACCTCAGAGCCGGACTCTCAGCAATCCTCGCCGCGAACCGCTGAAGCACCTGGAACAGGAACCTTCCTTCGAAACTACGGTGAAGCGCCGAAACACCTGTGCAGACACCGTGGTCTCGGAGCTCCACCGTTGTCTCGGTCAGAAGTCCACCTCACGCCGTCCCGAACATGACCTTCCGCCCGTCGGGGTCCTCCACCGTGACAACGACGTCGTCGACGGCGATCAACGGGGCGCCGGCATGCCGGACGCGTTCGAGGAACTCGCCCTGATCGGGGATCCGGAAGTAGAGGTGGGTGAGATTCGATTCGGCCACGGGCGGGAACGCATAGTCGGCGAACGCCTCGGCGCTGTGCAGGGCCAGCTGCACCCCACCCGCGTCGACGACGTAATACGTGTACTCGTCGCTGCCGGCGGTCGTCAGACCCAACCCGGCGATCTCACGGTAAAAGGCGGCGGTCGCCTCGGCGTCGGTGCAGGTGAGGAACACCCCGCGAAACGTCGATTCCATGATCGGCTCCCTTCGCCGCGGATCCCGCGGATCCGCGTCCGCATCGTCTCGGTCATCGCAGTGTACCCGCCGAGGCTGACGCGAGTCAGCCCTCACCGCGACCGTCCCAGCGACGCTCGCCCCAGACACCGACAACCCACTCAGCGGCCCTTGCCAAGGGACACACATACTCCACACATTCTTCGGTGAATCGGCCCTGTTAGCCTGGCAGGCTGATCCCAAGAGCAGGAGTGATTGTGCGAACCAACCGGTGGTTGCTGGGCCTGGCCATGTCCGTGTCCGTTGTGGCTCTGGCCGCATGCGGTAGCGGCGGAGACGAAGGCGGCGATGCGAAGTCACAAGAGTCCTCGGCAGCCGCCGAGCAGTCCCCCGGCGCCGATGCCTCCGGGCAGGACGGATCCGGACAGGGCAAACCGAGCACGAAGGACATCCCGAAAGTCGTCGCCGAGGTCAACGGCGAGAAGATCACGAAGGACGAGTTCGTCCCCCTCTTCGAGACCCAGTACCAGCAGATGCAGATGCAGGCCCAGCAGTCGGGCCAGCCCGTCGATGAGAAGGATCTGAAGAAGCAGACGGCGGAGAATCTCGTGAGCACGAAGGTGCTCACGCAGGAAGCCGACAAGCGCGATATCTCGGTCTCCGACAAAGACATCGACAAAGCCCTCAAGGAATCCGCCCAGTCCGGACAGATGAGCGAGAAGGACTTCCTCAAGTCCATGAAGGACCAGGGCATGGATGAGAAGAAGGTCCGCTCGGAGCTGTCGAACCAGCTGAAGATCGAAGGCCTCGTCGAGGACGAATACGGCGAGTTCAAGGTCAGCGGCGAAGAGATCGGCCAGGCCTACGAGCAGGCGAAGTCCCAGCAGGAGCAGATGGCACAGCAGGGCGGACAGCAGCAGGAGATGCCCTCGATCGACGAGATGCGTCCCCAGCTCAAGGAGCAGGTGAAGCAGCAGAAGTCGACCGAGGCGACCCAGAAGTACGCGAAGAAGCTGCGCAAGAAGGCCGACGTCACGATCAACCTGTGAGTGATACTCCACCTCTGAGCCGCTGATTCCGTCCCAACGGGCGGAACCCCGCGCCGTTTCTGAACAAAACGCTGAGTGTTCCTCGCATTTTCTGTGAGTGCCATCTACCCTTTAGGGGATATCGTTCGGTCCACCGCCGACCGCATCGTCCGTCCGCTGAACGGTGTCGACGATGACCCGTGGTACAGACAGAAAAGGACTTCCCGTGGCTTCCATTCTCACGCGCTCGGCGATCGTCGCGCCGAAGAACTTCAACCGGTGGCTGATCCCACCGGCCGCACTGGCCATCCACCTGTGCATCGGCCAGGTCTACGCCTTCAGCGTCTTCAAGATCCCCTTCATGGACCACTTCGACGCCGGTGAGGTCTCGATCGGCTGGATCTTCTCCATCGCGATCCTCATGCTCGGCATCTCCTCGGCGGTCTTCGGCCCCTGGGTCGAGAAGAACGGACCGCGAGCCTCGATGGTCGCGGCCGGGACCTGCTGGGTCGTCGGCTTCTTCATCGCCTCGCTCGGCATCGTCACCGGTCAGCTGTGGCTGGTCTACTTAGGCTACGGCGTCATCGGCGGAATCGGCCTGGGCATCGGCTACATCTCGCCGGTGTCGACCCTGATGAAGTGGTTCCCGGACCGTCCCGGACTGGCCACGGGACTGGCGATCATGGGCTTCGGCGGCGGTGCGCTCATCGCCAGCCCGATGTCGAACCAGCTCATGGCCCTCTACGGCGGAGGCGCCGAACCCGAGAACCTCGTCGCCGGCCTGACCCCGACCTTCATCACCCTCGGCATCGTCTACGCCGTGGTCATCGCCGCCGGCGCGTTCGTCATCCGCGTCCCCCACCCCGAATGGACGCCGAAGGGCTTCGACCCCTCGAAGGTCGCGGCCAAGCCGATGCAGACGAAGGGCAACGTCTCGGTGCGCAATGCCATCCGCACCCCGCAGTTCTGGTTCCTCTGGGTCGTCCTGTTCCTCAACGTCACCGCGGGCATCGGCATCCTCGAGAACGCCGCCCCGATGATCCAGGCCTACTTCGGCATCACCGCGGCCGCCGCCGCAGGCTTCGTCGGACTGCTCTCGATCGGCAACATGGGCGGGCGCTTCATCTGGTCGACGACCTCGGACTACCTGGGCCGGAAGAACAACTACATGCTCTACCTCGGCGTCGGGGCGATCCTCTACCTCCTCGTCGCTTTCTTCGGCGGCGGATCGATCATCCTCTTCGTCCTCGCCACGCTGATCATCATCTCCTTCTACGGCGGCGGGTTCGCCACCATCCCCGCCTACCTCAAGGACCTCTTCGGCGTGTACCAGGTCGGCGCCATCCACGGCGCACTGCTCACCGCATGGTCGGCAGCCGGTGTGGCCGGTCCGCTCATCGTCAACTCCGTCGTCGAGGCCGGCGAGGCGGCCGGCAAGTCCGGCCCCGAACTCTACACACCCGGCATGTTCATCATGGTCGGCGCGCTGATCATCGGCTTCATCGCCAACGCCCTGGTCCGCCCGGTCGCCGAGAAGTACTTCGAACGCGAAGAGGACGTCGCCGCCAAGCAGGCCGCCGCCCTCGAAGAAGACTGAAGGAAGGGTCTCAGACAATGAATGACTCCACCCCCATCGCCCACGTCCCCGAATCCGGTTCACCGCAGTCCCCGGTCGGCGGCGCCTACAAAGCCGTCGGCACGAGTCTGACCGTCGTCGTGGTCGGCGGCCTCGCCTGGGGACTGATTCTCACCGTCGTCAAGGCCGTCGCAATCTTCACCGGCTGAGACACCCCACGATAAGACCCTCGCCGAGGCGGCCCCGCGCAGCCGTCCACGCGCGGTCTTCGCCGCGGGCAGGCTCCGATCCCCGGCAGAACCGAGAGCGGTTCTGCCGGGGATCGGTAGTTTGCTGTCGATCCCGACCTGCTGTAAATCGAGGGACTGACCTACAACCAGTACGTCGCTCTCGTCATCCTCGGTCAGCACCCCGGCATCACCGGACGCACGCTGTCGAAGTCGCTCGGCGTCACCGAGGCGGCCGGGTCCGGAATCGTCAAGGCGCTGCTGGCCGACGGTCTCATCACCAACGCGGCGACACCGGGATCCGGCAATCGTCGGGAGCTGCGCCTCACCTCGGCGGGGGAGGACAAGAGCGCGCACTGCGCGCGGCTGCTCGGACACTCCCTCGACGACAATGCCCTCGCGATCGGCCTCGACCCGAACTCGCTCGCCTCCACGATCAGGGACCTCCACGACGAGGTCCGCACCATCCGCACTCCCGCTGCCTCTCGGCCCACCGATGCACCTCAGTCTCAGGAGAACTCATGACCACTGTCCTCGCCGTCGCCGCCCTCGTCCTCGGCCTCGCCCGCCTCGGCGTGTTCATCGCCCTCCACCTCGTCCCCAGCGGTTACACGATCGTCGGCCATGCCGTCAGCGACTATGCGGTCGGGCCCACCCGCCGCCTGAGCAGCACGATGACGTGGCTGACCGCCGCATTCTGGGCCGTCCTCGCCGTCGCCGTCGCGCTCGGCCTCCCCCACTGGCGAGACGTCACCGGAGTGACGATCGCCCTTGCCGCACTCGCACTCATCTTCATCGCTCTGCCGCTCGTTCCCACCGACATCGAGGGTGAGAAGCTCACGACCATCGGCCGCCTCCACTACCTCCTGGCCATCGCATGGTTCGCCATCAGCTATGCGTGCATGGGCAACTTCACCAGGCTCTTCACTTACTCCGGGCCCGCGTGGCTGGCGAGCACGCTGAGCGTCATCGCTTGGATCGCTCTGGTCTCCCTGGTGGTGAGCGTCGTGGTTCTCATTCTCAAGAAGCTGCGCCCGAAGGTCTTCGGCATCTCCGAACGCATCTTCATCCTCTCCGTCAACCTCTTCTACATCGGAGTGGCCATCGGCATCATCGTCACGGTCGCCTGAGCCGGTCCCCGGACCGCTCGACCGACCGTCCCTTCCAGAGCCGGTCTCACCTCTCTCAGCCTGCGACTGACAAAGTCGAAGCTTCGCTCCAGCTGCGCCACAGCCTGGCCACAGCGTGCGGGTACTCAATAGGAATCACAGAGCACTTCCGCAGAATGGAGAAAGGCACAGACCATGAACGAGTCGAAGCGCACGAGGTCAGCACACGAGGCGACCGGCGCTGGGCACAACGGTGAGAACGCATACGGCACCGAGACGACGGCAGCAGCCGTCACCCGATCCCGCCCCCGCAGGCGTCGACTCGCCTTGGCAGTGACCGGAGCGGCAGCGGCACTGGCACTCGGCCTCGGAACGGCCGCCGGTCTGCCCGCCGTCGCAGCCACCCACGCCCGCACGGTCGCGGCCGGCACCGCCCAGTCGGCCATCCCCTTCACCGGTCAGCCGACCGACCCCAGCCAGGGCGGCGGCAGCCAGGGCGGCGGCAGCCAGGCCGGCAACGGTCAGAACGGCACACAGTCACCGAACCTCGGACAGGGCAACGGCGAACAGGGCGGCGACAGTCAGGGCGGATACTCCGGCGGCACCACCCCGGGCGGCGGCTCCCAGTCCCCCGACACCGGCCAGGGCAGCGACGGTTCGACCCAGCAGGATGCCACCGCGGCGAGTGAGAAGGAGTCCACCGGCGTCGTCCTCATCGACACCCAGCTCGGCTATGAGAACGCCGAGGCGGCCGGCACCGGCATGGTGCTGAGCAAGGACGGTCTGGTGCTGACGAACAACCACGTCATCGCCGATTCCACGAAGATCGCCGTCACCGTGGCCACGACCGGCAAGACCTACGAGGCCAGCGTCGTCGGCTCGGATTCGTCGAAGGACGTCGCCGTGCTCAAGCTCAAGGACGCATCGAACCTGCAGACGGCCACGATCGACGATGACGATGTGCAGGTCGGCGACGACATCACCGCCGTCGGCAATTCCGAGGGCAGCGGGCAGCTGATGGCCGCGGACGGATCGGTCAGCGACCTCGGCGCTTCGGTCACCACGACCGCGCAGGGCACAGAGGATTCGGAGACGCTGGGCGACATGATCGAGGTCCAGGCCGATATCGTCTCCGGCGATTCGGGCGGGGCACTGCTCGATGACGAGGGAGAGGTCGTCGGCATGAACACCGCGGCCTCGTCCGGAACCGCGCAGGTCACCGGCTATGCTATCCCGATCGAGACCGCGCTGACCACAGCCGAATCGATCATCGCCGGCGAGCAGACGAGCACGAACACGCTCGGCTACCCGGCCTTCCTCGGCATCGGCGTCGGCCAATCCGACCAGCGGAGCCAGCAGGGTCAGTACGGCCAGGGCAGCGCGGACGGGCAGTACGGCCAATCCGGGACTACGAGCACTGAGGGCGCGGTCGTCGCCGGGGTCTACGAGGACACCCCCGCCGCCGAGGCTGGGCTGAGTGCCGGTGACACGATCACGAAGATCGACTCGACGCAGATCACCGACGGCACCGCCCTCTCCGAGGCCATCGCCGAGCACAAGCCCGGCGACAAGGTGTCCCTGACCTGGACGGATGCGGACGATCAGTCCCACACCGCGAAGGTGACTCTCGCCGAGGGCCCCGCCGCCTGAGCCCTGCTCACACGGTCCGTTTCCGGTCCGGTCCCTCGACGTTTCGGCCCTCGCCTGCCCTCCCTGCAGGCGGGGGCCGAGTCGCGTTCCGCGGATTGCCGTCGCGCTCCTGTTCGGACGTAGGATCGGTCCATGCCCGGACACGACGAACCCTCAGCATCGAAGCGCCGTTCACGCTCCGAGGCTTCGCCTGCCCGCGAATCCGACGCCTCCCCCGCCGACGCCACCCACATCCTCGCCGCATCCGACGACGACGCGGGCGGGAGACGATCCCGCCTCGACTGGCCGACGATCCTGCGCAACATCGCGCTCGGCCTGGCTGTGCTGGCCGCAGTCTGGGCTGTCTTCAACGTGCGTCTGCCCTCGATCGATGTACTCCAGAAGGATATTGCGGCCGCCGGCTTCTGGGGCTTCGGCGTCTTCATCCTCATCTATGCACTCGTCGCCGCCACCCCCATCCCGGTGACGATCATGGCCACCGCTGGGGGTCTGATCTACGGGCTGCCCTTCGGCACACTGTGGTCGATGATCGGCGTCGTCCTCGGCTGCTGGGGCGGGTACTGGATCGCTCGGGCCCTCGGGCGGGACACGGTGATGAAGCTGCTCGGATCGCATGCCGAATCCGTCGAGTCCCGGCTCACCGGCGGCGGCTTCTATGCGGTGTGCGCCCTGCGCCTCATGCCGGGATTCCCTTACTGGCCGGTCAACTACGGCAGCGGGGCGCTCGGCATCGACAATCGCACGTTCCTCACCGCCACAGTCATCTCATCCCTGCCGGGTCAGCTCTCGCTCGTCGCCGTCGGAGCCTTCATCGGGGCGCCGACGATCGTCCACGGCGTCGCCGTCGGAATCTCGTGGGCGCTGGTCATCACGCTGACGATCATCACCGTGCGCCGGTGGAAGCGCACTCGCGACGCCGAGGCCGCCGACAGACCAGAGGGCGAAGCGGCGCAAGCGGACTGAGACCCGCCGCGCCTCACTCGAAGTTCGGTGACCGCCGCTCCTGGAAGGCGCGGAATCCTTCAGCGTAGTCCGGTGTCTGGCGGGCCGATTCCTGCAGCGCGGCTTCCTCGGCGAGCACCTCGGCGAGGCTCGGACGGTCGTCGGCGAGCTTCTGCACGAAGCCCTTCTCCATCGCGAACGCCTCGGCAGGACCGGTGACGATCTTCTCCAGCTTCGACTCGACGAATTCGGCCAGCTCCGCAGCTGGGACCGCGCGGGAGACGATCCCGGTGGCGGCCGCCTCGGCGCCGGTCATGAAATCACCGGTGACGATGAGGTCCATCGTCCGGTGGTAGCCGACCCGGTCGAGGAACACGTGGTGGGCGCCGGAGTCGAGCATCGCGCCGATCGCGGCGAACGGGGAGCCGAACTTCGCGTCATCGGCGGCGAAGATGATGTCAGCGGCCGCGGCGATGCCGAAGCCCAATCCGAGCGCGGCACCCTGGACCTGCGCGATGACCGGGATCGGCAGGGCCCGGATCGATTGGAAGACAGGAGCGAAGGTCTCGGCGAGGAACGCGTGGGCGTCATCGGTCTCGACGTCGACGTTGGAGATGTCTCGGCCGGAGCTGAAGACTGTGCCCTCACCGCGGATGAGGAGCACGCGGACGTTCGGGATCGCCTCGGCGACCTTCGCCACGGCTGCGGCGATGTCGCGGAGGTTGTCCGCGTCGAGGGCGTTGCGGGACTCCGGGCCGTCGAGGATGATCTCGGCGATCTGGCCGCGGTTCTTCAGCTGGATGTCGGTCATGGGTGCTCCTTTGCGTGTCCTGTCAGGCGATGTCGTGTCACGAGCGCCGAGGCGGCCCGTGCTGGCTCGTCAGCGCAGCTATCGGGGTGTCACCAAGTGTAGAAGCCCTTCCCGGACTTCCGCCCGAGTTCCCCGGCCGCGACCTTGTCCCTGAGGATCTGCGGGGGCGCGAAACGGGATCCGAGCTCTTCGGTCAGGTGCTCGGCGATGCCCAATCGCACATCGAGACCGACGATGTCCGTGGTCGTCAGCGGTCCGGCCGGGTGCCGGTAACCCAGGGTCATGGCACGGTCGATGTCGTCGGCACTGGCGACGCCGTCCTCGACCATCCGCATGGCCTCGAGCGCCAGGGCCACGCCGAGGCGTGAGGAGGCGAATCCGGGTGAGTCCTTGACCGTGATCGCCGTCTTCCCCAGTCCTGCCACCCATCCCCTGGCGACCTCGACGAGGCGGGTGTCGGTGTGGGTGCCGACGACGACCTCGACGAGTTCGGAGACGGGAACCGGGTTGAAGAAGTGGAGCCCGATGAGGGCCTGCGGCCTGGGCAGGGCTGCAGCGAGTTCGTCGATCGACAATGCCGAGGTGTTCGTGGCGATGCTCGCGGCCGGTGCGTGCTTCGCGATGCCGGCGAGCACCTCCTGCTTGAGCTCGACGTTCTCGGGCACGGCTTCGACGACGAGGAGCGCCTCATCGAGCAGGGTGGGGTCGCGATCGACGACGACGGAGCCGGGCACGTCGATGCCTTTGGACTGCGACTTCTCAATGGAAGCGTCGATGCGCTGTCTGGCCGCGGCCACGGTGTCTTCGGTGCTCTCGATGACGATGACGCGCGCGCCGGCGGTGGCGAAGGCGTGCGCGATGCCCGCACCCATCCGTCCGCCGCCGTAGACGCCGACGACGTCGGGCACGCGCGGGGCCGGGGTGGCTGCGGTATCGGTCTCGCTCATTCGGTGCTGCCTCTCTCATCGGTGCTGGGTTCGCGCTGCTGATCCATCGCTTCGGTCGCCACTGCTTCGGCCTTCGCGCGCTTCTTCGCCTCCCTCTTCGCGAGGAAAGCGTCCATGCGGGCGTACTTCTCCTCGGTTTCGAAGAGCACGGCCTGCGCTACGTTATCGATGAGCGGGTGGGCCTCGCGGGGCGCGTGGAACGCGGATTTGCTCAGCCGCACGGCCAGGGGAGCAAAGTTCGCGATCCGGTCGGCCAGTGCCCGCCCGGCGAGTTCGAGATCCTCGGGGTCGACGACGTCGTTGAGCAGGCCGATGGCCTTGGCCTCTTCGGCCTGCAGCGTCCGACCGGCGAGCAGGATCTCCTTGGCCCGAGGCTCGCCGATGAGCTCGCGCAAACGCCAGGCGGCACCGGCAGAGGCGATGATGCCGAGTCCGGGTTCGGGATTGCCGATCTTCGTCGTCGGGGTGCCGATGCGGAAGTCCGCGGCGAAGGCGAGTTCTGCCCCGCCGCCCAGTGCGTAGCCTTCGACGAGTGCGATGACGGGCATCGGCAGGTCGTGGATGCGGGCGAAGATCTTCGAATTGATCCCTGCCAGAGCCTCTTCCCGACCCCGATTGCGCATCTGAGAGATGTCGGCACCGGCGGCGAAGACACCGTTCGAGCCGGTGATGATCGTGACCTTGGGTTCGGCCTCCAACTCAGCGCACACGGCGTGGAGGGCCTCGACCGTGTTCAGGTCGATGGCGTTGCGCACCTCGGGCCGGTTGAGCCGGATGATCGTCCGGTCGGGCAGCCGTTCGATGAGCAGCGGTGAGGTGCCGCCTTCACTCGCCGAGGTGGCTCCGCCGTTCGGTGCTGAACCGTCGCCCCGGTTCGGAGTGGCGTCCCCCGCGCTCATGCGCGCTCCAGCAGCAGTGCGGATCCCTGACCGACACCGACGCACATGGTCGCCAGTCCCTTCTTCGCGTCCGCCTGTTCGAGGCGGTTGAGCAGGGTCAGCGTGATGCGGGTGCCGGAGCAGCCGAGCGGATGGCCGAGTGCGATGGCCCCGCCGAAGCCGTTGACGGTCGCCGGGTCGAGTCCGAGGTCGCCGATGCACGCCAGGGACTGGGAGGCGAAGGCCTCGTTGAGTTCGACGGCGTCGAGGTCATCGACAGACCAGCCGGTGCGCTCGAGGACCTTGCGGGTCGCGGGCACGGGTCCGATGCCCATGATCTCCGGGGAGACTCCGGCGTTGGCTCCGGCGACGACGCGGGCTCGGGGGTTGAGTCCGTGCTTGTTCGCGTAGTCCTCGGACACGAGGATCGTCACGGCCGCCCCGTCATTGAGCGACGACGAGTTCCCGGCGGTGATGAGGCCGCCGGGTCCGTGGATCGGGCGCAGCTTCCCCAGCTTCTCGAGAGTCGAGTCACGCGGTCCTTCGTCCGCGGTCACCTCGCCGATGGGGAGGATCTCCGGATCGAACTTCCCATCACTCTGCGCGGCCAGTGCCTTCTGATGCGAGTTGAACGCGAACTCGTCGAGGGCATCGCGAGTGAGCTTCCATTTCTCGGCGACGCGTTCGGCCGTCTGCGGCATCGACAGGGTCGTGTCCTCGTCGAAGGCCGGGTTGGTGAACCGCCAGCCGATCGAGGTGTCCCAGCTCCGGCCCGGCTTCGACCACGCACGGGAGGGCTTCTCGCTCACCCAGGGCGCACGGGTCATCGATTCGACTCCCCCGGCCACGACCACCTCGGCGTCTCCGGCGGCGATCATCGCCCGCGCGGTCGTGATCGCGGTCATCCCGGAGGCACACAGGCGGTTGACGGTGAACCCGGGCACGGTTTCGGGCAGCCCGGCCAGCAACACGGCCATGCGGGCGATATTGCGGTTGTCCTCGCCCGCCTGGTTCGCCGAGCCGAGGATGACCTCGTCGATGTCGGACGGGTCGATTCCGGACCGGTCGACGACGGTCTTCAGCGTCGTCGCTACGAGGTCGTCGGGCCGCTGATCAGCGAGCACTCCCCCGTACCTGCCGATCGGCGTGCGCAGTCCGTCAAGAATGAATGCCTCGGGCATGGGTCTCCTCAGTGATGTTGTGCAGTTCGACCTGTGGGGTTCGATGTCGATGGTTCCCACCCTAGCGAGTACGACGGGCCGCGGCGCGGCGCGGGTGCCCCACCTCGGCGGGGTCTTTCAGGAGTCGAAGTCGACCGTGACCTCGTCGCTGACGGGGAACGTCTGGCAGGTGAGGACGAAGTTCGCCTCCACCTCGGCGTCTTCGAGGGCGTAGTTGCGGACCATGTTGACCTCACCGCCGCAGATCTTCGCGCGGCAGGTTCCGCACACTCCGCCCTTGCAGGCGAACGGCAGATCCGACCGGGATTCCTGGGCGGAATCGAGGATGGTTTTGCCCTGCGACATCGCCGAGGTGGTCCTGCGTCCGTCGAGCACGACCGTGACGTCGCTGGTGGCGCCCTCGACGACCTTGTCCGCGTGGACGACTTCCGGTGGCGGTTCGTCGACGTAGAAGAGTTCGAAGTGGATGGCTTCCTTGGGCACGTCGAATTCGGCGAGGACCTTGCGGGCGTCGTTCAACATGCCGAAGGGCCCGCACAGCCACACGTGGTCCATGCTGCCGATCGGGACGATGGCCGACAGCAGTTGGCGCAGTTTGTCCTCGTCGAGGCGGCCGGAGAAGAGTTCGACCTCGCGCGGTTCGCGGGAGAGCACGTGGACGAGATCGAGCTGCTGGTTGCGGGCGTCCTTGAGGTCGGCGAGCTCCTCGGCGAACATCACGGTGTTCGTCTTCCGATTGCCGTAGAGCAGGGTCACCGACGCATCCGGGTTGGACAGCACAGTCGAGGCGATCGAGAGCATCGGGGTGATGCCGGATCCGGCGGCGATGCACAGGTGGCGTCCGCCCTGGTCGGGGTCGGCGCGGAAGCTGCCCGAGGGCGGCTGCACCTCGATGACGTCACCGGGTCGGACCTCGTTGACCAGCCACAGGGAGAAAAGGCCTTCGGGAACCTCCCGGACACCGATGCGCGGATCGGCTCCGGCCGGGGCGCAGATCGAATACGTGCGGCGGTGCTCGGCGCCGTCGATGACGCGGCGCAGTGTCAGCGACTGTCCGGCGGCGAAGTCGAAGAGTTCGGCATACTCGGCGGGCACGTCGAAGGTCACTGCCGCCGAATCCTCGGTGAGGTGGTCGACGGACTTCACGGTCAGCGGGTAGAAGCGTGAACGGGAGGACCCATCAGCCGGCTGGGAGGCCGCGGCCGCCTCGGCGGAGTTCGTCCCGGCGGAACCGGGCACCGCCTCGGCGGTCTGGTCGATCGTCTGGGTCATCAGATCTCCTTCACGTGGTCGAAGGGTTCGAAGCAGTCGAGACACTGGTACATCGCCTTGCAGGCGGTGGGTCCGAATTCGGAGGACAGCCGCACATTGTCCGAGCCGCAGAGCACGCAGGTCACGGCTCGGCGGGTGGGCATGAGGGTCAGTGCCACGGGACCGTCGCGGCGAGGTGCGGACCCGGGTGGGGAGATGCCGGCGTCCTTGAGCGCCTTCTTCCCGCGTTCGGTGATCCAGTCGCTCGTCCAGGCAGGGGTCAGGGACACGCGCACCTCAGCATCGGGGAACCCTGCGTCCTGCAGTTCGCGCTGCAGGTCATCGCGCATCGTCGCCATCGCCGGGCACCCCGAATAGGTGGGAGTGATCGTGGTGACGACGCGGCCGTCCTCGACAATGACGTCCCGGAGCACGCCGAGGTCGAGCAGCGTGAGCATCGGCATCTCCGGGTCGGTGACGCGTTCAGCGGCGGCCCAGGCACGGTCGATCGCGTCGATATCGGTCGCCGCGTCGGCGCGGTCGGCCGCCTCGGTGAGGGTGTGGGTACTGAGCATCGCGGTCACCACTGTCCCTCCGGGTGTTCGCGGGCGACGACCTGCATCTCGGCGAGCAGCTTCGACAGTGCTTCGGTGTGCAGTCCGTCGCGGCCCTTCTGTCCGTGCACGCCGACCCCGGCGAGCGAGCCGGCCTCGGGGCGGTCGATGCCGGCGGCGGCGAAGACCTGGTCGAGGATGACCGAGGCCTCATCGGCCACCTCGGCGGGGTCGACGCCGATACCGGCCTCGGCCACGGCGGCCTCGACCGGGTGGGTCTCGAAGAGCTCGGACCACAGCGGCCACAGGCCGTCAAGCGCCGTGACCAGGCGGGACCGGGATTCCTCGGTGCCGCGGGCCAGGGTGACGACCCACCGGCCGGCGAAGTCGCGGTGGTAGGACATCTCCTTGACGCCCTTCACGGCGATCGCGGCGAGCACGGAGTCACGGCTGGTCGTCAGGCGCTCGAAGATCGACAGCCGCCAGGTCGAGTAGATGAGGATCTTCGCGACCGCCTCGGCGAAGTCGCCGTTGGGGACCTCGGCCAGTCGGACGTTGCGGAAGGCGAGGTCGTTGCGGAAGAACGCGAGCCGGTCCTCGTCCGGTACCGGTGAGCTCTCGGGCAGCTCGGGGACGAGAGCCGGATCGGCGGCCGCGGCGCGGGCGAGCAGGAGCCGCGACTGTCCGAGGAGGTCGAGGGCGATGTTCGCCAGCGCGATGTCCTCTTCGAGGTCCGGGGCGTTCGAGCACCATTCGGAGATGCGCTGGCTGAAGACGAGCGCATCGTCGCCGAGCATGAGGCAGTACGCGCCGAGGTCGCTCGCCTCGACGCCCTCGGGCACGGTCGTGTCGACGCCGGCCAGTGGGTCTTCGAAGTCGGTGCCGAAGGCCCAGTGGGCGTCGTTGACGAGCAGACCTGAGTACGCGTTGTCGTGTTCGTCGTGTTCGACGTTGGTGCCCGCCTCGTCGTGTTCGACGTTGACGGTGGGATCGTTCGCAGCAGTCATTTCTCGCCCCTCCTCACATGTGGGGGACATCGGCGGGGATGTCGTAGAAGGTCGGGTGGCGGTAGACCTTGTCGCCGCTGGGGGCGAACATCGGGTCCTTCTCGTCCGGGCTCGAGGCCGTGATGTCAGCTGCGCGGACGACCCAGATGCTCACGCCTTCGTTGCGGCGGGTGTAGACGTCGCGGGCGTGGTGGAGAGCCATCTGATCGTCGGCGGCGTGCAGGGATCCGACGTGGACGTGGTTGAGTCCGCGCTTGCCGCGCACGAAGACCTCGTACAGCGGCCATTCGCCGCGGGTCGCGTTCGCCGAGGTGGCACTCGCGTTCGTCTCTGTTCCGTTCGCCGAGGTGGAGCGGGGGTTGGTCTCGGTCATTTCGCTGCCTCCTCGGCGGGGGTGGAATTGTTCGCGTTCGACGCGGTGGCGGTGGAGTCATCGGTGGGGGCGGCCGCCTCGGCGGTCTGGTTCTCGGCGAAGGCGAGTGCGGCTTCACGCACCCACGCCCCTTCGTCCCATGCGCGCTTGCGGTGGGCGACGCGCTGGGTGTTGCAGGGGCCGTTGCCCTTGACGACATCCCAGAACTCATCCCAGTTCGGGGTCGAGAAGTCGTAGTGTCCGCGTTCCTCGTTCCACTTGAGGTTCTCGTCGGGGAAGGTCACGCCGAGGGCCTCGGCCTGCGGAACGGACATGTCGACGAACTTCTGACGCAGCTCATCGTTCGTGTGGGTTTTGATGCCCCAGGCCATCGACTGTTCGGTGTTCGGGGAATTGTCGTCGGGCGGGCCGAACATCATCAGCGCAGGCCACCAGAAGCGGTTGACCGATTCCTGGACCATCTCGCGCTGGGCGTCGGTGCCGCGCATCATCGTCATAAGCAGTTCGTAGCCCTGCCGCTGGTGGAAGGACTCTTCCTTGCAGATGCGGATCATCGCGCGGCCATAGGGTCCGAACGAGGTCCGGCACAGCGGCACCTGATTGCAGATTGCGGCACCGTCGACGAGCCACCCGATCGTGCCGACATCCGTGTAGGACAGGGTCGGATAGTTGAAGATCGAGGAGTACTTCTGCTTGCCGGCGACGAGCTTCTCGGTGAGTTCATTGCGGGTGGCACCGAGCGTCTCTGTGGCGGAGTAGAGGTAGAGGCCGTGGCCGGCTTCGTCCTGGACCTTTGCGAGCAGGATCGCCTTGCGGCGCAGCGAGGGAGCGCGGGAGATCCAGTTGCCCTCGGGCTGCATGCCGATGATCTCCGAGTGCGCGTGCTGCGCGACCTGCCGGATGAGCGTCTTGCGGTAGGCCTCGGGCATCCAGTCCCGGGGTTCGATCCGATCCTTCGCATCGATCGTCGCGTCGAACTGCGCCTGCAGCTGCGCTTCGTCGTAGCGGCTGTCGTTCATCTGAGTTGTCATGACCACTCCACCCTTGGATGTGCCCTTGTCAGGACCTGCCTCGGTCAACGGCTGCCGACTCCGCGTGCGGGTCGAACCCTGTTGCGGAACCCTGTTACGAGCTCTGCCCCGCGGCAACCATTTACTGACCGTTTGTTCTGTATTGTTGCTACCAGTGTCGCACACCCCCGCCCCGGGTGCAATGCAGCACCCGGAAAGTCGCGCGAACACCACACTCCCCCGCCACCTTCTCGCCGAAACAACGGTGGAGCGCCGAGAACACTGCGCACGCACCGTGGTCTCGGCGCTGCGGCGTTGTTTCGGCACCTGGGGCCGTACTGAACCACTCCCGCTTGACGATCCGTGCGCGATCGCCGGAACCATGCTCGCCGGAACTTGACAGAGACGCCGATCACAACGATATTTATTGACCAGATGGTCGTTTATTCGCTGGCACCCTCCACCAGAGGGATCGCCGGGGATCGTCCGCCGTCGTCCACGCGTCTCGGTCGCCGCCCACAAGGATCCGGATCGCCTACCGTGGAACCGCCCGCCCAACACGAGCAGAGACTCACGCACACAGCGACTCGAGGAGGAGCCGACTATGGGACAGCCCACCCACGACACCACGACGACCTCGGCGGCGGGCGCAAAGCCTGCGGACGCGAACCCGGCCGAATCGAACCCGACCTCGGAGGCGAACGCAAACCCGACCGCCGCCGACCAACTCACTGGCGCGGCTGCGATGTTCGCCAATGATCGCGCCTCCCAGCACCTGGGCATCACCGTCGATGACCACGGCCCCGGGTGGGCGCAGTGCTCGATGCGGGTCTCCGAGATCATGACCAACGGCCATGACATCACCCACGGCGGCTACATCTTCCTCTTCGCCGACACGACCTTCGCAATGGCCTGCAACTATCCCGGATCGATCACGGTCGCCTCGGGCGGAGACATCGACTTCCTCAAGCCCACCCACCTCGGCGACGAACTCGTCGCCCGCGGACACGAGGTCATCAAGCAGGGACGCTCGGGCATCTACGACGTCACCGTCACCCGCGGCGATGAGATCATCGCGACCTACCGCGGCCGCTCCCGCACCCTCCCACCCCGCAAGTGACCCAACCAGCCACCCAACCCAACCTGGCACGCACCCCGACCTGCGCGTGACCACGCACCCCACGCGCCACCCCACCCCAGCCACCCGCTGACGAACCAGCACCGGCAACGGAGCCCCACCTCGGCGGTCATCGGATCCACAGCACCTTGCGGATCCGACTCGAAGAAGAATTGCGCAAGGAGACGACAATGACTGACACCGACCTCGACGCCGGCGAACGGATGAGCCTGGACGAGCTGCGCGCCGATCAGCTGAAGAACCTCAAGGCCACGGTGACCTCCGTGTACGAGAACGTGCCGTTCTACCGGAAGGCCTTCGACGACCTCGACGTCACCCCGGCCGATGTCACGAGTCTCGACGACATCGCGAAGCTGCCGTTCACGAACAAACAGGATCTGCGCGACAACTACCCGTTCGGGCTCTTCGCGGTCCCGCAGGAGCAGGTCGCACGCATCCACGCGTCCTCCGGCACGACGGGACTGCCGACGGTCGTCGGGTACACGACGGGCGACCTCGATCGGTGGGGCGGCCTCATTGCCCGCTCCATCCTCGTCGCCGGGGGAAAGCGCGGGCAGATGATGCACAACGCCTACGGGTACGGCCTGTTCACCGGCGGTCTCGGGGTGCATGGTGCCGAACGGCACGGGTTCACCGTCGTGCCGATCTCCGGTGGTCAGACCCCTCGGCAGGTGCAGCTGATCCAGGACTTCAAGCCCGATCTCATCACCGCCACCCCGACGTACCTGCTCACGATCCTCGACGAATTCCGCAAGCAGGGCATCGATCCGACGACCACGAGCCTGAAGACCGCGATCTGCGGTGCCGAGCCGTGGACGGATGAGATGCGCAAGGAGATCGAGCAGTCCTTCAACATCAACGCCGTCGACATCTACGGCCTCTCCGAGGTCATGGGACCCGGTGTCGCCTGCGAGTCCGCCGAGACGAAGGACGGACCGACGATCTGGGAGGACCACTTCTACCCGGAGATCGTCGACCCCTTCACCGGCGAGGTGCTGCCCGACGGCGAAGAGGGCGAACTCGTCTTCACCTCCCTGACGAAGGAGGCGCTGCCGATCATCCGCTACCGCACGCACGATCTCGCGACGCTGCTGCCGGGCACCGCGCGCCCGAACTTCCGCCGCATCTCGCGCATCACCGGACGCTCCGATGACCTCATGATCATCCGCGGCGTCAACGTCTACCCCGCCAACGTCGAGTCCGTGCTCTTCGAGTTCACCGGGCTCAGCCCGCACTTCCAGCTCGTGCTCACCCGCCCGGGCCGGATGGACGAGATGACCATCGAGGTCGAATCCCGCGAGGGCATCGGCGCCGTCGAACTCGAGGGACTCGACCGCCTGGTGGCCGCGCGCGTCAAGGAGCGCCTGGGCGTCTCGTGCACCGTCGACATCAAGATGCCCGGCGACCTGCCGCGCTCGGTCGGCAAGCTCAAACGCATCATCGACCGCCGCGAAGGCGTCCGCTGAGACCGATGAGGATGATCGCCGAGGTGGGAGTGCCGGCCGTCGCACCCGTGACCCGCATCACGGCGCTCGCCGAGGTGGCCGATTAGACTGATGCGCATGCCCGAATCGTCCACACCCGAGCCGACCTTCGCCGAGGCGACCGCCCCCAAACGCTCCCGTCGTGGGCGTCCCGGCTACGACCGGGAGACACTCATCAACAAGGCGACCGAGGTGTTCGTCGCGCGCGGCTACGACGGCACCTCGATGGACACCGTCGCCCGCGAGCTGGGCATCACGAAGTCCGCGATCTACCACCACGTGAAGTCGAAGGAGGAGCTGCTGCGGTTGGCGATCAACCGCGGCATCGATGCCCTCGACTCTGCCGTCGAGATCGAGAGCCAGCGTGCGGGGATGGGCGCGCTCGAGCGCCTGCGCCTGGCCGTGCACGCCAGCGTCGTCATCCTCATCGAGTACCACCATTCCGTGACCCTGCTGCTGCGGGTGCGCGGGAACTCGGCCGTCGAGCGTGAGGCCATCGAGGCCCGGCGCCGCATCGACGCGAAGATCCGCGCTCTCGTCGAGGCGGCCATCGCCGAAGGCGGCCTGCGTGCGGACTTCACCCCGGGCCTGGTCACCCGCCTGCTCTTCGGGATGGTCAACTCGATCACCGAGTGGTATCGCCCGAGCTATCCCGTCGCCCCCGGTGTCATCGCCGAGGCGGTCACCTCGATGGCCTTCCATGGCCTCGAGAAATAGGGACGCAGAGGCGTTGAGACCCGGACTTCGGGATGCGAGTTCACGTAGCCGTCAGTCGATACGCGCCAACGGCTGTCCTGTGATCTCGGCGATCAGGTCGAAGTCTTCGTCCTGATGCAGGACAACCAATCCATGCACCTCGCCGATGGCCGCAATGAGCAGGTCAGGAACCGACGGCGCCCTGTGATGTCCTCGTCCAGCGAGAATTCCCTGCACTTCGACAGCCCGGCGCTCAACCGCGGGAGTGATTCCGGCCAATGGCATCAACGCGATCGGCGGCTCCTCGACCTTGACGGACCAATCCGCCGGACTCATCGCTGAATAGCCGACTTCGAGCAGAGTGGCCACCGAGATATGAACGAGACCTCTGTTGATGCGATCAAGCCATGTCTCTGCCGACTGGCTCCGAGCGATCCGCACCAATGCAGATTTGTCGATGAGCCAGGATGCGGCGGTCACTCCCATGCCCCCGCCATATGCTCGCCATCGCCCAGCAGGTCGAATTTGCGAAGATCCTCAATCGTCGCACGCGCATCCGATCGAGAGGCCTCTCGATCAATTGTCCGGCGCAGGTATTCCGCGCGGGACAGGCCCGCTCGGCTTGCGAGGGCATCCACTCTCGATAAGGTCTCCGCTGACAGATTCCGAATCAGCACATCAGTCATCACGCACCACCCCTAGATATCTCATGAAATCAATTCGCTCAGGAATCCGGAACCGCACGGCCCTGACGCAACCGAACTCACCCGAGGCCGAACCCGAGGGCCGACATCACGGCGGCCACGATCCAGTTCAGCGTCTCGTCCATCTCGGTCAGAAACTCTTCACGCGGGGGCTGATAGCCGCTGATCACCCAGTCGACGACGAGCTGGAGTCCCGCACCAACGAGCACATCGCCGAGGATGCGCTTCCGTTCCGCGGTCAGCTCCGGCCCGTTGACCGACGTTGCCAGCCGGTCGACGAGTTCGTCACCGATCGAGCGCGCGTGCCGGCGATAGAGTTCGTCCACTCGTGGACTCACCCCGAGGACTTCGAAGAGGTGGACCTTCGCCTCGACTGGATGGCTCTGCGCCCAGGCGAGGAAGGCCGAGATGAAGCCGCGCAGCACCTCGGGCGCGGTCTCGCCGTCGGCGGCGAGCACTGCGGCCCGGAGGTCGGCGACCACACGTTCGTAGACCGCGCACAGAAGGTCCTCCAGCGCGCTGAATGATTCGTAGAAGTAGCGCTTGTTCAGTCCGGCCGCCTGGCAGATGCCTCCGACTGTGGCGGCCCGGTAGCCCTCGGTGCCGAAGAGCGAGATCCCAGCGGCGATGACCTGCTCACGGCGGGCATTTTGGCGTTGCTCGCGGCTGGCACCGGCATAGGGACGTCCGACATCACTCACACTGTGATCTTGACAACATCCCCTCTGGATTGCAAACTGGCACGACTTAGTACCAGAAAGGTCGAGTATGACTTCCACTCCCTCAGGGGATGCCGCGCTCAATGCGGCACAGCGCACCCAGGACCTCGCCGACGCAGCGGCGGACGACACGGTCGACATCGTCGTCATCGGCGGCGGCTTCACCGGCGTCGGCGTGGCTCTCGACGCGGCGAGCCGTGGGTTGAACACCGTGCTCATCGAACGCGTTGACCTCGCTTCGGGCACGAGCAGCTGGAGTTCGAAACTCGCCCACGGCGGGCTGCGCTACCTCGCGAAGCTCGACTTCCCCATCGCCTGGGAGTCCGCGGTCGAACGCGGTCGGCTGATGACGCAGATCGCCCCGCATCTCATCCGCCCCGTCCCGATGCTCTTCCCCCTGCACGCCGGCAGCAGCCGCAAGGACGCCGTGACGACCGGGGCCGGCTTCGTCGCCGGTGATGTGCTGAGGATGCTGGCACGAACCCCGAAGTCGGTCCTCCCACACCCTAAGCGCGTCTCCGCCAAGGCCATCGCCCGCCTGGCTCCCGCCACCACCACGAACGGGCTGCGTGGCGGCCTGCTCAGCTGGGACGGGCAGCTCATCGACGATGCCAGGCTGGTGCTGACGATCGCCCGCACGGCCGCCGCCGCCGGTGCCCGCATCATCACCTACGCCACCGCCACCGAGGTCGAACCCGGCCGAGTCCACATCACCGACCGCCTCAGCGGAGAAGAGCACACGATCCGCACGAAGCAGATCATCAACGCCGCCGGGGTCTGGGCCGACGCCCTCTCCGACGATGTCGAACTCGCCCCGAGCAAGGGCTCACATCTGCTCGTGAGAGCCAAGCGCCTCGGCAATCCGACGGCCGCCGTCACCGCACCGGTGCCCGGTCACTTCGGCCGCTTCGTCTTCGCCGTGCCGTGGCACGACGGCCTCGTGATGATCGGGCTCACCGACGATCCGCACAACGGACCCATCCCCGAGCGGGCGCGCCCCGACGGCGATGAGACCACGTTCCTGCTCGACACCGTCAATGCGGTACTGGAGGATCCGCTGACCCCCGAGGATGTCGTCGGCAGCTACGCCGGTTTCCGGCCGCTGCTCAAGAGCAAGGGCGAGTCCAGTGCCGACCTCTCCCGCAAGCACGCGCTGCTCCGGGATACTCGCACCGATGTCGTCACCATCGTCGGCGGCAAGCTCACCGGCTACCGGCGCATGGCCGAGGATGCGGTCGATGCCGCCGTCGAGGCGGGCGGGCTCACGGCCGGACCGTGCCGCACCGCCACGCTGGGCCTGACCGGCATCGGTCCCCCGGCACCCGGGACCTCCGAGCGCCTCGTCGCCCGCTATGGCACCGACGCCGAGGTGGTCGCCGCCTATGCCGCCGACGATCCCGCACTCGGACAACCGGTAGCCGAGGGGATCCCCTTCACCGGCGCCGAGGTGCGCTTCGCCGTCGAGCACGAACTCGCCGTCACCGTAGACGATGTCATCGACCGGCGGACCCGCTGGGGTCTCGTCGATGCCGACCGGGAGGACTTCGCAGCGGCGGTGCGCACCCTGGCTCCCGAACTGACCGGCACCCTCAAGGACGCCGACACCCTCAAGGAAGAAGGATGACCAGCATGGACACCACACAACCACGGATGCGCTGGTGGGGCTGGGGTGAGGACGGCCACGACGGCCCAGTCAAACCTGGCGCGAAGACGATGCTCACGAAGGTGTGCGGCTGGCCGAAGGGCGTCCACCGCCCACCCGCCGACCTCGAGAACGTCGACCTGCCGAAGTCCACACTCCCGGCGGGCGCCCGGACCCGCTTCGAGGCCGTGCTGGGTGACGAGTACATCCGCGATGATCATGCCACTCGCGTCTCCCACGCAGCAGGGCGCAGTGTCCCCGACCTCATCCGACTGCGCGGCGGTCGTCTGCCGTTCGCGCCCGACGCGGTGCTATACCCCGCTTCGGACACCGAGGTCGACGAGCTGCTGAGAATCTGCTCCGACGAGCGCATCGCCGTCGTCCCGTTCGGCGGTGGAACGAGCGTCGTCGGAGGCATCGACGCCTTCCGGCCGGACTTCCACAGCTGCGTGTGCATCAGTCTCGCCCGCCTCGGCGAGGTCATCGACATCGACGAGGAGTCCCTGACGGCAACCGTCCAAGCCGGGGTCTTCGGCCCCGACCTCGAGGAGAGGCTGCAGGCCGAAGGGTTCACCCTCGGCCACTTTCCTCAGTCCTTCGAATTCAGCACGGTCGGCGGTTGGGTCGCCACACGCTCGGCCGGTCAGCAGTCCACCGGGTACGGCCGCATCGACGCGAACGTGCTCGGTCTGCGCGCCTCGACGCCGAGCGGACCGATCGAACTGCGCTCGACCCCGGCCTCGGCGGCCGGACCGAACCCGCGGCAGGTCCTCGTCGGCTCTGAGGGAACGCTGGGCATCATCACGCAGGCCACCCTGAGCATCACACGCCTCCCCGAGGCCACGCTGCCCGACGCCTGGTTCTTCCCCGATTTCCATTCGGGCGCGACCGCTCTGCGGGAGATGGAGCAGAGCGGACTGCGTCCCGACATCGCGAGGCTCTCCGACGTCAACGAGACGGCGTTCGGTCTCGCACAGCTCGGCAGCGACCTCCAGCGCAAGGGGCTGCAGGCGTATCTCAATGCGCGCGGCGTCACGACGCCGTGCCTGATGGTGCTCCGCTTCGACGGTCGCAGGCCCGAGGCACGATCGCGGCGTGCCGAAGGCCGCACGATCGCCCGACGACACAAAGGGGTGACCATCGGCGGCACCCCAGAGACGCAGTGGGAGAAGCACCGCTTCTCGACCCCCTATCTGCGCGATCAGCTGCTGACCGAGGGCATCGTCGTCGACACGATGGAGACGGCGGCGCCGTGGAGCATGATCGAAGACCTCCACGCAGAGATCGGATCGCAGATCGAAGCGACAATGGCTGCCCGCGGCACTCCGGCCTTCGTCCTCTGCCACATCTCTCACCTCTACTCCTCGGGCTGCTCGCTCTACTACACGGTCTTCGCCCGGCAGGAAGAAGGCACGGAGCTCGAGCAGTGGAAGGCGTTGAAGACGGCGGCGAGCGAGGCCATCGTCGCAGGCGGCGGAACGATCACCCACCATCACGGCACCGGCGCGGACCATGCTCCCTGGCTGTCTGACGAGACCGGTGAGCTGTGGCTGACAATGCTGCGCGCAGCCAAGGCCGAGGTCGACCCGGCGGGGATCATGAATCCCGGCAAGCTCATGAACGGACCGAGGGCACTATGAGTCCGGCGACCGAACAGGCGACCGTCCCTGTCATCCTCAATCCCTCCGCCCGCAACGGCGCAGTCCGGAAGCGGATCGCACCGCTGACGAAGGTCCTGGCCGCAGACGGCTTCACTGCCGAACTCGTCGAGAGCACGAGCGAAGAGCATGCGACGCAGCTCGCCGCAGGATTCGCCGAGCAGGGAGCGCCGATCGTCCTCTCGCTCGGTGGGGACGGCATGGTCCGGTCCGTCGCGGCGGGCCTCGTCGGCACGGATACGGTGCTGGGCATCGTGCCAGGGGGTCGCGGCAACGACTTCATCGGCAAGCTCGGCATCCCGAAGGATGTCTCGGCCGCCGCCGGTCTCATCGCCGCCGGCCGCAATCGCACCATCGATGTCCTCGACCTCGACGGGCGCGTCTGCGTCGGCAACGTCAGTCTCGGCCTCGACTCGCAGGTCCAGGTCTTCGCCGATTCGGTCAAACGGATCCGCGGCCACTGGGTCTACCTGTACGGACTGGTCCGTGCGATCGTCCGCGCCCGCCGCATCGAGCTGGCGCTGACCGTCGACGGCGAGCGCATCGACTTCCGGGGGTTCTCTGCCGGATTCGCGAACTCCGGACGGTACGGGGGCGGCCTGCGGCTCTCGCCGGCAGCCGAGATCGACGACGGCCTCATCGACGTGGTGCTCTTCACCGACGCCGCCATCCCACTCCTGGCTGTGGAACTCGTGGCCTATATGGTCGGGGCCGGACGTCGACTCCACCCGCACATCCGCTTCACCCGGGCCCGCGAGATCCACATCGCCACCACGGAACCGATGGAGATCGTCGCTGACGGCGATGCGGTGGCACAGACACCGGCGACCGTGCGGATCCGCCCGGCAGCGCTCACCGTTCGCGTCCCTGCCTGAATCTCATTCCGTGCGAATCCCAAACCGCCCAACCGGCTGCCCTCGCCTGTTCGACGGGGACAGCCGACCCGGCCCTCAGTACTCCTTGGCCACGAGGGTGAGCACGTCGTAGTTCGCGACGGGTTCCTCGTTCTGATTGACGACCTGAGCGTCCCAGCGGACCTCGCCGTATTCGTCGGTCTCGCGCGGGGTGATGCGCTTCGCCGTCAACGTGACCTTGAGCCGATCCCCCGGGGACACGGGCGTGATGAAGGTCAGCCCTTCGAGGCCGTAGTTCGCGAGCACCGGGCCCGGGTCCGGCTGGACGAAGAGCCCGGCGGCGAAGGACACGATGAGGTAGCCATGCGCCACGCGCCCCGGGAAGAAGGGATTCGCCGCAGCCGCCTCCTCGTTCATGTGAGCGTAGAAGGTGTCGCCGGTGAAGTTCGCGAAGTGCTCGATATCGTCGAGAGTGACCTCGCGCCATTCGGACTCGAGCGCATCGCCGATGCGCAGGCCGGCAAGCGACTTCGTGAACGGATGATCGCCGAGGTGGCGCTCCGAACCGTTCACCCATTCCCCGCCGATCGCGGTGAGCATGTCCGGGGAGGCCTGGATCGCGGTGCGCTGCATGAAGTGTTCGACGCCGCGCAGTCCGCCCATCTCCTCGCCGCCGCCGGCCCGACCCGGACCGCCGTGGATGAGGTTCGGCAGGGGTGATCCGTGACCGGTCGACTCCTCGGCGTCATCGCGGTCGAGGACGAGGATGCGCCCGTGCCAGGGAGCGACCCGGCGGACGAACTCGGTGGCGAATTCGGAGTCATGGGTGACGACCGACCCGACCAGGGAGCCCCGGCCACGGGCGGCCAGACGGACGGCCTCCTCGGTGTCGGTATAGGTGATGATCGAGGTCACGGGCCCGAAGGCTTCGATGTCGTGGACGGCATCGACCCAGGCGTCGTCGGCCTGGAGCACCGTCGCTGCGACATATGCGCCGCCGTGCTCGGCGGCCAGACGGTCGGACTCCTCACGACCGCCGGTGAGCAGATGCGCTCCCCCGGCGAGGATCTCATCGACCGCGTCGAGGACGTCGCTGCGCTGCTTGTCGGAGACCACGGGGCCCAGGCGGGTGGACTTCTCGCGCGGGTCGCCCACGCCCTGGGTGGAGAGCTTCGCGATGATGGCTTCGCCGACCGCCTCGGCGTGGGCCTGCGGGACGATCGTGCGCCGGATCGCGGTGCACTTCTGTCCGGCCTTGACGGTCATCTCTGCCACCACCCCGTCGACGAAGAGGTCGAATTCCTGAGAGCCGGGGCCGGCGTCGGGTCCGAGCAGGGAGAAGTTCAGGGAGTCCGCCTCGGCGAAGAAGCGGGTGCCGCGCTCGGTCACACAGTCGAGCCCGGAGAGGCGACGCGCGGTGGCCGCGGAGCCGGTGAAGGCGATCGCATCCTGTTCGGCGAGGTGATTGAAGAGCGGGGTGACGTCGCCGCTGATGAGCTGGATGGCGCCGTCGGGCAGCAGCCCGGATTCGACCATGTCCGCGACCACGGCGCGGGTCAGGTGAGCGGTGTCGGTGGCGGGTTTGACGACGACGGGGACTCCCGCGACGAACATCGGGGCGAACTTCTCGAGCATGCCCCAGACGGGGAAGTTGAAGGCGTTGATCTGGCAAGCCAGCCCCTGCCGGGAGGTGAGGATGTGGCGGCCGACGAAGGTGCCGTTCTTCGACAGACGCTCGATTCCGCCGTCGAGGTGGACCGTCGAATTCGGCATCTGCCGACGCGCGACGCCGGAATAGGTGAAGAGCGTGCCGATGCCGCCTTCGATGTCGACGAAAGCGTCGCGCTTCGTGGTGCCCGTCGTGAATGAGATCTCGTGGTAGCCCTTGGCGCGCTCCATGAGGTAGCCGCCGAGCTTCTTCAGTATCACCCCGCGCTGGTGGAAGGTGAGCTTCTGCAGTTCGGTGACGCCGGTGGTCTTCGCATGGTCGGCGACGGCGGCGAAGTCGATGCCGGAGGAGCTGACCTCGTGGAGGAGTTCACCGGTGCCGGCATCGCGGACGGGACGGGCGGACTCGGCCGCAGCGGGCGTGTGCCAGTCTCCAGCCACATAGGAACTGAGGATGTCGGTCATGCTTTGCTCTCCTGGTCGAACACTGTCTCCCGGTTCACGGCGACCGCTTCCGGCACCGCTGCCGCTTCCTTGAAAATATACTAACCAATCGGTCGGTAATTGTCATCGGAGACTCCGGCGCGAAGAACCAGAAGAACAAGTGGCGCACGGCACATCCCTGATCTATGATCGACTAGAATTACTGACCAAGTAGTCACAATATGGCCGCACTCCGCATCGGCGCGGGATCGGCCATCGTCGACATCACGAGTCTGTCGACATCACGAGTCAATGGAGACCCACTCATGTCCGCCACCGCATCAGACCCCACCACACCGAATCCGGCCGAACCGCATTCGATCACCCGCGAGGAGCGCAAGGTCCTCGCCGGCACCCTCGTCGGGACCACCATCGAGTGGTACGACTTCTTCATCTACGCCCAGGCCGCCGGCCTCGTCCTCTCGACGCAGTACTTCGGCCCGCTCGCCGCCGACAATCCGGCACTCGGTCAGATCATGGCCTGGGCTTCTCTGGGGATCTCCTTCCTGTTCCGGCCGTTGGGCGCGATCATCGCGGGCCACCTCGGCGATCGGATCGGGCGGAAGAAGATGCTCGTGCTCACGCTCATCCTCATGGGGGCCGCGACCTCTCTCATCGGCCTGCTGCCGACCTATGCCGCGATCGGCGTCGGTGCACCGATCCTGCTCACCCTGCTGCGGATCCTCCAGGGCTTCTCGGCCGGCGGTGAATGGGGCGGGGCGGCTCTGCTGTCGGTCGAACACGCGCCGATCTCCAAGCGCGGCATCTTCGGGGCCTACCCGCAGATCGGGGTGCCGGTCGGGATGATCCTCGCCACTGGCGTGATCTGGATTCTGACCACGACGCTCAGCCCCGAGCAGTTCGCGAGCTTCGGCTGGCGGATCCCGTTCCTCCTCTCCGTCGTCCTCGTCTTCATCGGCTATTACATCCGCCGCCAGGTCGAGGAGTCCCCTGTCTTCGCGGAGCTCGCCGAACGCAGGGCCGAATCCTCCGCACCGCTGGGCACGCTGTTTCGGAAGAACACGAAGGAGGTCATCCTCTCCGCGGTCATCTTCATCGGCAACAACGCGGTCGGCTACATGATCATCGCGTTCTTCGCCGCCTATGCCTCCCGCCCGCTCGCCGAGGGCGGATCGGTCGGCCTCGACCGGGCACCCGTGCTGCTGGCGACGACGCTGGCGAGCTTCGGGTGGTTGATCTTCACGATGTGGGGCGGAGCGCTGTCGGACCGGCTCGGACGCGTGCGCACCTTCCAGATCGGCTACGTCCTGCTCATCGTGTGGCTCATCCCGACGTTCCTCATGATCGATATGGCGAACATCTGGATGTACGGCATCGGCATCTTCGTGCTCACCGTCGGCATGGGCCTGTCCTACGGGCCGATGTCGGCGATGTACGCGGAGATGTTCCCCGCCCAGGTCCGCTACTCAGGAGTCTCGATCGGCTATGCGCTCGGTGCGATCCTCGGCGGTGCCTTCGCCCCGACGATCGCCGAGTCGCTGCTGGCCGAGACCGGTTCGTCGATCTCGATCGCGATCTACATGATCATCGTGTGCATCATCTCGCTCATCGGGGTCAGCCTCGTCAAGGAGACGAAGGGCGTCGACCTCGGCATCACGAAGCATCACTGAGACAGTCCGCCCGTCTCCTGCGGGTGGATCCTCGTCGACTCACCCGACTCCGACAACAGGCTCGCCGTACGCCACGACCTTCGAATCGGCAGTCAGCAGCTCCAGCCCCTCGGTCCGGGCCTGCGCTACCAGGATTCTGTCGAATGGATCCTGGTGGATGGCCGGCAAGTCCTTAACGGCTATGGCGTGTGTCGATGTGATCGGCAGCTCTCGATATCCGTTGTCCAGAAGCCCCCGCCGGAGAATGCGTGGATTGATCGTGAAGTCACTGCGGGCCAGCGACGACTTGATCGACACTTCCCAGATGCTTGCAGCACTGAACATCAAGCTGGTGGACACATCACTGATGCGCTCATTCGCCTCCGCACTCAGTTTCTCGGGTTCGTACGCCGCCCAGAGCAGCAGATGCGTATCAAGCAGAAGCGGCACCGTCTGCTCCGAACAGATCTGCGATTCGGTCGGCTTCGAGCTCATCGAAGTCATCGGGCACGGTCCCGTGGCCGACAAGGAACCCCAACCGCTGTTCACGGTCGTCCGCGTCGTAACGAACGAGCTTCGCCACGGGCTTTCCCGCGCGCGCAATCGTCACCGTCTCACCCTCCGCGACGTGTTCCAGCAGTCGGGACAGCTGGGTCTTGGCCTCATGGATGTTCACGATGGTCATGGATACCCCTCCTCGAATGAACTTAGTTCACCAGACTTAGTCCAGTATTTCACAATGGACACCCGAGAGGAACAGTCACGTCGGGACTGTTTTCAGCTCCTGCTCGCCCGAGCTCATCTCCTTGTACCCAAAATATTGGTCGATCCACCGCGTTCTGGGCGCCCGGACCACGGTGGATCGACCGAACAATCCGCCGCGGAGACTGACACCGTGCAGCACCTCTCGCATAGGCTGAGGAGATGACTGAACTGACGTACGCCGACGTCGAGGCGGCCGCCGCACGGATCGCCGGACGCGTGCGCCCGGTGGCGGTCGCCTCGGCGCAGCCGGGGAACCTGCCCGCCGCGGAGACCGACACCGGTGCCGCGTGGAGTGCCGCGCCGATGACGGATCCGGCCGCCTCGGGGCTGTACTTCGCGCTCGAGTTCATGCAGTACACGGGCACGTTCAAGGCCCGCGGTGCGCAGAACTTCATCCGCACCCACCTGGCCGAGGGCACCTTCCCCGAGGCGGGAGTGACCATCGCCTCGGGCGGGAACGCGGGCCTGGCCTGCGCGTGGGCCGCCCGCGAGGCCGGGGTGCCCGCGACCGTCTTCCTCCCGGAGACCGCGCCGGAGGTCAAGGTCGCCCGCCTGCGCTCCTACGGCGCCGAGGTGCGGCTGATCGGTCGCGAATACGCCGAGGCGGCCGCCGCCTGCCAGGAATTCGTCGCCTCATCGGGGGCGCTGGCCTCGCATGCCTACGATCATCCGCTCATCGCCGCAGGCGCCGGCACGGTGTTCACCGAGATCCTCCGCCAGGTTCCCGACCTCGACACTGTCGTCGTGTCGGTCGGCGGGGGCGGGCTGTTCGCCGGTGTCGCGACGGCGGCGACCCACCATGGAGTACGGACGATCGCGGTGGAACCGGAGAACTGTCGAGCGCTGAACGCGGCGATCGAAGCAGGCGAGCCGGTCGACGTGCCGGTGGATTCGGTGGCCTCGGATTCGCTGGGAGCGCGGAGGGCCACCCCGCTGGCACTGGACGCGGCGGGGTCGGACCTGGTCACCTCGGTGCTCGTCAGCGACGCAGCGATCATCGGTGCCCGCGCGCACCTGTGGAACCAGCACCGGCTGGCCGTCGAACATGCTGCGGCCACAGCATTGGCCGGGATCCATGGTGAGGGAGCCTACGTGCCGAGCGAGGGAGAGAAGGTCTGCGTCGTCCTCTGCGGGGCGAACACCGGACTCGGCGATCTCTGATCAATCGAACTCTGTACTGGTGAAGCTGGCGCAGGTGGTGCCTGCGTCAGCGTGTTCGGTCGCCGTCCTTGGACTTCAGTGAGGCCTTGATGAGGCCGAAGATGGCGAGTGCCACGACGACGGTGATGATGGCCTTGACGAGGAACCACGCGATCGAGAACGCGACGTTGACCACCCACCACGCGATGATGATGGCGACGATCGCGCCGATGATGCTCCACGCGGTACTCATCTTCATGCTTCAAGCCTAGGAGCATGCGCGTGCACGTGCAATGACGGTCAGGGCGGCCTCAGTCGACCCGCAGCCCGCAGGTCACCAGCGGCGCCGCGGCGCCAGCCCGCCGTCGCGTCTGCCCAGCGGCGTCAGCCGACCGTTGCACTGTGACGGAGCCAGCACCACGCACAGCCCGCGCCGACCACCGACGGTCGGCGAAGCCGACCTCGATCGGGTGGTCGAAGGCGGCAGAGACCTGATCGGAGGTGAGCACCTCGGCGATGGGCCCCGCCGCGGTCAGTCGTCCGTCGGAGATGAGCGTGGCATGCGAGGTGGTCTCGGGGATCTCCTCGAGATGGTGGGTCACGAGCACGGTCGCCAGTTCCGGCGAGCGCACGGAGAGGTCGTCGATGGTCTCAAGCAGATGTTCGCGCGCGGCGACGTCGAGGCCGGTCGTCGGCTCGTCGAAGAGCAGCAGCTGTGGGTCGCAGATGAGCGACCGGGCGACGAGGGCACGGCCCCGTTCCCCCTGGGACAGCACCTTCCATCCGGCGTCGGCACGGGCGGACAGCCCCACCTCGGCGATCCGAGCTTCGGCCTTCGCAAGGTCCTCGGTGCTCGGCTCCCAGCGCATCGGGCGTTCGATGGTGCCGGTCAGCCCCGTGAGGACGACCTCGGTCACGGTGAGGTTCGAGCGCAGCGGGTGGCGCGGGTTGACGTGCCCGATGAGGCGGCGCAGCGCGGCGAGTTCGACCCGGCCCATCCGCTGTCCGAGGATGTCGACCGTGCCCGAGGTCGGGAACACCTGCGCCGAGGCGAAGCTGAGCAGCGTCGACTTTCCGGCCCCGTTGGGTCCGATGAGCACCCAGTGCTCGCCGGCGGCGATGCGCAGATCGATCCCGTGCAGGATCTGCGTCTGCCCACGTCGGAACGTCACATCGGCGATGTCCAGGACGGTCTCGGCCACGTCGCACTCACCTTTCAGATCGGGGTTTGCGGGCCCTCCCAACGGGAGGCCGCACGGTCCCGGGCCGCTGTCTGCGGCCGGGCCCATTCGATTCTAGGACCCACCCCGCCGAGGCGGCCGCCACCTTGCGATACAGACGTTCCACATCCTGGATCAGGGTTCAGGATCGGTGAGGCTCAGATCCGTCGAGGTCCTTCGTAAAGCCGTGGATGCCGATCTCCTCGGCTTCGAGAGCAGGGTCGAAGAGCGGGGTGTAGCCGTTCTTGAGGTAGAGGCGCACGGCTTCGGGCTGGCGGGGTCCCGTGGTCAGATACACCCGCGTGTAGCCGAGGCGACAGGCCTCGTCCTCGAGTTCGACCAGCACACGACCGGCGAGTCCGCGACCACGATGGTCGGCATGGGTCCAGATCCGTTTGAACTCGGCAGTGGACTCGTCGCAGCGCATGAATGCTCCGCCCGAGATCGGCTCCTCGTCGTCGAGCAGCAGGATGAATGCCCCGGTGGGGGCCGCGAACGCCTCGGGAGGGTAGCGCAGGATCTCGGTCCGCGCGGGCTGTTCGTGCACGTCTCCGTACCGCTCGTCGTACTCGCGCTCGAGGTCATCGAGCAGCGGAGCGCCGAGCGGGTCGTCGTAGGAGACGCGGACGAAGTGCTGCTGGGACTCTGGCGCCGAGGTGGTCCCCGGTACGGTCATGAGCGGATCCTTTCGCGAGTTCACCGGTGCAACGCTCGGAACACCTGGAGATCTTCCCGGTTGTCACCATGGTCACAGCCCCTCGGACCGAAAGGGCCTCGGGGTGACATCTGACGACGTGAATCGTCGTCATCTGTCACCCCGAGGCCATCGGCCGACGCTCACGCTCTCGGTTCAGACGCCCTCCGGCGCCGAGATCTCGCGCCGCAGGATCTTGCCGGTCGGCCCCTTGGGCAGCTCGTCGACGATCCACACATTGCGCGGGTACTTGTAGGCGGCGACCCGTTCCTTCGCAAAGGCACGCAGCGCCTCGGCGTCGACACTCGACCCGGCCTTGAGTGCGACGGCGGCACCGATCTCCTCGCCGAGGTCGTCGTTGGCGATGCCGATCACGGCCGCCTCGGCGACGGCTTCGTGTTCGTACAGCGCCTCTTCGACCTCGCGCGGGTAGACGTTGTAGCCGCCGCGGATGATGAGGTCCTTCTTCCGGTCGACGATCTCGAAGTAGCCGTCCTCATCCTGTCGGGCGAGGTCGCCGGAGAAGAACCAGCCGTCCCGGACGGCCTCTTCCGTCGCCTCGGGCCGACCCCAGTAGCCCTTCATCACGGGCTCGCCCTTGATCGCGATCTCGCCGACCTCGCCGGTCGGGCAGTCGTTGCCGTCGATGTCGACGAGCTTCATCTCGACCCCACGCACGGGCACGCCGATGGTGCCGGCCCTGCGTTCCATTCCGGGCTGGTTGAAGGAGGCGACGGGTGAGGTCTCGGACAGGCCGTAGCCTTCGAGGATGATGCAGTCGAAGGCGGATTCGAAGTTCTTCATCACCTCGACGGGCATCGCCGAACCGCCGGAGATGCATGAGCGCAGACTGGAGACATCGAACTTCTCGCGCCCTTCGGCATGCAGCATGCGAGCGTACATCGTCGGCACACCGATGAACACGCCGACCTGCGCACCCTGGATGGTTTCAAGGGCTTCGATCGGGTCGAAGCGCGGGATGAGCGCCAGGCACGAGCCGCTGAGCACGGAGGCGTTGAGTCCGCAGGTCAGGCCGAAGCAGTGGAACAGCGGCAGGCAGCCCATGACCATATCGGTCTCGGTGAGGTGGGTGAGGGTCTCGGCGGTCACGGCCGCGTTCGTGATCATGTTGAAGTGCGTGAGTTCGGCGCCCTTGGGCTGACCGGTGGTGCCCGAGGTGTAGAGGAGCACGACGGTGTCGTCCTCGGCCCGGGACACGACTTCGGTGGTGGGTTCGAACGCGGTCAGATCGTCGGTGAAGGTCGCCGGGTCGACGGTGATGCATTCGATGCCGACCTCGATCGCGCCTTTCCCGGCCTCGGCCGCCACGTCCTTCCACGCGAAGACGACGGATGCCCCGGAGTCCTCGAGGTAGTACTGGACCTCCCGGCCCTTGAGCAGCGGGTTCATCGGGACGACGACGGCGCCGATGGACAGCGCACCGTAGAAGAGGACGGGGAACTCGAGCACATTGGGCAGCACCAGACCGACGCGGTCGCCGGGCCCGACTCCCCTCTGAGTGAGCAGGGTCGCGACCCGCTGGGCACGCTCCTGCAGCTGACTGTAGGTGACGACCGTGTCGCCGAGGCGGACGGCAGGTCGGTCGCCGTGCTTGCTCGCGGTGACGGTGAGATTGTCGGCGAGGTTGGTCATTGCTTCCTCCAGGCTTGTTTCGTTCTTCTTTGACCGGCTGGGGTGCTGGTGCTTCAGGACTCTCGTTCGGCCGACCTCTCCGCTCCGATGCGGCGATCCCACCACCGGCTGTGGCCGCACCACAGCAGAGACGAGGGAGGCTCCGGTCTGCGAGTCTCACCGAACGACTCCCGCCGTTCGGCTATACAGCACCCATGCTCCTGCCCACGAGTGTCGCAGACAACAGGATGCGCAACAGAAACGCGGATCGTCACTTGTGGCCGAACAACAAGAACAGATCGTATGCTGAACGCATGGTCGCCTCTCCACTCGTCCTCCGCATCGTCGACCGTGTCCGCGCATCGCTGCCGGCCACGGTGCAGCGGTCGGTCAGCCGCACCTGGCGGGAGGTGCCGGCCTACGCGAACAGTCCCGACAGGAACCTCGCCTCCGACCTCACCGCGCATACGGAGACGGTGTTCGAAGCGGCCCTGACCCCGCTGGAGGAGGGTCGGCGCGCCACTGCCGAGGACTTCCCGATCACCGCGTCCCAGGCCAGACGCCGACTGCGACAGGGGGTGACCCTGCCGGACTTCCTCACGGGCTTCCGGATCGGCCAGGAGACCCTGTGGGAAGCGATCGTCGAGGCCTCGGATTCCGAGCAGGAGACCCGCGACGAGGCCCTGCACATCGCCATCCACGTCATGAGCGTCATCGAGGTGGGCAGCTCCGTGGGAGCCGTCGCCTACCTCGAGACCCAGCAGCTCGACATGGCCGAGGGCGACCGAGTCCGCCGCGACCTCGTCGACGACCTGCTCTCCGGTCGCCGGCTGGCCCCGGGACCCAGCGCGGACCTCGCCGAGATCTCCGACCTCGGGATGGATTCGCGCGTGCTCGTGGCCACCGCCACCGCGCAGACTCCGCTGCCGGACGAGCAGAGAATGCGCGAGGTCATCTCGGCGCTGCGCTCCGTCTTCGACGTCGGTCGACGCGGCATCGCCGTGGTCCTCCAGGATCAGATCGTCGGCATCACCCCGGTCACCTCCGACGGTTCGACCACCCTGGCCGATCTCGAACGCGTCCACCGCGAACTGTCCCGCCACGGCACCGACCTGTGCGTGGGCACGTCCACCATCCACGAAGGCCTGCACCGGGTGCCCGAGGCCTACCGCGAGGCTGTGCTCGCGCGGGAGAGCCTCGACGGTGCGCCCGGGGTCAGGTCGCTCAATGCGCTGACCCCTCTGGACTATCTCGTCACCCTCGACGACGAGGTGGCCCACCGCCTCATCCGCCCCGAACTGCGCCGGTTCGTCGAGGACGACCTCGCCGCCGGCGGCGTCCTCATCGCGACCCTCCTCGAGTACGCGGCGTGCGATCTCAACGCGAAGCTCGCCGCCGAACACCTCCACGTCCACGTCAACACCGCGTACTACCGTCTCGACACCGCCGCCGAACGCACCGGCCGCAACGTCCGCAGCTTCACCGATCTGCAGGAGACGATCATCGCCATCCGCATGCTCACCGCAGGTGAGCTGACCCCGTCCCATGATTGACGGAACCCCGCGCCGAGGTGGGGCCTCCCCGAATCGGGAGCGCCACCTCGGCGCGGGGTTGGGTCTGCTGCGGCCGGTCGGGGCCGGTCGCTTCGCTCAGCTCGGTCGCTTCGCTCAGACCCCGGCGGGCACCTGCGCGGGAGCCGGCAGCACGAGCGCGTAGCCGTGCTTGGCCCAATCGGTGTCCAGGCTCTCGTGCACGGACTTGACCTGGGTGTAATCGGCCAGGGCATCGGGGCCGAGCTCCCGGCCGATGCCGGACTGCTTGTAGCCGCCGAACGGGTTGAACGGGAAGCCCGCGTGCCAGTCGTTGACCCACACCGTGCCGGCCTCGAGTTCGTTCGCGACGCCGCGAGCGCGCTCGGAGGAACCCCAGACGCCGGCCGAGAGACCGTATTGGCTGTCATTGGCGATCGCGATCGCCTCGGCCTCGTCCTCATAGCCGATGACGACGAGGACGGGTCCGAACACCTCCTCGCGGGCGATGCGCATGTCGTTGGTGACATCCGTGAACACGATCGGCGGCACCCAGGCACCGGCCTCGAACATCTCCCCCTCGGGCAGGTCTCCGCGGTAGGTCAGGGTCGCCCCCTCCTCGGCGGCGATCGCCAGATAACGCTCGACGCGGGCCTTCTGATCGGCCGAGGCGACGGGGCCCATGTCGGAGGCGGGATCGGTCGGATCGCCGATCGTCACGTCCTGCAGGCGGGTGATGAGGCGGTCGAGGATCTCGTCCTTGCGCGAATTCGGCACGAGCAGCCGGGTGCCGGATTCGCACACCTGGCCGGAGTACATGAGGAACGCGAAGATCGAACCGTCGATGGCGGCATCGAGATCAGCATCGTCGAGGATGATGTTCGGTCCCTTGCCCCCGAGTTCGAGGGTGACCTTCTTGAGGTTGTCGGCGGCGGCGCGCTGCACGGACTTGCCGACCTCGGTCGATCCGGTGAAGCCGATCTTCCGCACGTCCGGGTGTTCGGCCAGTCGGGCGCCGACCGTCTCACCGGGGCCGGTGATGACGTTGAGGACACCGGGCGGCAGCCCCGCCTCTTCGGCCGAACGGGCGAGTTCGAGCAGCGTCAGCGGGGTGTTCTCGTCAGCCTTGAGCACGAACGTGTTGCCTGCGGCCAGTGCCGGTCCGAGCTTCCATCCGGCGAGCACCAGGGGGAAGTTGAAGGGCACGATGCCCGCACACACGCCGATGGGTTCGCGGCGGATGGTCGCACGGGAGTCCGGCGACTCCGGGGCCAGCGGATTGTCCTGCTCGGGGGCGAAGCCGCGGGCCATGGCCGCGAAGACGCGGAGGTTCGCGACGCCGAGTCCGATGTGGAAGGCACCGGCGGTGCGCGCGGTCACGCCGTTCTCGGCGGTCGCCAGGGCGGACAGTCGATCGGCCTTGGCCTCCATGCTGGCCGCGATCCGGTCGAGGATGTCGGCGCGCTCGTCGGGACTCATGTTGCGCCAGGTGCCCTCCGCATGAGCGGCGGTGGCGGCGGCGACAGCGGCATCGGCGTGCTCGACACCGCCGAAGGCGACCCGAGCAGCCGTCTGGCCGGTGGCCGGTGAGGTGATCGCGTAGGTTTCGGGGGCATCGACCCACTTGCCGTCGATGAACATCTGGTAGGTGGGGACGTCGGTCATGCCGGGACCTCCTGGTTCTGTGCGGTGGCGGTTGCGGTTGCTGGCGTACTCGCGTCGCCGGCGGTGGCTCCGGCTGCGGTGCGGGCGCCGGCGATGAGGTCGGCGGCCTTCTCGCCGATCATGATCGTCGGTGCGTTCGTGTTGCCGCGCACGACGGTCGGCATCACAGAGGCGTCGGCGACGCGCAGTCCTTCGACGCCGATGACCTTGAGCTCAGGGTCGACGACGTGGCCGATCGAGCAGGTCGAGGTCGGGTGGTAGAGCGTCTGCCCGACCTGGCGAGCGAATTCGAGCAGTTCCTCGTCGCTCGCACCTGCGGGGACGATGTGGTCACCGGAGATGACCTTCTGCATCGCCGGCTGGGACGCGATGTTCAGAGCGATGCGCAGTCCGGCGAGGATGCTCTGCTTGTCCTCTTCGGTTCCGAGGTAGTTGTGGAGGATCCGCGGAGCGACGTGCGGGTCGGGTGAGCGCAGGGTGAGCGTTCCGGTGCTCGTGGGTTTGAGCACGCAGGGTCCGGCGGCCAGTCCCTGGACCGTCTGGGCGCCCAGTCCCTCCTCGGCGAAGAGGCAGGGGGTGGAGTGGAACTGCACATCGGGTCCGGTGAGCCCTTCGCGGGTTTCGAAGAAGCCGCCGGCCTCACCGATGTTCGAGGTCAGGGGGCCGCGCCCTTCCTTCTGCAGGAGTTCGGCATTGGCCGGGGTGGCGGCGGTCATGAGCGTTTCGAGTTCGGTCGTGTAGTTGAGCATGACCATGTAGTGGTCCTGCATCCGTTCGCCGACCGGCAGATCGGCGACTTTCTCGATGCCGAAGGCGTCGAGCTGGGCGGCCGGTCCGACGCCGGAGAGCAGCAGCAGGTGGGCGGAGCCGTAGGCACCGGCCGAGAGGACGACCTCGCGGTCGGCGCGGATCTCCTCGACTTCGCCATCGCGTTCGATCTCGACGCCGACGGCGCGCTGTCCGTCGAAGACGACCTTCCTCGCGTGGGCGTCGGTGATGATCGTGAGGTTTGTCCGCTCCGCCACCGGGCGCAGGTAGGCGACGGCAGTCGAGCAGCGCATGCCGCCGCGCTGGGTGGTCTGGAAGCGCCCGACGCCGAGCTGCTCACCGGCGTTGAAGTCCTCGTTGTGGGGGTAGCCGGCTTCGACGGCACCGTCGACCCAGGCATCGCACAGCGGGTTCATCGACCGGCTCTCGGAGACGGTCAGCGGGCCGTCGGCTCCGTGGAAGTCGTCCCCGCCGCGTTCGTTGGATTCGGCCTTGCGGAAATAGGGAAGCACCTCGTCGTAGGACCAGCCGGTGGCGCCGTCGGCCGCCCACTGGTCGTAGTCGGCGCGATTGCCGCGAATGTAGATCATCGCGTTCATCGAGCTCGAACCGCCGAGCATCTTGCCGCGGGGAAGGTACGCACGGCGGCGGTGGAGTTCGGGCTCGGGTTCGGTGTCGAGGTCCCAGTCCCACTGGCTCTTGAACAGGGAGCTGAAGGCGGCGGGGATGTGGATCTCATCGGCGGTGTCGGCGGCTCCGGCCTCGATGAGCGCGACGTTGACGTCGGGATCTTCGCTCAGTCGTGCCGCGAGCACGCATCCGGCCGATCCTGCTCCTACAACGATGTAGTCGTACATAATGTCCTCACTGTTGCGTCATTGCTTCTGTGCTCTTCGAGTGTGGTGCAGAACACAGCAGGGGCGCTTCGTGAGTCGACCCAGACTTCACCGGACTCGTTTGTGAGCCGACCACAAACGAGTCTGAGGAGGGCGGCTGCCGACGAGGCGTGTTTCGGATCGCCGGGGAGAGTCGAACGGGAAGGGGAGAGGGTCAGTCGCCCTGCCCGTGCAGACGCGGGCGGTAGACGAGTTCCTGAATATCGCCGTCGAGCAGCGTCGATTCGAGCAGTTCGAGGTCGAAGTCCGCAGCACCGGCGAAGATCGGCTGAGCACCGGTCTGACCTGTGATGACAGGGAAAATGGTGATCTGCAGGCGGTCGACGAGTCCGGCGGCCATGAGGGCGCGGTTGAGCGACAGCGAGCCGTGAGAGCGGATCGGAATGTCCGATTCTTCTTTCATCGCCGCCACCACGTCGACGGCGTCGCCGCGGGCGATGGTGGCGTCGGGCCAATCGAGGGGTTCATGCAGAGTCGTCGAAACGACTGTGGTCAGACTCTGGCGCATGGCCGAGACCCAAGGGTCGAGCACATCGGGGATGATCGAGGCGTAGCCGTCGAGGCTGGAGAAGACATCGAAGGTGTAGGTCGCGGACATGGCAGCTCCTCACTGAGCGGGGCTTCCAGTATGCGCCCGTGTGCCCCACATGCGCCACGGTCCATAATGGGGATATGCACAACGGCGCCGACCCGAATGAGGAACTCCGCGAAGAGCACCGCATCAAGATGCGCGGTCGGATCCTGCGCCGTTCCGCCTCGTTCAACGTCGCCCACGCCGTCGACAGCCTCGAACCGGGCACCGGCGCTCAGAGCATCCAACGCGCGCTGACCCTGCTCAACCTCGTCGGCCTCATCGCCGGCGAACGCCGCGAAGGCGCGAGCCTCTCCGAGCTCGCCTCGATCAGCGGCCGGCCGAAGGCCAGCGTCCACCGGATGCTGCAGGCGCTCATTGCGATGGGCTACGTCGAACGCCTCGAGGAGGGCGGGTACCGCCTCGGCGTGCAGTCGCAGATCCTCGGGCAACTGGCGCAGAAATCGGTGGATCCCCTGGTCACGGAGTCGGAATCGAGTCTGCTGCGCCTGGCGGAGCTGAGTCAGGACACCGTGTTCCTCACTCTGCGCACGGGCAGCTATTCGATCTGCGCCCGCCGTGAGGAGGGTTTCGGAGAGATCTTCAACAACGCTCTGTCCGTGGGCGACCGACACCCGCTGGGCATCGGTGCGGGATCCTTAGCGATCCTCTCCGAACTCTCCCCCGCCGAGGTGGACGCCCAGTTCGAGGCCAACGCCGAGATCCTGACCGAACGGTACCCGAAGGTCTCCGTCGAATCGCTGCGCGACATCATCGACCAGGCTCGCATCGACGGCTTCGTCCACAATCCCGGGCTCTTCGCGAAAGGGTCGTGGGCCGTGGCGGTGCCGCTGCGCATCCGCGGCTCCCGTCCCCGTGCGGCCCTGTCGATCGCCTCGATCGCCGACCGGGTCACCGGGTCCCGGGTCGAACGTCTCGTCGCCCTGCTCCGCCGTGAGGCGAAGGCCATCGCCGAGGCGCTGTCGTCCCAGTCCGACCCGACCCCGGAGTCCGGCGACCTCTGAGCCGAGAGGCCACTGTGAGGACGTGCCTCACCCGGTAACGTGAGGGTCATGTCCGACCCTGCAGATGCCGCGCCGCCTGAGTCCCGCACCGTCACAATGACCCCCGATGAACTGAACGAGCTCTGCGAATCCGCGGTGCTCGCGGCCGGCGGATCGTCGGAGTTGGCCCAGTCCTTGGCCGCCTCGGCGGTGGCCGCTGACCGGCGCGGCAAGACACAGGTGGGCACGGCGCACCTCGTCGACTATCTCGACGCTCTCGACGCAGGACGGATCAACGGATCTGCGGGTCCGGCGCTGACGTCTCGGCTTCCAGCCGCTCAGCATGTCGATGCCGACAGCGGCACCGCTCAACTGGCCTTCGACACGGGTTTCGAGCCGTTCATCGGCGCCGCCGACCGCCTCGGCGTGGCAATGCTGAGCATCACGAACTCCTACACCGCGGGCGAACTCGGCCACTATGCCGACCGCATCGCCCAGCGCGGACTCGTCGCGCTCGTCACCTCGAACTCACCCGCGCTCATGTCGGTCTACGGCGCCGAGGCTCCCGTGACAGGAACCAACCCGCTGGCCTTCGCCGTGCCACACCCCGAGGGACCGCGCTTCTTCGACCAGGCGAGCAGCGAGACCGCCTGGGTGAACATCCGCGATGCTGCGACCCACGGTGCGGATATTCCCGCAGGTCAGGCGCTCGGCCCGGACGGCAGTCCGACCACCGATGCGCATGAGGCACTCGCCGGTGCGCTCCTGCCCTTCGGCGGGGTCAAAGGCAGCAATATCGCGCTCATGGTCGAATTCCTCGCGAGCCTCGGCGGCGGACGATTCTCTCTCGACGCACCCAGCCACGCCGAGGGCAGCGAGAGTCCTGGCATCGGGCTCACGGCCATCGCGATCTCGCCGGAGGCCTTCGACCCGGGTTATGTCGACCGCGTCGCCGACCACCTCGACCGATTGCACCGTGACTTCGGCATCGACTTCGGCCGCAAGCGCAGCTGTGATGTCATCGAGATCCCGGCCGAGGTCCACGCCGCCCTTGCCCACCGCCGCTGATCCGCCTTCAGCCGCGCAGCCCGACCAGCGCGAGCTTGATCCGCTCCCGGGCATCGGGGTCGGTGTCGGCCATCGGACGCCGAGGTGACCCGACCGGTTCGCCCTGAAGATCGAGGCCGGCCTTGACGGACTGGATGAAGGGCTCAGAGATCATCGCGTCGATGACCGGGTAGAGCCTCTTCCACTCCTCGCGCGCCCCGGCCAGATCACCGGCCTCGATCTTCGCAGACACGGACACGATCTCGGCGGGCACGACGTTCGCCGCACCGGCAACCATCCCGGCGGCACCTTCGACGAGGCCGGAGTAGATGTAGGAATCCCAGCCGATGAAGGTGCCGATGACGTCGCTGTGGTGGTGGATGAGCTTGAGCCCCTGTTCCCAGTCCGCGCTGGAATCCTTGATGTAGCGGACGTTGGGGATCTCCTCGGCGAGGGTGCGCACCGTGTCCGGGTCGAGGTTGACCCCGGTGGCGCCGGGGATGTTGTAGAGCATGACGTCGATGTCGACGGCGGCGGCGACCGCGCGGATGTAGTCGAGAGTCTCGGCCTGGGTGAGCGGCTCGTAGTAGGGGGTGACGATCATGAGCACGTCGGCGCCGCCGGCCTGCGCGGCCTGGGACTGGCGGATGGCCTCGCGGGTGGTCGTCGCCCCGGTCTGGGCGACGACGGGGACGCGGCCGGCGGCGCGACCGATGACGAAGCCGACCATCTTCTCGCGTTCTTCGGTGGTCATCGTGGCGAATTCGGCGGTCGATCCGCCGACGACGAGTCCGTCGACTCCGCCGTCGATCGAACGGTCGACGACACGGCCGAGAGCGTCGAAGTCGATGTTCTCCTCGGCGTCGAAGGGGGTGGTCAAGGCGGTGAGGACGCCGCGCAGCTGGGTGGTCATGATGCCTCCGAAGTGGTTGCAGAAACAGTGGTGGTTGCGGCAGGCGAGGTCGTGATCGCCTGCGGAGTGGTTTCGGCCGTCGTCTCCCGCGCCGAGGCGGAGGCCGCATCGTGCCGCGGCGGTTCGTCCTCGTTCGGGTGCTGGACCGGATGGTGCCTGCGGGTCTGACGAGCGGTGACGAGGATGTTCGCGGCCTCCTGCGCGGCGGTGAAGCCGGAGCTGATCACGGTCTCGGTGTACAGGGTGCCCATGTAGTCGCCGGCGAGGAAGACTCTTCCCGAGAGCGAATTGAGGGTGGGCTGCAGCTTTCCACGCCCGGGGAAGCAGTACGGTGCTCCCGTACGCCAGCGTTGGACATGGGCCTCTTCGACCATGCCGGCGAAGCCCGGCAGCACCTCGTCGAGATCGGAGATGTAGGTGTCGAGGATGTCCGCATCGTCGAGGTCGAGCAGCTTGCGGGCCAGGCTCGCCGGGGAGAAGGTCATGATGCTGCCCCCGGGTTGGCGTTCGCTCTCCGTGCCGCGGACGATGTTGCCCTGGTTCATCACGACGTTGAATGATCGTTTCGGGGTCGCGATCCCATACGCCCGGTCCCAGGGTTGGGGTTCGGTCTCGTTGGTGAGGAACGCCGCGGACACGTACGGGCCGTAGACGATCTTCGACAGTGCCTCGCGCTTGTCCTCCTGCAGGTCGACCGCAACCCGGTGGGCGACCGTCGCGGGAGTCGCGAGCACGACGGACAGCGCCTCGATCTCATGGTCGATGTCGTCCTGCCGGTAGCGGACGACGACATGGTCCTTCTTGTGAACGATCTCGTAGACCTTCGCATCCAGCTGGATGTTCTCCTGCAGCGGCGCAGCGATCGACTCGACGAGATTCGACGGACCACCGCCGATGCTGCGGTTGAGGCCCTGCCCGATGTTCCACACGAGACTGAAGTAGCCGATTCCGGCACCGGCGGCGAGCTCGTCGGGGTCGGCTGCCGAACGAGTGATCGTCGGTCGGAACATCGCCTCGGCATCTTCGGAGAGTTCCCCGATGTAGTCGGCGAACGAGCGGTCGTTCTCGAAGTCGTAGATGCGCTGCTGGCGCATCTCCGAGCTCTCGTTCGGGCGCAGACGCACCGCGTTGGCATAACGGAGGACGTCGGCCGAGACCTTGACGCCGGCTTTGATCATCGATGCCCGATCCTTCAGCGACATCGGGATCCGGAAGGGATACGACTGAACGGGCCCGTCGATGAGCAGCTTGCCGTTCATCGAGACCGCCGGCAGAGATCCGGGGATCTCGCTCGTGCGCGTCTCGGTCTCGGTGATGAGTTCGTTGGTCGAGGACTTGCCTCCCGCGAACATATGTCCGCCCCAGTTGAGGAAGTAGCGACCGCGATTCTCCGACCGGATTCGCCCTCCGACTCTGTGGTTCGACTCCAACACCGTGATATCCCAGTTCCGCAGCCGCCATGCTGCGGACAGTCCAGCGAGTCCGCCTCCGACGATGACCGCATCCTTCATGGGGAACACCCCCTCTCTCGTAAGCGCCGATGCTCCATCGCACCGACTCCTGCCCACACCCTAAAATGTGATCACATTATTCGGCAAGAGATTATCCCGTCGATGTCGACCGTTTCCTTGACCTTGCCCCAGGGGCAGGCACTTCAGTGGGAACCAGCGGGTCCGCGACTCGTGATCAACAGGACGACACCCTAAGGAGCATCACCATGACACTCAACATCTCCGTCCAGCAGCGCCCAGAGATCCCCTATATCGGGGTCCCGTTCACCGCTCGATTCACCGAATTCGGCGCTCCAGATGGCCCCAATGACGCGATCCCTCGGATCTATCAGTGGCTCGCGGAGCATGAGACCGCCCCCGCGGGCGGGCCACTCTATGTCTATCGATTCGTCGGGGACCCGAGCGAACCCGTCGATCTCACCGTCGGCGTTCCCCTCGCCGAGGCGGTCACCCCCTCCACCGGACTGCAGTTGGGCCACCTGCCCGCCGGGGTCTACGTCGTCGGCCGCCATATCGGTTCGCCAGACGGAATTCCCGCCGCTCAGGCGAAGATCCGTGCGTGGGCCGAGACCGAAGGACGAGTTCTGAGCACCCCTGTTGACGCAGACGGAAGGCCGTGGACCGGCCACGCCGAGCACTTCCTCACTGACCCGAGTGAGGAGCCCGATCCATCGAAATGGGTGACCGAGCTGCTGTTCAAGACAGTATGAGAGGGGAGACGCTCGGCAATCTCCGACGACGGCCGCTGGCCTATACTCGCCAAGAGGAGGGGGCACACCGTCGAGCTGAGCAGGAGGCACGGATGACCGGTCACCTGACGATCGGCGAATTCTCCACCGCCACCTGGCTGTCGCCGAAGGCTCTGCGGATCTATGACCGCAACGGACTACTGTCGCCGAACTCCGTGGACCCGGGCACCGGGTACCGCAGGTACAGCAGGGACCAGGTCACTGTGGCCCGGCTGATCTCGATGCTCCGGCGAATCGATATGTCGCTCGTCGACATCGGCGACCTGCTCGCCTTGCCTGCCCACGACCAGGCGGAGATGATCGCACGTCATCGCGAGGCAGCATCGGTCGAGCACGACAGACGACAGACACTGGCACGATTCCTCGAACACGCCGTCGACCGCGGGTCTCTCGACGGTGATGAGCAGCCACCGGTCCCGGGGTACGACGTGAAGAGCCGCAGATCACCGAGGCTGCCGGTACTGAGCTCGACTCGCCACACCTCAGCCAAGGAACTCCCCGAGGTCATCCATACATGCGCCGACCGACTCATCGCGCTCGCGAGTGATCGCGGCGGAATCGCCGGCCCACTCTTCGTCATCTACCACGGCCAGGTCGGCTGGGAATCCGACGGCCCTATCGAAGTCTGCGTGCCCATTCGCCACTCGGATCGGGCACATCGCGTCGAATCCGCCCAGACCCAGCTATTCACTCCCGTACGCCGCGCAGACGTGCAGTTCCCCCGGATCCTCGGAGCGTTCGACGCCGTTGAGACTCGAGCGAAACAGCTCGGGCTCACCCGGTCGGGTCCGCCGCGGGAATTCTATTCTCCGCCCACCGACGGACAGATCCCCGACTGCGAGGTGGTGCTTCCGGTGCACGCACACTGAGCCCGGTCCTTTCGGATCGCCTCGTCCTCAGTTCAGGCACGGTTCGCCGTCAAGGACTTCCAGCAATCCCGCCGGCTCAGCCCTGCCGCGGGCAGCAACTCAGCTCTGCTGGTCGAGCACGCTGCGGATGCGCTCGATCGCGTCCGACAGCGACTGTTCGGCGGCCGTGCGGGCCGCGTCGGCGTCGCCGGCGTCGACCGCCTCCATGAGGCGGCGCTGATGCTCGAGGAGCGGCGACAGGTCGCCGGATTCGAGTGCGCGGCGAGCGCCGACGAGCTTGTAGGCCCTGCACCGCAGCCACAGCATTCGGATCGTGTCGACGAGGACGGGATTGCCGCCGGCCGAGTAGATCGTCGCCAGCAGCTCCTCGTCGTGGTCGAGGTAGGTCGAGGCGTCGCCGTCCGCAAGTGCCGACTCCATCGCGGCGAACTCCTCATCGAGCCGCGCTCGCCCGTCCGCATCCAGACCGGCCACACCATTGACCGTCGCCTCGGCTTCGAGCAGCAGGCGCACGGCGTAGATCTGCAGGAGCTCCTCGGCGGTGAACGCCTTGACGACCCCGCCGCGATGCGGGCTGGTCTCGACGAGTCCGACCTCCTCGAGCCGAGCGATCGATTCGCGCACCGGCATCACGGACGTGCCGAGCTCGGCGGCGAGCTGGCGGATACGCAGGCGATGACCGCTGGGATACTCACCGCTGAGGATCTTCGCCTGCATCGCTTCGAACACCTGATCCCCGATGCGCACACCGGGTTCACCTGCGGTCTCAGTCATGCTCGACAGTCTAACCTCGCCGAGGCAGCCCTCTCTTCACACTCACCCATTGCGCCGCGGTCACTTGAGCAGATAATGTGATCACATCCTGTCGATGGAATTCGGCAGCTCCCGACAGCCGAACCGACGAAGCGGAGGCCCCATGACCGTCACCACCGAACCCACCATAGTCCGCGGCGAATCGACGAGCCCGCTCGTCACCGCCGACGAGTTCCCGCCGCTCACCCACTTCATCGATGGTTCGTTCGTCGGCGGCGCAGGTGAGGACTCAGCGTCAGTGACCACGACAACGATCGTCAATCCCGCCGACGGCACCGCCATCGCCGAGGTGGCCGAAGGCACCGCCGGGGATGTCGATTCCGCCGTGGTTGCGGCCCGCCGGGCCTTGACAGCGTGGCGGGCGACGACACCGAAGCAACGTGCGGACATCCTCTTCGCTATCGCCGATCGGGTCGAAGAGAACGCCGATCTGCTCATCCGCCTCGAATCGCTCAATACCGGGAAGCCACGGGTCGTGTCCGAGGACGACATCTCGATGTCCGCCGACGTCTTCCGCTTCGCCGCTGGAGCCGGTCGCGCCTTCACCGAGATGGGTTCGGGCGACTACGTCGAAGGGCACACCTCGGTGATCCTGCGCGAACCTGTCGGGGTCGTGGGCGTCGTCGTGCCGTGGAACTATCCGCTGCTCATGGCCGCGTGGAAGATCGGACCGATTCTGGCCGCGGGGAACACCCTCGTGCTCAAACCCTCGGAACAGACGCCGCTGTCGACACTGAAATTCGTCGAACTCATCGCCGATCTCCTCCCGGCCGGCGTGCTCAACCTCGTCACCGGGCTCGGGCCGAGCGTCGGCGCGCGTCTGTCGGACCACCCCGATATCGACCTCGTCGCCCTGACCGGCAGCGTCCCCAGCGGGCAGGCTGTCGCAACGAGCGCTGGTGAGAGCCTCAAGCGCGTGCACCTCGAACTCGGCGGCAAGGCGCCGGTCATCGTCTTCGACGACGCCGACCTGCAGGCGGCAGCCGAAGGCGTGCGCGAGGCCGGTTTCTGGAACTCCGGCCAGGAGTGCGGTGCCGGCACCCGCGTGCTCGTCCACTCCTCGGTGGCCGAGGAATTCACCCGACTGCTCGCCGAGCAGGTGAGCAGCTACGTCCTCGGTGACCCCCGGGGCGGGGACGATGTCGAGCTCGGACCGATGATCTCCGAGGCGCACTTCGAGCGGGTGACGAGCTTCCTCGACCGCGCAATCGCCGACGGTGCGCGACCTGTCGTCGGCGGTTCTGCGGTCGACGATCCGGGATTCTTCGTCGCCCCCACCGTGCTCGCCGATGTGGCCCCAGGATCCGAGGCATCGCAGCATGAGATCTTCGGGCCCGTCGTGACGATCGAGACCTTCGAGACTGAGGAGGAGGCGCTCGCTCGGGCGAACGAGGTCCCCTACGGTTTGGCCGCCTCGGTGTGGACGAAGGACGCTGCGCGCAGCCTCGATGCCCCTCGCCACCTGGACTTCGGCACAGTGTGGGTGAACTCCCACCTGGCCCTGGCCTCCGAGGTCCCGCGGGGAGGATTCAAGGGCTCAGGCTATGGGCGCGATCTCTCGATCTACGCCCTCAATGATTTCACCCGGACCAAGCACGTCCAGATCAACCACTCGCGGTGAACCCAGGTGCCGGCGGACCATAACCATTGGCCACGGTGAAGGCCATGAGCCGGTCCGCCGGCACGATAGACGCCCGAACCCGCACCAAACGCAACAGATTACCCCGAACTACTCACGTTCTTCGGTGAGCTTTTCGGAGTAACCTGTGCTGTTTCGTCGATTTCTTCAGCACCACCGGGCCGCCCCGGCGCGTACCGGGTTCTCCACGTTCAGCGCAGCACGACGGTCCTCTTGCCCGAGAGGAACACGCGGCCGTCGCAGTGCCATTTGACGGCGTTCGACAGTGCCTTGCACTCGGCGTCGCGGCCAGCGGCGACAAGGTCCTGCGGGCCGAAGGAGTGGTCGACCTCGACGAGCTGCTGGGCGATGATCGGGCCCTCGTCGAGTTCGCTGTTGACGAAGTGGGCGGTCGCCCCCACGGTCTTCACTCCGCGCTCCCACGCCTGGTGATAGGGCTTGGCACCCTTGAACGAGGGCAGGAACGAGTGGTGGATGTTGATCGCCCGACCGGTGAGTTCGCGAGCGAGGTCGTCGGAGAGGACCTGCATATAGCGGGCGAGAACGACGAGGTCGATCTCGAACCGGTCGACGAGTTCGAGCAGCTTCGCTTCCGCCTCGGGCTTCGTCTCCTTCGTCACCGGGATCCGGAAGAACGGAATGTGATGCCACTCGACGAGCTCGCGATGATCGGGGTGGTTCGACACCACGGCCGCGATCTCGATCGGCAGCTCACCGATCTGAGCGCGGAAGAGCAGATCGTTGAGGCAGTGCTCGAACTTCGAGACCATAACGAGCACGCGGCGCTTCTCCCCCTGCGGCCACAGCTGCCAGGTCGCACCGAACTCCTCGCCGATCGATTCGAAATCAGACCGCAGCGCCTCGATGCCGTTGCCCGGCTCCTCGGAGACGCTGAAGTCGATGCGCAGGAAAAGCCGTTGCGCATATTGGTCGTCGAACTGCTTGAGTTCCTTGATGTCACCGCCGTGGGTGAGCAGGGCCCCGGTCACCGAGTGGAGGATGCCCGGGCGTTCGTCGCATTCGAGGGTGAAGATGTAATCCTGCATGTCCAAATCTTCCTGTTCAGTGGTGTGAAAGTGGGAGGGATGATGCCCTGTCGCCCGGAACCGTTCAGCATTCGACGACGTTGACGGCCAGGCCGCCGCGCGAGGTCTCCTTGTACTTCGATTTCATATCGGCTCCAGTCTGCCGCATCGTCTCGATCGCCTGATCGAGGCTGACCCGGTGAGTGCCGTCACCATGCATCGCCAGGCGAGCGGCGTTGATCGCCTTCACCGAGGCGATCGCATTGCGTTCGATGCACGGAACCTGGACTAACCCGCCGACCGGGTCACAGGTCAGCCCGAGGTTGTGCTCGAGACCGATCTCGGCGGCATTCTCGACCTGTTCCGGACTCCCGCCGAGGACGGCACACAGTCCTGCGGCAGCCATCGCACACGCAGATCCGACCTCACCCTGGCAGCCCACCTCGGCGCCGGAGATCGAAGCGTTGCGTTTGAACAGGATCCCGATCGCCCCGGCCGTGAGCAGGAACTTCACGACGGCATCGTCGGACATCTCTGCGTCGGTGACGAAGCGGTCCATGTAGTGGAGCACCGCGGGAATGATGCCCGCGGCCCCGTTCGTCGGGGCGGTGACGATCCGCCCGCCCGAGGCGTTCTCCTCATTGACGGCCAGCGCGTAGAGGTTGACCCATTCGAGGGCATCGAGTGAACCGGAGGCCGTGTACTCGGCATCCTCGAGCTTCGCCCGCAGTTCCGGAGCACGCCTGCGCACCTTGAGCCCGCCGGGCAGCGTCGTCTCCTCACGCGTGCACCCGTTGTGTACGCATTCGCGCATCACCGCCCAGATCGCCAACAGCTTCTCCCGCAGCTGCTCATCCGTGCGGGTCACGCGTTCGTTGACGGCCATGAGTTCGGCGATGCTCAGCCCGTGCTCACGGCAGGCGACGAGGAGTTCATCGGCTGTGGCGAATTCGATCGCCTGCCCGGCCGCCTGCTGGCCCGCCTGTTCGGAGGCCTCGATCGCCTCGGCGGCGTCCTTCTCGGCCGCGAGCTCCTCGGCGGTGACGACGAATCCCCCACCGACCGAGTAGTACTCACGCTCGATGACCTCCTCGTCGACCTCGGCGCGGATGACCATCCCATTGGGATGGCCGGGCAGATTCTTCCGCAGATGGAGGACGAGGTCCGTCTCCGGTTCGAGTTCGATGACCAATTGCCCACCGAGGTGGAGCTTGCGTTGGGTCTTCACCTCCTCGACCAGCGGGCCCACCTGGTCGGGGTCGAGCGTTTCGGGGTCGAAACCGCTTAGGCCCACGAGGACCGCCGAGTCCGAACCGTGGCCGATGCCGGTTGCAGCCAGCGAACCGTAGAGTCCGACCCGGACCCGGCGGACCCGGTGCAGGAGACCCTGCCCCTCGAGTTCCTCGACGAACCGCAGTGCCGCCCGCATCGGCCCCACAGTGTGTGAGGAGGAGGGGCCGATGCCGATCGAGAAGAGATCGAGGACCCCGAGTGCCATCAGCCGCTCCCCTCCTCTGCGCCGGCAGCCTCAGCACCGTCGAGGAACTCGGCCATGCCGTCGAGCAGCCAGCGAACCGTGAAGTCCGCGAAGCTCGCCCGCGGGTAGACGCGGTATTCGAGCACCGAGGAGTGGTGGAGGATGACCGGGACCGGTCCCAGCGAGGTGACGATCGCGGTGCCGACGCCGAAGGCGCGCGGGTGGAGGTCGGCGCGGCAGCTCTTCTCGAGCACCTCGCGGGCCTTCGAACCCGACAGCTGGAGGATCGTGCGGTTGGCCGAGAAGTCGACGGCCTGTCCGGGCAGTCCTTCGAGGCCCGCTTCGGCGACGAGTGTCTCCCCCGGCTGCTGCTGGCGGGAGACATCGACGGCGAGGAACTCGTCAGGGCTCAGCCACAGGATGTGCAGTCCGGCACTGTCGCCGGTGACCTCACCGACCCGGCGCGGCAGTTCCAGCCCGAAGGTGTCTTCGAGTGCACGCCCCGAGGCCGAGTCCGGCTGTGCGCGCAGACCGAGCTGGACGGAGAACGGCAACTCGCGCAGGGCGACCTGGCGACCGCCCGCGGCACTCGCCTCGGCCATCGTCTCGGCCAGGTGCGCGGCGGGCGAGACCCGCAGGTCATCGAGGGTGTCGGAGGAGACGAGGGTGTCTGTGGAATATGTGGTGTCAGCCATCGCGGCGGTTCCCTTCCGGATCGTAGAAGACGGGCGAGGTGATCTCGACGTCGACCAAGGTGTCCCCGAGCGGGGACTGGACGATCTCGCCGGTCCGGTTGCGGCCGTTCTCGACGAGCGCGAGCCCGAAGGGCCGGTCGAGTGAGGGCGAGATGTAGGACGAGGTGACGTGGCCGATCATCGGCACCGGTCCCTCGTCCGGGGTGACCGGGGTTCCCGAGGTGATGAGCTGGGCGCCTTCGGCCAGACGCGTGGTCCCGTCGACCGGGAGCACACCCACGAGGTGCTTGCGGTCCTCCCGTGCCGTGTCGACGCGAGAATAGGAGCGATTGCCGATGAAGTCCTTGACCTTCGAGACGATCCATTCCATGCCGGCATCCTGCGGAGTCACGGTGCCGTCGGTGTCCTGACCGACGATGATGAATCCCTTCTCGGCGCGCAGCACGTGCATGACCTCGGTGCCGTACGGGGTGATGTCGAACTCGGCACCTGCCTCGGCGACGGCCTCCCACACGGTCAACCCGTAGAAGGTGTCGACGTTGATCTCGAAGGCGAGCTCACCGGAGAACGAGATCCGGCAGATCCGTGCGGGGATTCCGCCTACCAGCGTGGTCTCCCGGAAGCCCATGAACTCGAAGGCCTCGTTGGATACGTCGAGGTTCGGGGTGAGCTTCGCGATGACGTCGCGCGACCGGGGTCCGGCCACGGCGACGGTCGACCACTGTTCGGTCACCGAGGTGAAGACGACGTCGAGTTCGGGCCATTCGGTCTGGTGCCATTCCTCGAGCCATTCGAGGACGGTCGCCGCTCCACCGGTGGTCGTCGTCATGTAGTAGCGGTCCTCGGCCACGCGCAGGGTCACGCCATCGTCGAAGATCATTCCGTCGGGCTTGCACATCAGCCCGTAGCGGCCCTTGCCGACCTTGAGCTTCTTGAAGCCGTTCGTGTAGATCTGGCCGAGGAACTCTCCCGCGTCCTTCCCGCGGATCTCGATCTTGCCGAGCGTCGAGGCGTCCTGGAAGCCGACTGATTCGCGCACGGCCTTGCCCTCGCGCAACACCGCGGCCTCCATGTCCTCACCCGGCTGCGGGTAATACCAGGGGCGCTTCCACTGGCCGACGTCTTCGAACTCGGCTCCGTGGGCGACGTGCCAGGGGTGGATCGAGGTGACTCGGGCCGGGTCGAAGAGTTCGCCCTTGCGCCGTCCGGCCAGTGCCGCGAACGGCACCGGAGCAAAGGGGGCGCGGAAGGTCGTGTGTCCGACCTGTCCGAGGTCGTCGCTCTTGCCCAGCACCGAGGCGATCGCGCCGATGGCGTTGACCGCTGAGGTCTTGCCCTGATCGTTGGCCGTCGAGATCGAGGTGTAGCGCTTGATGTGCTCGACCGAGCGCATGCCCGCACCCATCGCCCGCTGCACGTCGGCGACGGTCTGGTCACGCTGGAAGTCGATGAAGTGGGTGGTCAGAGCGTCGTGATCATCCTCGGCCGAGGTGACCAGCCACAGCGGACGGGCCGGGGCGTAGGCCATCGGGGAAGCCGCCGGGACGCTGAGCGCGGCAGGGAAACCGGTCCGGTTCGCCGCCTGGTTGCCTGCCTCCGCACCCTGCCGCAGTGCCGCCTCTGTCGAGTAGTCACCGGTGACGGACCCTGCCGTGAACTGGTCGCGGACGGGGGTCGTGGGCACGAATGCCGCGATGTCGGCGTTCCAGTGGATCGGGCCCTTGCGCTGCCCGTGCAGGTGGATGACCGGCGACAGTCCGCCGGAGACCGCGAGCAGGTCCACGGCGATCTCTTCTCCTGCACCGGCGGCAACGCTGTCGTCGTCGAGGGTGGCGACGGTGATGGCGCTGATGCGTCCGGCCGTTCCCTCACCGGCGGTGCCGGTGACGGCGGAGCCGAGGATGAGGCGGGTGCCCGTGGCCGTGGTGACGGCTTCGGCCACCGCCGAGGCGGTCGGGCGGGAGTCGATGACCGCGGGGACGGTGATGCCGGCCTCGTGGAGGTCGGTGACGAGGTCGTAGGCGGAGTCGTTCGTCGTCGCTACGGCCACGTTCTGCCCTGCGGCCACACCGTAGCGGCCGAGGTAGGTGCGCACGGCCGAGGCGAGCATGATGCCGGGACGGTCGTTGTCGGCGAAGACGATCGGGCGGTCGTGGGTGCCGGTGGCGAGCACGACCTGGCCGGCGCGGATGTGCCAGACCTTCTGGCGCACTCCGCGACCGCCGGCTGCGGTGACAGCTTCGGTGAGATCTTCGAGGGCGACGAAGTAGTTCGAGTCGTAGCTGCCGAAGACCGTGGTGTTCGGCACGTAGGTGAGCTCTTCGTGCTCGGCGAATCCGGCGACGGTGGACTCGACCCAGTCGATGGCGTCCTGGCCGTCGATGGTCTCGGCCGTGGCCGGACCCGCGGCGAGCAGGGAGCCACCGGGCACGGACTGATCGTCGAGCAGCAGGGTGCGCGCACCGGACTTGCCGGCCTCGCGTGCGGCGGCGAGTCCGCCGGGACCGGCGCCGACGATGAGGACGTCGGTGTGCACGTGCTTGTGCTCGTAGACCAGTTCGTCCTGGCCCGGGTCAAGGATGCCGAGGCCGGCGAGGTAGTCGGCTTCGAGCCCTTCGGCGATGGCGACTCGGGTGGCGGGCAGCATCGATTCGGAGACATCGCCGGGGAACCGGGCGTGCACGCGGACGAGCGCATTGGACTCCTCGACGCCGGCGCCGAGGATGCCGCGGGCCCGTCCGAGGTAGGTCGAGTTGCCGCAGTCGATGCGGCCGGAGGCGATGAGGGCGCTGGCGATCGTGTCACCGGCGAAGCCCGAGTAGGCCTTGCCGTCGACGGTGAAGTCGATCGGGCGGGTGGTGTCGATGCCGGTGGCAGAGGGCAGTCGAGAAGCGGAGTGCAGACGGGTGGTGTTCGTCATCGAACCTCTCCTTGCGTGTCAGGGCGGGGCGAGCCGATCGGGTAGATCGCAGTGAAGTCGTAGGTGGCTGTGTCGCGGATGGCGTTGAACCACTTTCGGCAGCCGGCGCTGTGGCTCCACATCTCGGCAAAGGCACCGCGGTCGTTGGCACGGTAGAAGAGGTACTCTGCCCATTCCCTGTCTGACAGGGCGTGTGGGTCCTCGGGGTAGGGAACGTGGGCCTGTCCGCCGTAGTGGAATTCGGTTTCGTCCCGCGGCCCGCAGTTCGGGCAGTTGATGAGCAGCATGTCGGTCCTTTCAGTCCGGAGCGTCGACTCGCTCAGTGCGCCACGGCGGCGGCGCCGTGTTCGTCGATGAGGTGGCCGGTTTCGAAGCGGTCGAGGGCGAACGGGGCGTTGAGCGGGTGGGGTTCGTCGTTGGCGATGGTGTGGGCGTAGGTGAAGCCCGCTCCAGGGGTTCCCTTGAAGCCGCCGGTGCCCCAACCGCAGTTGGCGTAGAGTCCTTGGACTTCTGTCTTCGATACGATCGGTGAGGCGTCGAGGGTGACGTCGACGTTGCCGCCCCAGGTGCGCAGCACGTGTGCTCGGGCGAAGATCGGGAACAGCTCGATCGCGGCGGCGAGCTGCTCCTCGATGACGTGGAAGCCACCTCGTTGACCGTAGCCGTTGTAGGAGTCGACGCCGGCGCCCATGACGAGTTCTCCCTTGTGTGCCTGGGAGACGTAGACGTGGACGTGGTTGGACATGACCACGGTCGGGTGCACGGGTTCGAAGAGTTCGGAGACCAGTGCCTGCAGCGGGTGGGTCTGGATCGGCAGGCGGATCCCGGCCATATCGGCGAGCACCGAGGAGTCTCCGGCCACGGCGAGCGCAACCTTCTCGGTGGCGATCGGTCCGCGGTTCGTCTGTACGCCGACGACCTGGTTGCCGATGCGGTCGATGCCGGTGACCTCGCAGTTCTGGATGATGTCGACACCCATCTCATCAGCCTTGCGGGCAAACGCCCAGGCCACGTGGTCGTGCTTGGCGATGCCGGCGCGCGGCTGGTAGGTTCCGCCCATCACCGGGTAGCGGAGGTCGTCGCCGATGTTGATGATCGGGCAGACTTCCTTGACCTGCCCCGGGTCGAGCCATTCGGCGTCGACACCGTTGAGCTTGTTCGCATTCACACGGCGCTGGGATTCGCGCACGTCCTGGAGGGTGTGGGCGAGGTTGAGCACGCCGCGCTGGGAGAAGAGGAAGTCGTAGTCGAGTTCCTCGGGCAGCTGCTCCCAGAGCTTGAGCGACTTCTCGTAGATCGCCGCGGACTCGTCCCAGAGGTAGTTCGAGCGGATGATCGTCGTGTTCCGGGCCATGTTGCCCCCGGCCAGCCACCCGCGTTCGAGGATGGCGATGTTCGTCATCCCGTGGTTCTTCGCCAGGTAGTAGGCGGTGGCCAGGCCGTGTCCGCCGCCGCCGATGATGACGGCTTCGTAGGACTTCTTCGGCTCGGGGTTGCGCCACAGGAAGTCGGGGTGTTCGGGAAGCTGGTCTGCCATCAGCGTGCTCCGATCTCTGAGATGGTGGGGTAGAGCGGGTGGTTCTCGGCGAGAGCGGTGACCCGGGCGCTGAGTTCGGCGATGGTCTCCGGGCTCGCGCCGCCTGCCTCGGTGCCGGCCTTGAGCGCTTGCGCGATGATGTCGGCGACCTCGGCGAAGGCCTCGGAGCCGAAGCCGCGGCTGGCGAGTGCCGGGGTGCCGATCCGCAGACCCGAGGTGACCATGGGCGGGCGCGGATCGTTCGGCACCGCATTGCGGTTGACCGTGATCCCGATCTGCGCGAGCAGATCCTCGGCCTGCGTTCCGTCGAGTACGGAGTTCCGCAGATCGACGAGGACGAGGTGGACGTCGGTGCCGCCGGTGAGGACGGAGATTCCGCGGTCGGTGACATCGGATTCGGTCAGGCGGCGGGCGAGTTCCGCAGCACCGGCCAGCGTCCGCTTCTGCTTGTCGACGAAGGTGTCCGTGGCTGCGAGTCCGAAGGCGACGGCCTTGCCGGCGATCACGTGCTCGAGCGGTCCGCCCTGCTGACCAGGGAAGACCGCTGAGTTGATCTTCTTCGCGATGTCCGCATCGTTGGTGAGGATGATGCCGCCGCGCGGTCCGCCGAGGGTCTTGTGCGTCGTCGAGGACACGACATGGGCGTGTGGCACCGGTGAGGGGTGGAGGCCGGCGGCGACGAGACCGGCGAAGTGGGCCATGTCGACCATGAGGTAGGCGCCGACCTCATCGGCGATGCGTCGGAATTCCGCGAAATCGAGCTGCCGGGAGTAGGCCGACCAGCCGGCGACGATGAGCTTGGGCTGGTGTTCCTTGGCCAGACGCTCGACCTCGTCCATGTCGACACGGCCGGTGTCGTCGTTCAGGCCGTAGGGGACGATGGTGTAGAGCCGACCGGAGAAGTTGATCTTCATCCCGTGGGTGAGGTGGCCGCCGTGGGCGAGGTCGAGTCCGAGGACGGTGTCGCCGGGGCGGATGAGCGCGTGCATCACCGAGGCGTTGGCCTGAGCGCCGGAATGCGGCTGGACATTGGCGTACTCGGCGCCGAAGAGAGCCTTGACGCGGGCGATGGCGATGCGTTCGATCTCGTCGACCTGCTCGCAGCCGCCGTAGTAGCGGCGTCCCGGGTAGCCCTCGGCGTACTTGTTCGTCAGCACAGATCCCTGAGCGGCCATGACAGCCGAGGCGGTGTGGTTCTCCGAGGCGATCATCTCGAGGCCTTCGCGCTGGCGGTGCAGCTCGGCATCGATGAAGCCGGCGATCTCGGGATCGAGTTCGCCGAGGCTGGTGTTCAGCTCGACGGGTTCACGGCTTGGGAATTGGTCTTCGGTGCTGCTCTCGACGTTCGGGCGGGTGGCGATGTGCTCGCTCATGGATCTCCTTCGATCAGCTCTCGATCGCTTGGCTGAGTCCGGCTCGCCATTTGATCGTCAACTAATATATCAGTCGCGTTCCTGTAGTCTAGACCGAGAAATATCAGTAGTGCAATAGCTTTCCAGCGGGAGATCTCATGGCGAGGAGATGAGTTCAGTGGCAGATATCCCCGGAGGTCGGTCGTCCCTGGCCGAGCACGCCTATGAGGTGCTCCGCCATCGCCTCATCATGCTCGACATCGCTCCCGGCGATGCGATCAACGAGGCTTCGCTGAGTGCGGAGCTCGAGGTCGGGCGGACCCCGATCCGCGAGGCGCTCAAACGCCTCGAGGGCGAGCACCTGGTCAACTCGTACCCGCGGCGCGGCACGTTCGCAAGCAATGTCGACATCACGGACCTGGCCGCGATCACGGAGATGCGCGAAGCCCTCGAGCCGATCGCCGCCCGAAGAGCCGCTCGGAACATCACGCCGGAACTGCGCGCGGAGTTCGCGGAGACGATCGCCGCGATCAAGAGCCTCGATCCTGAACAGGATGCGCGCACACTCATCGAACGCGACCTCGGCGTCCACCGCCTCATCTACCGCGCGGTCGACAACCTCCACCTGCAGGAGACGCTCGTCCACCTCGACGACCTCGCCACTCGCATCTGGTGCCTCGTGCTGCCGCGGATCCCCGACCTCATCGGCCACATCCGCGAACACATCGGCCTCCTCGAGGGCATCCTCTCCGGCGACGAAGACCAGGTCGCCTCCTACGCGGGCGAGCACGTCCGCGAGTTCGAGGCGACCGTCCGGGCCGCCCTGATTTAGACTGCCCCGCACCTCGACCGCACTCTCACCCCACCCCGCAGCGACCGAGAAGCCCACGGGCACGTCCATCATCGCTGCCGACCGATGACGGCCGCATCCCCACGCACCGAGGGCCCCGAGCGACATGCACGTCGCTCGGGGCCTTCATCAGATCACGGCATGAACCGCGGCAGTATCGACTACGTGATGTTCGCCTACCTGCTCGACACCCGTCCGAAGAGGTTCGCGATCGGCGCCAGCAGCAGCGGCCTGGCCGCGAACCAACCGGCCACGACCACGACCATCGCCACGAGGAACCAGATGAGTCCGGCCCAGCCGAGCGCATTCGTGCCGGCGAACATGTACCCGAGGTTCTGCCGCATTCCGGTCGAGAACACGAGGAACACGTGAACGAGGATGAACATCACGAAGAACAGCATCGTCGGGAAGTGGATCGCCCGAGCCAGCGGCGCCGGGTAGATCTTGTTGAGCGTCGTGGCGTTCTTCGGCCACCATTCGCTCATCCGCACACCCGTGATCGCAGCCAGAGGTGCGGCGATGAACACGACGATGAAGTACATCAGCTGCTGGAGCGCGTTGTAGTTGACCCACGCGTTCTCCATCGGCCACTCGAGCGTCGCGTACTGCAGCATCGCCGACAGTGCGTTCGGGAACACCTCCCAGCTCGTGGGCACGATGCGCGCCCAATGTCCGGAGGCGAAGAGGAGCACGACGAAGACCACACCGTTGGCCAGCCACAGCAGGTCGAGACCCGTATGCAGCCAGAGGTTGATGCTGACCTTCTTCCCACCCTTCTTCGGGGTGTAGAACGCCGGCGGCTTCTGCTGGTGGCGCACCTGCAGACCCGACCGGATGATGAGCACCATGAAGAAGATGTTGAGGAAGTGCGTCCACCTCGCCCAGGCAGGGAAGCCCGCGTCGACGAAGTCGGGCTGGTGGTACTCGCCCGGGTAGCGTTCGAGGAACTCCGGCACACCCGGCAGGGTCGTGACACCGCGGGCGGCGAGGATGAGAATTCCGGCCGCGACGATGAGCCCGCCGATGGACAGACCGATGAGCTTGGCCCACTGACCCAGCGTCTTCGAACCGATCATGACCGGTTCCTTCTTGGCAGCAGGCTTCGCCGAGGTGGCGCTGCCCGATCCCGAAGAGGTGGACTTCGCAGCCGGTTTCGCAGCGGCCTTCGCGGCCGGTTTGTCCGCAGTGCGGGCCGCCGCCTTGTCATCGGACTTCGCTGCGGGCTTGGCCATCGGCTTGCGCTGAGCTGGCTTGTCCGTGGCCTTGGCCGCAGGCTTGCCCATGGGCTTGCGCTGGGCGGGCTTCTTCTCGGCCGTGTCCTCGGACTTCTTCTCCGACGCCGAGGCGGCTCCCGCTGCTGCGGCACCTGCACCGGCGGCGGCTCCCGCCCCTGCGGCTGCCGCACCGGCGCCGACGCCGCCGATTCCGGTGCGTCGACCTTGGGGCTTTTTGTCTGCGTCGTCGGCATCTGCCGGCGTCGATTCCTGCTTCGCGGCCGCTTCGGACCCTGTGGCTTCAGCAGACTTCACATCGGCCGAAGCAGCAGTCGCTCCTGCGGCAGGTTTGACCGCACTTGCCGGCGCGAAGCCTTCCGGCGGCCACGGATCTCCCCCGGCGGTACGCGGGAGTCCACGGCGCAGGGGCACATCGGACTTCTCGCCCGAAGCGCTCGACGGGGCGGCTGCGGCAACGCCGGTGCCGGCGCCAGCGGCACCGGCCCCTGCGGCGGCAGCCGCTGCCGGTGCGGCAGAGGACTCGGAGGCCGAGTCGGCCTGGGCATCTGTCTGTTCGGATGCGGTGTCGGCCTGCTCCGTGGATGATTCCGCGGAACCGGCTTCAGTGCTGTCTTCGCTGCCGTCGGCCGGGGCATCCCCGGCTGCTGACGCAGCGGGGGCTGCCGTTCCTGCGGCCTTGACCCCTGCGGGAGCAAAGCCTTCCGGGGGCCAGGGCTCTCCGCCCTCAACACGCGGCAGACCTCGGCGCAGGGGCACCTCAGCGGCACCGGCTGCTGCGGATTCGGGGGAACCGGACTCGGCGGCGGCCCCATCCTCCTCATCCGAATCGGATGCAACTGCGGCGGCGCCGACAGTGGCTCCCGCCCCGGCACCCGCGGCAACGGCGGCCGGAGCAGCGGAACTCGACTCCTCTGCCGAAACGTCGGCAGAGATCTCTTCGGGCGTCGGCTCTTCAACAGAGCCGGTCAAGTCCTCAGCAGGGGCGCCCGCATCCTCGGCGGACTCAGATCCTCCGACAGGCTCTCCGGCCGATGCGGCAGCCGCACCGGTGGCCTTCACTCCGGCAGGAGCGAAGCCTTCCGGCGGCCACGGCTCTCCACCCTCAACGCGCGGCAGACCGCGGCGCAGGGGCACCTCGGCCTCCGCGGCAGCATCTTCGACGTCAGTGTCCTCGGCGTCGTTGTCCTCGGCGTCAGCGGAGACGGCGGTCTCCGTCGGTTCCTCAGCGTCGGTCACATCAGGCTCGGCCACCTCGGCGGGGGAACCTGCATCCAGTTCCTCCGTGTCCGACGCTTCCGCGGCGAACGTCGCGCCCTCCTCCAAGGGCTCGCCGATGGTGCCCTCCGGTGGCCAGGGGTCACCACCTTCTACTCGGGGCAGGCCCGAGCGCAGTGAACTGGAATAGGTGGCCATATCAGGACTTGTTCTCTTTCAGGGTCTCGATCGCCTGCGGGACGACCTTGAACAGGTCGCCGACGACGCCGAAGTCCGCGATGTCGAAGATCGGGGCTTCGCCGTCCTTGTTAACCGCGACGATGGTCTTCGAAGTCTGCATACCGGCCTTGTGCTGGATCGCGCCCGAGATGCCCAGCGCCACGTAGAGCTGCGGGGACACGGACACACCGGTCTGACCGACCTGGTGCGACTGCGCGATGTAGCCGGCGTCGACGGCTGCACGGGAGGCGCCGACAGCGGCACCGAGGACGTCGGCGAACTCGCCGACGAGTTCGAAGGACTCCTCCGAACCGACACCGCGACCACCGGAGACGACCTTCTGCGCACCGCGCAGCTCCGGACGCGACGAGGTCTCGACGATGGCTTCGAACGAATCGATCGCGGCGGCACGCTTGCCGGAATCGGCGACCTCGAGGGCCTGCGCATTGGCCGACTGGGCCTCGGCGCGGGTCTCGATCGAGCCGAGACGCACCGTGATGACGGGGGCGCCGAAGGTCGGGGCCGAGGACGCGGTGTAGCCGCCGCCGTAGACGGAGTGGTTGGCCACGATGCCCTCGGAGTCACGTTCGACGCCGATGGCGTCGACGCACACGGCCGAACCGGTGCGCACGGCGAAGCGGCCGGCGATGTCGCGGCCGTCGAGGGTGTTGGGCACGAGCACCGCATCGGGAGCGGTGAGTTCGGCGGCCGATGCCACGGCATCGACGGCGGAGGTGCCGAGGTTGCCTTCGGCAAGCTCAGCGGTCAGGGTTGCGGTGGCACCGAGCTCGGCGGCCTTCTCAGCCGCAGCATCGGCACCGCCGGAGGCGGCGAGGACGAGCGCGATGGGCGAACCGATCTCGGAGGCGCCGCCGAGCAGCTCGGCGGCAGGCTTCTCCAACTGGCCTTCGGCATCGGCGGTGAGGACGACGAGAATGGCATCCTGCGGGAATTCTGACATGACGATTCTCCTTAGGCCAGACGGTTCTTGGTGAGGTATTCGGCGAGGTCAGCGCCGCCATTGCCTTCGTCGGCGACCTTCTCGCCGGCTTCACGCGGCGGCTTCTCGGCGACGGTGACCATGATCGAGCGGGCCACGGACTGGTCCTCGGCGTCGATCTCGAGATCGGACAGGCCGATGACCTCGAAGGGCTTCTTCTTCGCGGCCATGATGCCCTTGAAGTTCGGGAAGCGCGCCTCGGGCAGAGCCTCGGTGATCGAGATGACGGCGGGCAGTTCGGCCGAGACCTGCTGCTGGCCGCCTTCGATGGCGCGGGTGCCGGAGACCTTGCCGTCGGAGATCTCGACGGCGGTCAGGCCGGTCACGTGCGGGTAGTCGAGGTGCTCGGCGAGCATCGCCGGCATCATCCCGCCGTTGCCGTCGGTGGAGACGTTGCCGGTGATGACGAGGTCGTACTCGCCTCGGCGGATGGCGGCGGCGAGCACCTCGGCGGTCAGGCCCAGGTCGGCTCCGGCCAGGCCCTCATCGGCCACGTGCACGGCATTGTCGGCACCCATCGCCAGACCTTTGCGGATCGTGGCGGTCGCGGTTTCGGGGGCCATCGAGATGACGGTCACCTCGGTGTCGCCATCGCTGTCTTTGCTCGACAGCGCGACTTCGAGGGCGCGCTCACCGATCTCGTCGAGGACGGCTTCGGAGGCGCCCCGATCGGCGAGTCCGGTTTCCAAGTTCAGCTTCCGGTCTCCGTAGGTATCCGGGACCTCTTTGACCAACACCGCGATCTTCAAGGATGACTCCTAATTCGTTGAAGCAGTTCCAGCTGCAATGAGACTTCCGTCTCATAATCTACAGGTGGCTGTTTCGTCTCCGTAAGCCGGGTCCGTCCGAATCCGGCCATGTGTCCAGTCACCATGGTACGTGCGACGCACCACAGATATCTTCGTTACTGTACGAACGATCGACAGAATTTGTCCAATGGCGCCGGGTCCTAGAATGGGGAGCAGACCAGGCTGCAGTGATCAATGGTGAAGGAGCGCCCCGTGGCATTCGACCTCGACGACATCGACCGCAGCATCATCGCTGCCCTCGTCGAGGATTCGCGACTGAGCGTGCGTCAGCTCGCCGAACGCGTCCACATCTCCCGCTCGGCCGCACACAAGCGCTTCACCACGCTCATCGATTCCGGGGCGATCCGGAAATTCACCGCCGAGGTGGACCGCAGTGCGCTCGGCATGACCGTGACCGCCGTGGTCGTCGTCAAGATCGGCGACCGCCCTTGGCCGCAGGTCCGCGATGACCTGGCCGCGCTGCCCTTCGTGGAGAAAGTGCAGGCCGTCAGCGGTGACATCGACGCGCTCGTGACGGTCAACGCCCCGGACAACACCGCCCTGTCCCAGGTGATCCTGCGCCGCATCCACGAGGTCCCGGGCGTCGTATCCTCCCGGTCGCTGCTCATCCTCGACGAGGCGGAGGGGCACCGACCCGGAGCCGGCTGAGCCGCCGAGGCGGCTCAACCACCTCGGCGACTCAGTCCTTCTGGTACTCCTTGATGGCCCTCTCCGCCATCTTCAGTCCGTATTCCGCATCGGAGTAGCCGGCGATCGTGGCCTTGCCGATCGGGTAGACGTGGCCAGCCTTGGCAGCGGGCAGCTCCTTGAACACCGCCGAATCGATGAGGGTCGTGGTCAGCTCGTCGTAGTCACCGCGCAGATCGGAGTTGACGAAGATGATGTCGGCATCGTCAAGGCTCTTATCGAGGACCTCCATGGAGATCTGCGCCTCCGGCTCGACCTTTCCGGATTTGTTGCCGCCCTGCGCGGCCTCTCCGTATTTCTCGACCATCGTGTCCTCGGCGGCCGACCAGTCGAATCCGAGCGGGGGAAGGATGGTGCCGAGCATGTTCTCACTGCCCCACAGGTAGGCGGAATTGTCCTCGAATGATGAGGCCGCGCCGATCGTCGTGCCCTTCGTGACGTCGGCGTACTCATCGGCGATCCGCTTCTGCTCGGCTTCGAACTCGCTGTCGAGCGCTTCGAGTTCGTCAGTCTGGTTGACCGCGTCGGCCACTTCCTTGACGCGCTGCTTCCACTGCGCACGGTCACCGCCGCGCAGGGTGAACTGATAGACCGGGGCGATCTCCTGCAGCTGCTCGATCATCTCGGGTTCCTGCGTGTTCGGCGACAGGATGAGGTCGGGGTCCGCTTCGGCGATCTTCTCGAGATCCGGCTCCTCCTGAGCAACCACCGGAATCTCGCCCAGCTGGTCCACCCATTCCTCCGGCACGGCCGTGTCCATGAACGCTCCCTGCCCGACGGGCGGGACGTCGAGGTCCATGAGCGTCTCCGTCGCCGCATAATGCAGCGTGACGACGCTCTGCGGGTCGGCAGGCACCTCGACCTCTTCGCCGGTGGCGTCGGTGACCGTGCGAGTGTCGTTCGAAGCCTCGCCTGAAGCCTCGGCGTCGCCGCCGCTTCCGCAGCCGGCAAGCAGCGCCAGGCCTGCGGCACCTGCGATCACGGCACCGGTGATGCGATTGATTCTCATGTCTTCCTGTGTCTTTCTGTCAGGCGAACCATCGGCTCGATCAGCGCCGAAGGTCCGGTTCCACAGTGGAAATCTGCGGGCCGGTGCTCAGCGTCTGTCGGCGATGACGGCGCGGCGGAAGCGTCCGAAGCCCCACCCGATGTCGACGACGTCGACGGTTGCAGCTCCGAGCTCGACGAGGAGGTCTCGCACCTCGTCACTCGTCCATGAGGCGTGGCCGGTGGCGGCGAAGGCGGAGACGAGCTCTTCGGCCTGGTGGTCGTCGGCTTCGGCCTCATCGGTGAAGGGTTCGACGACGACGAGGCTGCCGCTGTTCTCGATCACGCGAGCGAGCAGTCCCCGGGCTTCGACCCGCGAGCGTCCGGTCAGGCCCGCGAGGAGGAGGGTGGCGTCGACACTCGGCCATGCCTGCTCGCCGGTCAACGCTGCGGCCGCCGGCATGTGGATGCCGCGTCCGGCTTCGGGTGCCCTCCGCGTCAGGGCGGCGGCCACCTCGGCGCCGGCATCACCGGCCAGGGCGACACTCGACGCGGTCGCGATGGGCTCGAGGTCGAGGATGATGTCGAGGACGTACTGGAGATGGTCGAGGGTGCGGCTGCGATGGGCGGCGTCGAGGTTCTCATCGGCGGCACGCTGGTCGTGCCACGTGCGCGCCTGGGTTGCCGAGGCTCGCGAGGTCCTGGCTGCGAACCCGCCCCGGAGGACGTCGATGAGGTCGACGATGGAGAAGAGGTCGAGCAGTGCCGGATCCTCGAGGTCGAGTCCGTCGGCCGAGCCTTCGCTCGTGAGCACGGCACCGGTCGGGGTGTTGCGGTAGTGATCGCCATCGCGTTCGAGCAGTCCGAGTGAGCACATTGCGGTGAGGAGCACGCGGATGCCGTCGGTGTCGATGCCGGATTCGGCCGCGATCGCCTCGGCGGTGGTGATGTCTCCGGCGATGAGGTCGTTGATGCCGAAGGTCACGGCCGCGCGGGTGATGATCGGCGGCAGGATCTCGGTCATCTCGTGGACCTGGTGGAGGACGTCGAGGGAGGATTCGGTGCTCGCCGAGGCGGCTGGATCGTCGGTGGGGATGCCGACGGTGGGCGACTCACCGGAAGTGGGGGCGGCCGCCTCGGCGCCGGTGCGGCTGTCAGTGACGGTACTGCGGTCGACGGCAGAACTCTGGTCGGCGGCAGGGCGGCGCTCCGCCGGCGTCTTCCGCCAGTACCCGACGACCTCGACGTCCTCCTTCGGCAGGCCGAGGTCACGACGGAGGTAGCGGCGGATGGGGGCGATGGTCAGGGCCTCGCCGGCGCACCACGCGAAGGTGCGCCCGTCGGGCAGACTCACATTCCGCACGGTGTCGTACATAAGCGTCGATTCGCCGGGCGGGGTCGCGCCGCGGATGAGCCAGTCGATCTCGACGTCCGCCTCGGTGGGGATGTCTTGGATGTCCTCGGCGGTGGGGACTTCGACGATGATGTGGGCGCGGGTGCCGGCGGGGGCCTCCTCGAGCCAGCGGCCGACTGCCGGCAGGGCCGTCTCGTCGGCGATGAGCAGATGGAAGTCGACATCCAGGTTGATCCCGGCGCAGGTCTTCGGTCCGGCGAAGCTGAGGCGATCGCCGACGGAGACGGTGAAGGCCCAGTCCGAAGCGAGTCCGGAATCATGCCGGACGACGTCGAAGGAGAAGGACCCGGCCTCGGGGTCGACGCTGCGGACGGTGTAGTCGCGGGTGAGGGCGAGTGCCTCACGGTTCCAGTTGAAGCGGAACTCCCCCTGCTCGCCGATGTCGACGGCACTGCCGTCGGGCGGTGGGACGACGAGTTTCACGTGATCGTCGAAACCCTCGGAGCGAAATGCCGGCCGCGGCACACCGTCGACCTCACTCGCCTCCAATTGAGCGCCCGCCACAGTCAGGCGTCGCATATTGGGAGTGATGTCGACGATGCCGGTGACCTCCACCTCACGCAGAATGATCGGCAGCACCTGCATGGGCCTGGAAGTTCGCGGCACGTATTCAGCTCCGAGGATTCCTTGACGTATGAAACAGCGAGAATCAGGGGTTCGTGACTTCAAGCAGGTGTGTCAACTGCCTTAAGGCCACACGAATGTTCCCTAAATCTCATAGGTCAGCCTAACCTGAGATTGTGAAGGGCACAACACCGCCTCCGAAATTTTTCTCAGAGTGAGACGAAGAGCGCCGTTCGCGGCCCCTGAATGGGCTCAATCCGACCCGACCTGGACAGGCCCTTTGCCGGCAGCCGCCTCGGCGAGGGCCGGAGTGAGATTGTCGATGACGTACGGCAGGCTCAAGGGCGTCGAGAAGTAGATCGCCCCGGCCAGCACGTCATCGGTGTAGACGACCTTCTTCGCCTGCATCGGCTCGAGTCGCTTGACCACCGGGTTCTTCTCCAGCGCCGCTCGGTCCTGACGCTCCTCCGTGCCCCAGATGAGGACATCGGCGGCATTGAGGACGTCGAGCTTCTCTTCGGGGATGTACGCCTGGCCGCCCGAGGCGTCCTCGGGCGCGTATTCGTCGATCTCGCTCGGCACGACGGGGCCGAGCTGGGTGAGGAAGTCGGTGCCGAGCCCGTTCTGATAGGCGATCGCGTTTCCTTCGGAGATCTGATTCTGGAGGTAGACGACGGGCACGTCGGCGAGTTCGGGGTGCTCCTCGGCCGCCTCGGCGAATTGGTCGTCGATGTCGTCGGCGATCCCCTTCGCTTCGTCGGACTTCCCGAGCGCCTCGCCGATCTGCTCGAGTTGGACCTCCCACGGCTCGAAGTACATCGGATAGTCCGCGGAGTGCGCGACAGTCGGTGCGAGTTCGCTCAGCTGCTGATATTGGCTCTTCGTCAGCCCCGCATTCACACCGATGATGAGGTCGGGCTCGAGCTCGGCCACCGCCTCGAGGTCGGGCCCGTCGGTGGCCTCGAGGACGGTCGGCTCGGAATCGCCGCGCGCCTCATCAGCCCACGGCCAGGACGCATGTGGATACTCCCCATACCACTCGGTCACGCCGACGGGATCGGCACCGAGCGCCCAGAGCGCGTCCTGCTCGGTGACTCCGACCGAGACGATCCGCTTCGGCTCGGAGTCGATCGTCGTCGTGCCATAGGCGTGTTCGACCGTGATGGGGAATTCGCCGCTGCCGGTCGCCTCAGGCCTGTCCGCTTCACCTGATGAGCAGGCAGCGAGGAGAAGCAGTGAGGCGGCGCCGGCCGCAATGACGCAGCGGACACGCCTCACCTGCCGGGATCGGACAGTCGAGTGGGACGGGTCGGACGCGCCGGCGTGGGCGGTCGAGTCTGTGCAGGAGGTCGAGTCTGTGTGGTCGAGGGCCAAGGTTGTCTCCGATGGTTGAGCGGGCGGGCGCGTCGGCGGCGATGCCGTTGCCGCGCAGGCACCTCTGCAGAGTATGAGGTAAGGCTAATCTTATCCACAAGAACTCGACCTGCGACGCTACGGGCTGAGCGTCTTCTCGACCGCCCGGATCGTCAGCTCGAGGGCACGCGCTCGACCGGACGAGTCGGCCTTACCGGAGCCGACGCTGAAGAGGTGCCCTGCACCCACCGTGAGGAAGACGTAGGCGGCCGCCCATTCGACGGGCACGTCGCTCGCAATCGAGCCATCGCTCTGCCCGCGGGCGATGACCCTCTCGAGGGGGTCGCCATCGTCGGTGCCCTTGAGGTCGGAGGCACCTCCGGAACCCACCGCCGAGGCGGTCGCAGCCGCCTCCGTTCGCCCCTGTTGGGCCACCTCGGCGAAGTGATCATCGGTGATGATCGGATTGTCGGCGAAGAGCAGGGTGAGAACGTCGGGCACGGTGAACAGCTCTGCACAGATCCGCTCGACCGCTGCCAGCCCCTGCCCCTCATCCGGGCGGGCGCGCATGAACGCGTCGATGAACATCCGGGCGCCGAGGCGGGCAACCTCGGCGACGAGGGCCTCCCGATCACCGAAATGCCGGTACAGGGTGGTGCGCCCGACCCCGATCCCCTGGGAGAGGTCGAGCATCGAGGCGGCCGGATTGCCGGCCAGCACCGTCAGCGCCTCGCCGACCAGAGCATCTCTGCCCAAACGACGCATACCCTGCACAGGCCCACCCCTCTCCTGATCTGCTGTCCCGATCTGCGCACGGACGACCCGCACGCCACTCCGCTCGCGACCACCCGAATCACCCACCACAGTCTACTGATGGAACATAACTGTTCCACTTTGGTACACTGGAGTTCCGATATCGCCAGACCAGGCACCGCAGTCACTGTCAAGGATCGAACGCACATGGATCAGCCCCATCATGAGAGCGACTCCTCGCGGAAGGCACGCACCGCGACGACGTTCAGCCTCCGGACCGGCGACGTGATCATCATCGGCATCGTCTGCATCGGCATCGGCGTCGCTCTCGGATTCTTCCTGCCCGCGCTGGGTTCGTTCGCCGCACGATTCCCCATCCCCTTCGGTGATCCGATCGAGAAGCTCAGCCGCTTCGACCAACCCTGGGTCGTCGCCGCCAGACCGATCATCGGCGCGGCGCTCGGGATCATCGCGACCGTCGTCATCAGCATGTCGACGACTCCCCTGTGCGTCGATGACGAAGTGATCACGGTCGGACGCGAGAATGACCACCCGCTGCGGATCTCCCGGGAGTCGTTCTCAACCGCCTACTTCGACGGAGGCAAGCTGACGATCCTCACCTCCGGCGGGCATCAGGCGTACAAGGGTGATGTCGAGGGCAAGAAGGACGCGATCGTCGAGGCCTTCACCTCCCGCGGGTATCGCTGGGGTGAGATCTGAGAGCCTGAGCCGCAGCCGAAGGTCAGCCCGGAGGCCGGACCCCGGATGCCGGAGAGCAGAGTGCGTCGGCCACAGCCAAACGTCCACACGACCGGCCGCTGCCGATCCTTTCGTCCCGAGTCCACGCGACGAATGGCCGCCCGTCCTCACCTGCCGCGAAGCCGTGGAATCGTGACTCCGCTCACGGCACCATGGGGCCATGACCATTGACGTTCCCACCACAGGCCGCTCTCTGCCCCAACTGCAGCCGATCAGCTTCATCGGCCCTGATGGGCAGCCCACCGACACCCCGACCGAGGGGCTGCGGATCCCCAGCGATGCCACCCTCATCGGTCTCTACCGGCAGATGGTCCTCGTCCGCCGGTTCGAAGCACAGGTCACCCATCTGACCCGCCAGGGTCGACTCGCAACCTACCCGTCCGCGGCCGGTCAGGAAGCCGCCGAGGTGGGAGCGACGACCGCACTGGCGCCGAACGATTGGCTCTTCCCCACCTACCGCGACTCGGCAGCGCTGCTGACCCGCGGTGTGCCCGTGGCCGAGCTCCTCGCCGCCTTCCGAGGCGACTGGCACTGCGGATTCGATCCGCACGAATACCACACCTCACCTGCGGCAACACCCCTGGCGACGCAGACCCTGCACGCCACAGGCTTCGCGATGGCCGCGAAGCTCAAGGGCGAGGATGCTGCGACTCTGACCTTCCTCGGCGACGGCGCCAGCAGTGAGGGCGACACCCACGAGGCGTTCAACTTCGCCTCCGTGTGGCAGACGCCGACGGTCTTCGTCCTCCAGAACAACCAGTACGCGATCTCGACACCCCTGCGCGAACAGACGAACGCGACGATGCTCGCCGACCGTGCCGCCGGCTACGGAATGCCGGGACTGCGGGTCGACGGCAACGATGTCGCGGCCGTCTTCGCTGCGGTCTCCGCCGCTCTCGAACGCGGCCGCAACGGTGACGGCCCGACGCTCATCGAGTGCCTGACCTACCGGATGGAATCGCACACGAACTCCGACGACCCGACGAAGTACCGCGAGTCCGAGGAAGTCGAGCACTGGAAGCAGTTCGATCCCATCGACCGACTCGAGAAGTATCTGCGCTCGACCGGAGCCCTCAACGATGCCGGAGTCGCCGACGTCGCCGAGGCGGCCGAGGCCCTGGCCGAGACCGTGCGCGATGCCATGAACACCGAGGCCGAGATCGACCCGCGCGAACTCTTCGCCCACGTCTACTCCCGCCCGCGGACTGCACTTGCCGAACAGCAACAGCTCCTCGAAGCCGAACTCGCAGGCACCGAACTCGCAGCGGCAGGGCAGGCATGAGCGTCGAGGCCGGCACCACCCCAACCACCGACCCAAACGCGGTGGACGTCGAATCGGGCACGGCCACCTCGGCGAACGAAGACGCGGCTGTTCCCGAGGCCAGGCCCACTTCGGTGACGATGACGAAGGCACTCAACCAGGCGTTGCGCGACTGCCTGGCCGACGACGACACCGTCCTCGTCTTCGGGGAGGACGTCGGCCGCCTCGGCGGTGTCTTCCGGGTCACGGAAGGACTGCGCGCCGAATTCGGGGCGACCCGGGTCTGGGATTCGCCGCTGGCGGAGTCGGGGATCATCGGCACCGCGATCGGGATGGCGATGAACGGGATGCGCCCTGTCGTCGAGATGCAGTTCGATGCCTACGCCTATCCTGCGTTCGAGCAGATCGTCTCGCACGTGGCGAAGATGCGGAACCGGACGAAGGGCCGCGTCAGCCTGCCGATCACGATCCGGATCCCCTATGCCGGCGACATCGGCGGGGTCGAGCACCATTCGGATTCCTCTGAGGCCTATTGGACGTCGACGCCGGGGCTCACGGTCGTCACCCCATCGAATCCGGCCGACGCGTATTCGCTGCTGCGCGAGTCGATCGCCTCCGACGATCCGGTCGTGTTCATGGAGCCGAAGTCGCGGTACTGGATGAAGGAGACGCTGACCCTGCCCGTGACCACGGCGCCGATGGATCGCGCTCAGGTCATCCGCGAGGGCACCGACGCCACCCTGCTCGCCTACGGTCCGACCGTGCGCACGGCCCTGGACTCTGCTGAAGCCGGTGCCGAACATGGACTGTCCATCGAGGTCATCGACCTGCGCACGCTCTCCCCGTTCGATGATGAGACGGTGTCCGCCTCGGTGCGCAAGACCTCACGGGCGGCGATCATCCATGAGGCCGCCCAGTTCGGCGGGTACGGCGCCGAGGTGGCCGCCCGCCTCACCGAACGCAACTTCACCTACCTGTCGGCCCCGATCCTACGGATCACCGGGTTCGATGTGCCCTATCCGTCGCCGAAGCTCGAGGAGTTCTACTTGCCTACCGTCGAACGCGTGCTCGATTCGCTCGAGTCCTGGGATTGGGAGCTGTGATGAGCGCCGATATGAGCACCGGGATGCGCGGGACCAACGAGCGCGGGGCCGGCTCGCGCGAGTTCATCCTCCCCGACCTCGGCGAAGGCCTCACCGAGGCGGAGCTGATCTCCTGGAAGGTCGCTGTAGGAGACACGGTCCACGTCGATCAGATGGTCGTCGAGGTCGAATCCGCGAAGTCCGTCGTCGAGCTTCCCTGCCCGTACGCCGGGCAGATCACTGCCCTTCTCGCGGAGGCCGGTGACACCGTATCCGCAGGTCAGGCCCTGCTCTCCGTCGCCGAGGCGGGGGCCGGGACGGGTGCCGATGACGAGTCGACTCCGCTCGCCGAGACGTCCGAATCCAGCGGCGCGAACCTCATCGGCTACGGCACGTCGGAGCCGAAGACCCGGTCATCGAAGAGGCGTTCGTTCGGCGGCAAGCGCGCCGCCGCGCCCGAAGAGACTGACTCCGCACCGGCCGTTCCGACGCTCAGCCCGGACACCCCCTCCCGGCCACCGGTCGAAACACCGATGACTGAGGGCGACCGCGTCTCCCCCGTGTCCTCACCGCTCGTGCGCAAGCTCGCGAAGGACCACGGACTCAGCGCCAAGCATCTCGCCGGCACCGGTGTTGGTGGCGTCGTCACCAGGGCTGATGTCCTCGCGGCCATCGAATCCGACGGAGCTGCCGAACACTCCTCAGCCACCTCGGCGGGCGTGCCTACCTCTGCCGGGCAGGGCGAGCGCGACACCCGCACTCCGATCACGGGACTGCGCAAGGTCGTCTCCGAGCGGCTCGCCCGTTCACGGCAGGAGATTCCCGAGGCGACGATCTGGCTCGATGTCGATGCGACCGAGCTGCTCAACACGAAGCGTGCGCTCGAGGCGCGGACCGGTGAGAAGTACTCCCTGCTCTCGCTCGTCGCGCGCTTCGTCGTCGCCGGGCTGAAGAAGTACCCGATCATCAACTCCTCGATCGACACGGCCGCCGGCGAGATCGTCACGCACGGCGACATCAACCTCGGCCTCGCCGCGCAGACCCCGCGCGGACTCATGGTCCCCGTCGTCCACGGCGCCGATCAGATGAGTCTGCGGCAGCTGCGTGACCGCGTCGGCGAGACCGTCGGGAAGGCGTCGACGGGGAAGTTCGATCCGTCCGACCTGTCAAGTGGGACGTTCACGCTGAACAACTATGGCGTGTTCGGCGTCGACGGTTCGGCCCCGATCATCAACCTCCCCGAGGTGGCCATGCTCGGTCTCGGCCGGATCAAGGAGCGCCCGTGGGTCGTCGACGGCGAACTCACAGTGCGCAAGGTGATGTACCTGTCCTTCGTCTTCGACCACCGGGCATGCGACGGCCAGGAGCCGAGCGAGTTCCTCACCTTCGTCGCCGACTGCATCGAGAACCCGATCTCACTCCTGCCGGAGCTCTGAGCGCGACCTCGATCAAGCGATAGCGCGTCTGTCGATCGGCCCACCTGTCGACAGACGCGCGGCGGCTTGAACGACGCTGATGCGGCCCTCCGGTCGATCGAAACCGCAGCCCCAAAAGCAGCCTAAGCTGCCCGGTGACATCGATAGGTCCACGATTCGGACCACTTCCCGCTGAGTGTGACTCACGCAACTAGCCTGACCGAGTCCACTCACCGTCGGCGCGAGCGCACGTCGGTCCGAATCAACCGCGAAGGGGCCAGCCATGTCAGAAGCCCACGATTCTGCGTCACGGTCGGGGCCGCCTCGGCGATGGTCGCTGTTGCTCCTCATCATTCCGGTGATCCTCTACGTGCTCACCCCGGTGGTCGCGAACTCGGTCGAACCGCGCCTCTTCGGCATGCCGTTCATCGTCACCTACACGATCATCGTCACGATCCTCACCTGGTTCTTCGTGTGGATGGCCGCTCGCGGGGACCGCTTCTACCGCGGCGACCTGCCCGAGCACATCCCCTCGGACGTCGCATTCGGTGAGGACTACGCGATCGACCCAGTGGCCGACGGTGAGGAGGCCGACCGATGAGCACTCCAGCGATCATCGCCTGCATCATCTTCGGCCTCGCCATGCTCGCGACCATCGGCATCGGCGTGTGGTCGGGTCGGGGCAGGGAGAAGTCCCTCGACGAATGGTCGGTGTCCGGGCGCGGCCTCGGCGTCGTCTTCATCCTCCTGCTCATGGCCGGCGAGACCTACACGTCGTTCTCATTCCTCGGCACCGCCGGCTGGTCGTACTCCTACGGTGTGCCGATCCTCTACCTCATCGGCTATCTGAGCATCGGGCTTGTCGTCGCCTACCTCGTCGGCCCACTGTTCTGGACCTATGCGGCCAGGCACAAGCTCGTCAGCCTCTCCGACATCGTCGAACACCGGTTCCGCTCGCGGGGGCTGGCGATTCTCGTCGCCGTGCTCGCGACGATCTTCATCGTTCCCTACATCCAGCTGCAGATCCAGGGCATGGGCGCCGTGGTCAACGCGATGAGCTACGGCGCGATCGACCTCAAGATCGCGGCGATCATCTCCTTCATCGTCGCCGAGGCGTTCATCCTCTTCTCGGGTCTGCGCGGTTCCGCATGGGTGTCGGTGTTCAAGGACGGGCTCGTCATCCTCGCCGTCGCGTTCCTCGCGGTCTATGTGCCGCTGCACTACTTCGACGGGCTCGCGCCGCTGCTCGACCGCCTCGTGGTCGAGAAGTCGCAGTGGCTGACCTTCCCCGGTGCCGGCGACGGGGTCTACGGCAGCGCATGGTTCATCTCGACGATCATCCTCAACGGCATCACGATCACGGTGTTCCCCACGTCGATCGCCGGGTACCTGTCAGGCACCTCGGCGAACGCGCTGCGCCGGAACTCGATCATCCTGCCCTGGTACCAGCTCCTGCTCCTCGTGCCGATGATGGTCGGTGTGGCCGCGCTGTTCGTCGTACCCGCACTCAAGGATGCGGATCTGGCACTGTTCTCCGTGGTCATCGACTCTCTGCCGGCGCCGATCGTCGCGCTCATCGGTGTTGCCGGTGCGCTGTCGGCGATCGTGCCGATGAGCGTGTACATGCTCTCGATCGGATCCATGTGGGGCCGGACTGTTCTGGGCGGCGGTCTGGCCGGCCCGAAGGATGCGGCCTCGCTGACAAGCGAGCAGCTTGCCGCTCGAGGGCTGCGCCAGAAGACGCTGTCTCAGTGGGTGTGCCTGGCTGTCGGCGTGATCGCACTGGTGATGAGCCTGCTCATGCCCGATGCGCTCGTCGAGCTCTCGGTGCTCAGCTACGAAGGTCTGGCCCAGGTCGTCCCTGCGGCGCTGCTCGCGCTCTACTGGCCTCGGATGTCGAAGCAGGCCGCTGCGGCGGGTCTCATCGGCGGGTCGGTCGTCATGGTCGCCCTCCACTACACGGGCAACGATCCGCTACTCGGCATCAACGGCGGCCTCTGGGCGGTCGCGGCGAACCTCGTCGTGGTCATCCTCGTGACATTGGCGAAGCCGGACCCTCGGTGGGTGTCCTCGAGCGAGCGGGAGTCGCAGGCGGTGAGCTGAGGGAGTGGCTCTAAGGGAACAGCCCGGCGGTGCGCGGGAGGACGTCGGTCTGAGTGCGTCATTCAAGCGTGAGCGCACGCCTTTGGCCCCGTTCAAGCGGCAGCGCTTCTGTCGATAGACCCACCAATCGACAGAAGCGCGTCGGCTTGAACGACACATGGCGGGACACCGGGCTGAACCCACACGGGGGCCACAGACGTTTGTGCCGACTTCGAAGGCCGAGTAGGGATACGGCTTGGACTGGCAGTGGGCAGCCAGGCAACGTGAAGTCAGGCCGATTGAGTGCCGGGCCGCACTTCCAGGTGGAGGTCCAACGCCTGAGTCACCCGCAGGATTGTTGACCAGGTCGGATTTCCTTCGGCAGAGAGTGCTCGATAGAGGCCGTCTCGGCTCATGCCGACTCGTCTGGCTAGTTCGCTCATATTGCCTGAACGCGCAAGTATTCCCAATGCGGCGGGCATGGCTCCCGGGTCGTCGACAGAGTCCTCGAGAGCGACCTGCAGCAGTGACACTGCATCCTCGGTGTCGGCAACGTAGTTCGCCGCATCAAAGCTCCGGTACTTCTCATTGGTTGTCATAGCCGCTGTCCCCTTTCTGCCGGTCAGACTGCCACTAGCCGACCAGGCCAGGGCTGCCGTGGGCAAGTCGATCGAGGCGGAGCAGAATTCGCGAGCGCCCACCCCTGCCTTTCAGACTCTTGAGCCAACGATCGAATTCCCGGGTACTTCGAACCACGAGCATGTGTCGATTATATCTGACACCAAGCCCTCGCCCCGGCAGTCTCCGACGTCACTCGGAGTACACCTCGTCTCCGCCGACGTAGGTGGCGCGCACGTCGATGTCTGAGATCCCGTGCGGGTCGATGGTCAGCGGATTTTCGCCGAGAACGGTGAAGTCGGCGAGGTAGCCGGGTGCCAAGCGGCCCTTAAACGTTTCCTCGCCGGATGCTTCGGCCGATCCAAGCGTGAAGATCGACAGCGCCTCGGCGGCCGATACCTTCTGGGCCGGCCCGACCTCCACCCCATCGTCGACTCCAGTGCGGGTGACCAGCGACTGGAGGCCGAACAGCGGCTGGAATGGGCCGCACGGATAGTCCGAGGACCCGGCCACGGTGACCCCGGAGTCGAGGAATGACCGGTGGGCGAACATGCGCCCCATCCGCTCGGTCCCATACCAGGAGTTCAGCGCCCCACCGTGGTAACCGGCGTATCCGGCGAACGGCACAGCAATGGCACCGAGGCGGCTCATCCGTGCGAGGATGTCATCGTCGATCAGGCTGCAGTGCTCGATCCGGTGGCGCAGACCGGGGCGCGGGATTCGGGCCGACACATCCTCGAACGCGTCGAGGACGAGGCGGATCGCGGCATCACCATTGGCATGGACGCCGATGCGATTGCCGTCGGAATGGACGCGTTCGATGGCTGAGCGCAACTCCTCGGTCGAGGTGGTCTGCACCCCCTGATAGTTCGGGTCGGTGAATGGCTCCGACAACAGGCAGGTCCGCCCACCGATCGCTCCGTCGAGGAAAGCCTTGACTCCGATAAGTCTGAGTCGGTCGTCGCCGAACCCGCTGCCGATGCCGAGGTCAGCGGCCTTGTCGTAGTGGTCGATGGACAGGAGCATGCCGATCCGCAGCCCCAATCCGCCGTCGTCGCGAACGGCGGAGAGGATCCCGATGTCCTGGGGGCTGATGAGCGCATCGCAGATCGAGGTCAGCCCGGCGGCGTTCCACTGGGCGATCGTCCTGGCAGCTCCGATCTGCAGATCCTCGACGGTGTCTCCGGGGATGAAGCGACCGCCGCGCGCCGTGGCCGGCATCGACACATTCATCAGTGCCCTCTCCACGAGGCGGCCGTTGAGTCGCCCATCCGAGTACCGGTCATAGCGTCCGCCGTCGGGATCGGTCGATGTCTCTTCGATGCCCAACCATTCGAGGCCAGCCGAGTTGACCACCGCCCAGTGTCCGGCGACGTGAGTGACGATCACCGGCACCTCGGCCGCGATGCGGTCGAGGTCGTCGCGGAGGACGATCCCGGTCTTCTCATCGTCATAGCGACTGCCCTTGACCCAATCCCCCGCCGAGGCGGCTCCCACCTCGGCGGCGACCGCATCGAGAAGTCCGGTGACCGAACCGACGGCAGCATGAGACAGGTCGAGATGGAGCGCGTCCCCGGCGGTCAGCGCGAGGTGGGTGTGGGCGTCATTGAGACCGGGCACGATCGTCGCATCGCCGAGGTCGAGCACCTCGGCGCCGGGGAAGCGATCGCGGAGCTCTCTGAGATCGCCCGTGGCGGTGATGGTCTCTCCGGTCATGGCGAACGCCTCGGGCTCACGTCCACCGGGTGCATCGGGCCCGGGTTCGGCCTGCGCGACAATCGAATCGGCGCGGACGATCGTCGGTGTCATCTCCTCCATCGGAGCCTCCCCTCACATCTGTGGCGGCAGCTGCCGTCGCCGGAGCGAAACGCTCCGATCCACCCTCATCCTGGCACGCGCCGACCCGACCGTCGACCGCGCTCGCGCATTCCTGCGGCCCCGATCAAGCGGTAGCGCATTTATCGATTGGTGGGCCTATCGACAGACGCGCTACTGCTTGATCGACACTGAGCCGCAGTCGTCGACAGAGAGCCTCAGCCGTCGAGGAGGGCCGCCGCGTACATCGGGCGGGCCGCATCGGCGCTCGGCGGGGGGAAGAGCCCAGCCGTGGCATCCCGGAAGAGGCGAGAGAGTTCGTGTGTGTTGCCGAAACCGCTGCCGCTCGTGCACATGAGCGCGGTCTCCGCGCAGCGGCGGGCCGCCTCGGCGGATTTGATCCGCGCCCCGACGAGCCGCAGCGGCCAGCCGGCGCCATGGTCGACGAGGTCATCGAAGTCCCGCGCATACGCATCGATCATCGCGGTGACCGGCAGGAAGTCGAGGTGCGCGTCGGCCAGACGCGTGCGAGCCTCGGGCACCTCGGCGAAAGTGGTGCCGGCCTTCGCGGACTTCCGCTTGTGCAGTCCCGCCGCCCCCAGTTCGAGGGCCCGCGCAGCGACCCCGGCATAGACGGCGGCGATGAGGAGCTGGAAGTTCGAGGTGATGGCGAATGTGAGCAGGTCGGGGTGCTTGCCGGCGGGGATGACGCGCGAGACCCGCTCGGGCTTCATCGGCACGTTCTTGAGGATCGTCGCCCGCGACTGCGAGGCTCGCATGCCCAGCACGTCCCAGTCGTCGGAGACCGTGATGCCGGGAGCCGACCGCTCGATGAACCCGTACACGAGCTCACCCTCGGCCGGTTGATCCGCGTCCGGACCGGCGATCCCGTCATCGTCGGTGACCACGGATCCGTGGACGATGAGCCGCGTCCACACCGGAGACAGCGAGGTGAAGATCTTCACCCCGGTGAGTTCGAAACCGCCGTCGGCAGTGGGCACCGCCTCGGTGTTCGACCCCTGCAGAACCCAGTCGTTCGAGGGTTCGGAGATGCCGAACGCAAAGATCTCACCGGCCATGACCTCGTCGAAAACCCAGCCCAGCGAGTTGTCGCCGCGGTCGTTCATCGCCTTGACCACACCGGTGCACATGAGGTGCATGTTGATCGCGAGCGCCGTCGCCGGGGCCGCCGAGGCCAGCCGCTGCTGCAGTCGGGAGACCTCGAACAGGCTCAGCCCGGGTCCGCCGAAGGACTTTGGGACGAAGAGCGTGAGGTAGCCGCGCTCCTTGAGTTCGGCGAGGTCCTCGTCGAAGAACCGGTTCTCCCGGTCGTAGACGTCGGCACGCTCGCGGAAGCGTTCGAGGACCTCGTCGGGCAGGTAGGTCGCGGCGAGTTCGGCCACGCGCGTCTCGCGGTCGGTCATGATTCTCCTTCAGTGCGGGGTTGCGGGGGCGAGGTTGAGTTCGGGCACGGCAGCTCATCAGCGCCTCGGCCGCCGCAGAATGATCGCGCCGTTGTGCCCGCCGAAGCCGAACGACGTTGATAAGACGGTGTTCACGGCCGCCTCGGCGAGGTCCGACCCCTCTCTCAATTCACAGGCGTGGCCTGCGACGATGTCCCATTCGGGGAACTCGTTGTCGGCGAGGTTGAGCGTCGGGGGCAGCGTCTGATCCCGCATCGTCATGATCGCAATGATCGCCTCGAGGACCCCGGAGGCGCCGAGCAGGTGCCCCGTCGACGATTTCGTCGCCGAGATCGGGATGCTGCGCCCGTCCTCACCCAGCGCCGAGTCGAACGCGGCGAGTTCCGCGCGATCCCCGGCAGGCGTGCCCGTGGCGTGGGCGTTGATGTGGTCGATATCGCCGGGTTCCAGCCCTGCGTCGTTCAATGCCTGCACCACCGCCGAGGCGGCTCCCCGTCCGCCCGGATGCGGGTTCGTCGGGTGGTGAGCATCGCTGGCGGCGCCGAATCCCGCGAGCTCGGCCAGCGGCATCGTCCCACGTGAGGCCGCCGAGTCCGCGGATTCGAGGAGGATCGCGGCGGCACCCTGGCTCATGACGAACCCGCTGCGGTCGCGGTCGAAAGGTCGGCTGGCCGCAGTCGGGTCGTCCTCGAACCCGGCGGCTAGGGCGCGCATGTTCGCGTTCGAGGCGAGGTTGACCGGGCCGAGGCAGTCCTCCATGCCGACGACGAGCAGGGCATCGGCGTAGCCGTGGCGAATCCGGCGCATCGCCTCGCCGAGGCCGATCGCCCCGGACGCGCAGGTCGCCGAGACTCCCTGTCCGGGGCCGCGGAGGTCGAAGCGCTGGCTGATCAGCGCGGCCGCGGAGTCCGGTGCCCCGTGGATGGCGAGAGTGAGCGGGACACCGCGGGGTCCGCCCGCGTCGAGGGCGCGAGTGGCCCCCTGCGTGGCATCGACAGGTCCGGAGCCGGTGGCGGCGATGACGGCAGTGGAATCGCGGTCCCATGGCAAATCGTCGGCGGGGACCGGGATTCCTGCCTGCGCGAACGCCTGATCGGCGGCGGCGATGGCCCAGTGCTGAACGGGGCTCAGCCGGCGGGCGAGCGCTCGGGGCAGGACCGCCTCGGCGTCGAAATCTCTGATCTGCCCGCCGATCCGCACGGCGAGGTTCTCGAACTGCTCACCCTTGAGGACGTCGATGGCGCTGGTTCCGGAGCGCACGGAATCCCAGAGGGTTTCGGGATCCTGCCCGCTGGGGGTGATCGCGCCGAGTCCGGTGACGACGACGTTGCGCTCGGCGCTCACAGTCGCACTCCCAGTCCGCTCATGATCAGCTCAACGGTTTCGGCCCGCCGAATCTTCCCGCCGACGGTCCGCGGCAGTCGGTCGAGTGCATAGAACCGACGCGGCACGAACTGTGGGGCCAGCTGGGCGCGGGCGTGAGCGAGGAGTTCGGCCTTGTCGGGTATGCCGGACTGCCGGGGAACGTCGTCCGAGGCGGATTCTGCGGAATCTGGTTCGATGACGAGCGCAACAATGCTGCCGAGGCTCTCATCGGGAAGCGCGATCGCGCACACCTCACCGAGGCGGGGCTGGCGATCACGTGCAGACCCACCGTCGCCGGCGACCTCACCGTCGCCCTCGCTCCCGACCGGTGAGAACGTCTCGAACGCCCGCTCCACCTCAGGCAGGGACACCTTGTGCCCTCCGGTGATGGCGATGTCTCCGGCGCGCCCGGCCAGCTGGAGCAGGCCGTTCTCGATCCGGCCCTGGTCGCCGACGCTGGCCCAGCCGTCGGGTCCTTGCAGCTGGGCGTCGGTCGTGCCGGTGACGTAGCCGTAGGAGCAGGCGGCGGCCTTGATCCACAGGGTGCCGATCTCGCCGTCGGGCAAAGGCACTCCGTCGTCGCCGCGGACTTCGGCGCCGATCGTGTCGTAGACGGTGATCCAGGTGCCGTCACCGTCGCGGCTGTCGCCGATGAATCCGATTTCGGCGGCACCGTAATAGCTGATCAACCGGGTATCGGGCAGTACCTCGCCGAGGCTGCTGCGGATGCTCGCCGGCAGGTTCGCTCCCCCGGTGACGACGAGGTCGAGACCGCGGAATCGTTCGGGTGAACGGCGGGCCGCCTCGGCGATGGCACGCACCACGGCGGGAACGGCGACGATGCGGGTGATGTCTTCGTGGGCGATGCGCGCGCCCATGGTGAAGGGGTCGAACTCGTCGGCGACGTGGACGCTGCCGCCGGTGGCGAGGCTCTCGATGACGGCGTAGAGGGTGAGGCTGTAGGACACAGGGCCGGGGGCGAGCGTGGCCACGCCGGGGAAGGGTGCGAGATGGGCCGAGGAGACGGCGACATTGTCGCGGTACTGCCGGCGGGTCTTGATGAACGCCTTCGGGTTGCTCGTCGTGCCCGAGGAGAAGAGCATGAGGAACGGTTCGGCATCGTCACGGACGGTCGGTGGTGCGGTCTCGGCGAGGTCGATCGCGGCCTCCCACGCGTGGAACTCGGCGGCGGTGATGACGGTTCCGGTCCAGTTCGCGGAGGCGAGCGCCTCGGCGAGTTCGGTCGAGCCGCTGATGACGACCCCGATTCCGGTCGTCACGATGACACCGACCTGGTGACTCAGCGGCCAGCGGGGATCGATGGTCGCCGAGACCGCGCGGAAGCCGGCGAGCCCGGCGATGATCCGGGAGGTCTCATACGCCGAGGTGAGGCTCACGGCCGTGATCGGGATGCCCTGAGTCTCGGGGGCCGGGGTCGGAGGATCTTCCTGCTCGGCGTGGAGGGCGTCGACGGCGGTGTACATCCTTCGCGAGTCCTCGACGAGATCGGCGTAGGTGAGCACCTGATCGAAGGCGCCGAGGATGGCGAGCTGGTTGGGACGCGTCCGCGCGACGTCGAGGATCGTTGAAGTGATGGGCAAATCGGACCTCCCAAGTTCCCAGCGTTCTATCGGAGCAAGCGGCGGCGGAGCACCATGGCCGCCTGCCGGTGCTGAGTCACCGAACCGGCACAGTCACCGAGTCGGCACATCGACGCACAGTGCCGACCGTTCTCACAGTACAACGTGGCCGGCATCGCCTCAGCACCGAGCTCAATTTGAGATACTTTGCAGTATTAGGATACTTCCATGTATTCTGATTTTATGATCGAATCCCCCACGCCTCGGCTGACGCGTCGAGAGAGCCAGGAACTCACCCGCCGGCGTCTCATCGAATCGGCGGCGACGCTCTTCGCCGACCACGGGGTGCGCGCCACCTCTCTCATCGCGGTCGCGGAGAACGCCGGGTTCAGCCGAGGTGCGGTCCACGGGAATTTCTCCGATAAGGACGAGCTCGCGGCCGCAGTCGTGCAGTTCGTCGTCGAGGACCTCGGCCCCGAACTCGGCCGGGCGCTCAGCTCGCCAGGGTCGGCGAATGACCGGCTCGCGGCCTATATCTCCACGCACATCGACTACTGCCGGCGCGAACCGACTCGAGCCGCGGCCATCATCGCTGCTGTGGGTTACCTCAGCAGATCCGCCGCCGCGGCACCGTCGTATGGCGAGCGTTCCGCTGACTCCGTCGCCGATCTCGTCGCCCTCTTCGAGGACGGACAGCGTCGCGGCGAGATGCGCGACTTCGACCCGATCACGATGGCCCTGTCGCTGCGCTCCGTCCTCGACACAGCCGTACCCACCCACAGCAGCATTGAGGCGAACGAGATCATCGCCCTGTTCGACCACGCCACCCGAGCCGAGGAGGCCCCACAATGACTTGGAATTTCCGCATCACCGTTCGCGGCCGCTTCGCCGAACTCGACGAGGAACAGCGCCGCAGCCTCCGTGCAGCACAGGACGATCACGACATGCTCTCCGCGAGCTTCCCCCGCGAGGGAACGTTCCTCTACACGCCTGAGCTCGTGCACTATCAGCACCGCTACCTGATCACCAGCGATGAGGCGGACCGCGATGACGCTGAAACGCTGGCGAACATCCGAGCCGAGGAGCTCTCTGCCGCCGACCTCGCCGCGCGCGGTCTGAGCGGCAGAACGAAGGGCGTGTCCGCTGTATGCGTCGAAGAATTCAAGGTGCGCCCGAGGTCACGGACATGAGCGATGAATCGCCTGTCGGCTCCAACGCCGATTCGAGCCTCAGGGCCGCACTGGCCCTCGCTGCGGTCGCGAGTTCCCTCGACACCGCGATCGGCGCCGCGCTCTCGCGTGTGGGGCTCAGCTTCACCGACCTCCGCCGGTTGCGCGTCATCGGTGCACACCCACAGGGACTGACCCGAGAGGATCTCGCCGAGGTGATGGGTGAGCCCCGGTCACAGACCATCCGCTCCAGCGCCCCTCTCGTCAAACTCGGCTGGCTCTCCCGCCGGGAGTCCGGTGAGTTCGTCCTCACCGACAGCGGACACCACCTCGTCGATCAGGCCGAAGGCATCGCCGAGAAGGCGGCCGACCGCTGGTTCACGGACTCCGGTCTGAGTCCGACAGAGGTGATCGCGAGTGCGAGGGGACGGTCAGCACCCGAGTCCTCCCCCGCTGCACGCTGAGGCAGAGCAGCGCGGCGGCGACCATGGCGACACCCGCCGCTGGCATCAGGACACCGGTGTCGACTCGATGCAGGGCGGCGAAGGCCGCTACGCCGGCGGCCCCTCCGAGATTGCGTGCGGTGCTTCCCGCGCCCGAGGCGAATCCCGGTCTCTGCGGCAGGGCGTGCATGGCCGCTGCCACGATCGCGGGCATGAGGATCCCGACGCCGATCGCCCAGACGACCAGAGCGAGCGACAGCCCCCACAGGCTCGGCCCGGAGACCGTCAGACCCGTCAGCCCGAGACCCGATCCGCCCACGATGAGTCCCAGCGCGCTGGTCTTCCACACGCCGAGGCGGTCGCTGATCTTACCGGACAGCGCGCCGAAGAACGGCAGCGGCACCAGCGCTGGAAGTGTGGCCAATCCGGCCTGGAACGGACTCAGACCACGAACGTCCTGGAAGTACTGGGTGAGGAGGAACAGGGAGCCGAGGATGCAGAAGTTCAGCAGACCCGCGACGAGGCAGGCGAGGCCGAGCCTGGTGCGCGACGGCTGCGAGGACTCGGACCGCCCGGTCTCACGGGCCGCGCCGCTGCTGTTCGGGTGCGGCCCCGGCGTTGCCGGGTGATGGGCGAATATCGGCACGAGCGCCACAATGATGATCGGCAGGTTGAGCCAGAAGACCGCTCTCCAGTTGCCGAGTTCGACGAGCAGCCCTCCCAGCAGCGGGCCCAGCGGCAGGGCGATCCCGCCCAGGGCCGCCCAGAGTCCGACGAGTGTGTTCCGCTCACGGTCGTCGACCGCTGATTCGGAGAGCATCGCAAGGGTCCCAGCCATGCTCGCGGCCGCTCCCACACCCTGGAGGGCCCGCGAGGCGATGAGCAGTCCGATCGCCGGCGACAGCGAGCAGGCCAGGGATCCGAGGAAGAAGCAGAGGAACCCGAGCACCACGACCCGGCGGTGGCCCCACCGATCCCCGATCACCCCGAACGGGAGCAGCAGCACCGCCAGGATGAGGGTATAGGCGTTGACGACCCCGGCCATCCCCGCCTGACCGGCCTGGAGGTCGGCGTTGATCTGCGGCAGTGCGACATTGACCACCGTCACATCGAGGAGGACGAGGAAGTACCCGGCGCACAGGCCGAGAACGAGCGTTCTGGGCATCTGCCTGCCTCATTCGTGGGTTCGCTCAGCGGTCAGGGACGCCACAGACGCTATCGGGCGCCGAGGTGGGTGTCGAGGTTCCGACGAACCTCACTCGCCGGGCCCGCGAATGCGGTGAGCTGCTCACGGTTGAGCCGGCCCGTTCACATCTCGAATTCGACCTGCTCCCCCGCCTCGGCGATGGCTCGGATCCGCTTCCGGCAGGCGAACCAGCCGATGACCATGCACACCGAGGCGACGATCGTCACGACCAGCGTCGCCGGGGAGTCGGCGAAGACCATGACGAGGATGACGGCGAGGAACAGCAGGGTGGCATATCCGGAGTACGGCGCACCGATCATTCGGAACGACGGGCGCTCCAGCCGACCCCTATCGGCCCAGCGTTTCAGCCGCATCTGGCACAGCACGATCATTCCCCAGGTGAGGATGATGCCCACCGAGGAGATGCTGAGGACGATCTCGAACGCATCGGTCGGCAGCAGGTAGTTGAGCGGCACACCGAGGAGGGCGACGACGGCGGTGATGACGATCCCGCCGTAGGGAACGCCGTTGCGGTTCATCCGCTGTGCGAACCGCGGGGCGGATCCGGCCACCGACATCGACCGCAGGATGCGGCCGGTCGTGTAGAGCCCGGCATTGAGCGAGGACAGGGCTGCGGTGAGGACGACGAGGTTCATCGCGGTGTCGGCACCCTTGATCCCGATGAAGGAGAAGAAGGTGACGAACGGGCTCTCGCCGTCGGCATAGGCGGTGAAGGGCAGGAGGAGTGCGAGCAGGGTGAGCGAGCCGACGTAGAAGATCGCGATGCGCAGGATCACCGAGTTGATGGCCTTGGGCATCACTTTCTCGGGGTGCTCGGTCTCCCCGGCCGCAGTGCCGACGAACTCGATCGAGGCGTAGGCGAAGACGACGCCCTGCATGAGGATGATCGCCGGCAGCGCTCCGTTGGGGAAGATGCCGCCGTTGTCGAGGATCATGGAGAATCCCGGATCGTGTCCGGCGACGGGGGTGCCGAAGATGAGGAAACCGAGACCGACGATGAGGAACGCGACGAGGGCGGCGACCTTGATGAGCGCGAACCAGAACTCGAGTTCGCCGAAGACCTTGACCGAGATGACATTGAGTCCGAGCACCAGGACGAGCGCGATGAGTGCCCACGTCCACTGCGGAACGTCGGCGATCCAGGCGACGTACCGGCCGAAGAAGCCCATGTAGAGTGCGGCCGCGGTGATGTCGACGATCGCCGTCGTCGCCCACACCAGCCAGTAGAACCAGCCGGAGATGAACGCGGCCTTCTCGCCGAAGAACTCGCGGGCGTAGGAGACGAACGACCCCGTCGTCGGGCGGTGGAGGACGAGTTCGCCGAGCGCGCGGAGGATGAGGAAGGCGAAGAATCCGCACACCGCGTAGGAGAGCACGATCGAGGGCCCCGCCTCGTGGAGTCGTCCGCCAGCACCGAGGAAGAGGCCGGTGCCGATGGCCCCGCCGATCGCGATCATCTGCACCTGGCGCGGCGCCAGGTTCTTCTGATAGCCGGAGTCTTCCCTGGTCAGGTGTGATTCCGCCGCCGAGGTGGTCCCCGGGTCGGTCTCGATGGTCGGGTCAGTCATAGGTGTCCTGATTCGTTGAGTACAGATGGTCGTGGTGAGTGCAGTGAGTCAGCCGCTCGGCGGGGGAGGTCAACCGCTCGGCTGGGCCGCGAGACCGGTGACGGCGATCGCGACCTTCGCAAGGTGATCGGCCATCGCCTCGCGGGCGCGCTCCGCGTCCCCGGCCTCGATCGCGCGGACGATCTCCGCATGTTCGATCTCGGAGTCCGGTTGCCGGCTGGCGGTGAGGTTGAGCAGCTCGGACTGCGCGGTGAGCGCTCCGCGGAGCTCGGCGATGACGCCTTCGAACACCCGGTTTCCGCTGGCCCGGGCGATGGCGATGTGGAGTTCGCCGTCGAGCTCGACCCAGCCGCGCGGGCTCGGTTCGGCACTCATCGACTTCAACAGGGCGTGGAGACGATCGAGGTCGGCCTCGGTGCGGCGGGTCGCCGCGAGTTCGGCGGCGGGCACCTCGATGTGCGGTCGGGCTTCGTGGAGATCGCGGGAGGAATAGTCGCCGAGGTGGAGGCCGGTCTCCGGGGCGATGGCGATGACGTACGTGCCGCTGCCGGTCTTCGTCTCGGTCAGCCCGAGCGTGGCCAGGGAGCGCAGGGCCTCACGGATGACCGGGCGGCTCACGGCATAGCGGTCTGCGAGCTTGGCCTCGGAAGGCAGTCGTTCTCCCACCGGGAACGTGCCGTCGGTGATTTCAGCGCGGAGCCTGCGCACCACTCCCTCGCCCGCGGACAGGCGTTCGACGGCAGTGGGAACAGCGTCGCGGTCGGGGCTCATGTCCGCTCCTCCAACTCGATCCGGTCGTTGATCGTCACACAGCCCGCCACAGAAACCTGTCAAGCTGTCAGACAGATTGCACTGTAGCTCAGGTCACGGTGTGAGTGTCAACTCACGTCGGAATCCGGGACAATCGAGGCATGTGCAGAACAGAGAGTTCGGGCGAAGCAGTGGATTCGGACGAAACAGGGAGCCGGGAGGAATCAGAGCAACGGCGCTGGCGCCGAGGCGACCAGATCCTGTGGACCTACACGAACCCGGCTCATCCCGGACTGTACGATCAGCGTCCGGTCACCGTCATCGCCGACGATGAACGCCATCTCGCGGTGTGGCTCGAATCGGGAACCCGCATGCTCCATCACGTGCTTGCCGACGGTGCTGGCATCCGCACCGCTGACGGGCCGGACCGGTTCGGCGCACCCCGGGCCCAGGGCGTCAAAGAATGGCAGGGTCCGGGAATCGTCGCCGTGTTCCAACCGGGCACGGACTACTCAGTGTGGTTCTTCGAAACACCCTCGGGCCGCCGCGACTCGTACTACGTCAATCTCGAGGATCCCTTCACCCGCTTCGACCGCGGCATCCGCACCGCCGACCACGTCCTCGACATCGTCGTCGATGCGCAGGGTCGGTACCAGCTCAAGGATGAGGACGAGCTCGAGTTCGCCCGTGAGGCTGGGATGTTCTCTGATGAGAAGGTCGCTCGCATCCGCGCGGCCGCCGATTCAGCGCTCGAGGACATCGAAGCCTGGCGCTTCCCCTTCGACTCCGACTATTCGGACTTCCGCCCGGACCCCACCTGGCCTGTGCCGCAGCTGCCCGCCGCGGCGAGCTGGGACTTCGAGAGCTGAGCGCCGCGGCCTGCTTGCGCCGTGGCGCCAAGTGCCGAAACAACGGTGGAGCGCCGAAACCCCGGTGCGCACACCGTTGTCTCGACGCTCCACAGCTGTCTCGGCGAGGGCCGGCTTCACCAGCCCTCAGCCGCAGCCTCAGTCGGCCACGTAGTACATCCGCTTGTTGACGAACTCGTCCATGCCGTAGGGGCCGAGCTCGCGGCCGAAGCCCGAGCGCTTGGTTCCGCCGAACGGGATCTCCGCGCCTTCACCGGCCGGGGTGTTGACGTTGGACATGCCGACGTCGAGGCGCTGAGCGAGCTTCGCAGCCCGCTCCTCGTCCTTGGAGAACACAGCACCACCGAGGCCGAAGCGCGAATCATTGGCCAGCGCCAGTGCCTCATCGTCACTGGTCACCTTGTACACGGTGGCCACGGGACCGAAGAGCTCCTCGCGGAAGGCGTCCATGTCAGAGGTGACCCCGGTGAGCACGGCCGGCGAGACGTAGGCCGAACCGTCGGCGGCGAGTTCGCCGCCGACGAGCGTCGCACCCTGCTCGACGGCGCGGTCGAGCTGCTTGCGCAGATTCTCGGCGGCCGAGCGGGAGGACAGGGGCGAGTATTTGCCGTCCCCAGCCTCGGCGGGGGTGCCCTTCTCCCACGACTTCGCCCGTTCGGTCAGGCCGGACACGAAGTCGTCGTAGATGTCGTCCATGACGATCATCCGCTTGTTCGCGTTGCAGACCTGGCCGGTGTTGTACAGGCGGGTGCCCCAGGCGGTGTCGACGGCCTCGTTGAGGTCATCGGTGTCGAGGATGATGTAGGGATCGGAGCCGCCGAGCTCGAGCACGGCCTTCTTCAGATACTTGCCGGCGGTCGCGGCCACGGCCGATCCGGCGCGCTCGGAGCCGGTCAGGGACACGCCCTCGACGCGGTCGTCGGCGATGATCGTCTCGATCTGCTCGTGGGTGGCGTAGATGTTGGTGTACACGCCCTCGGGGATGCCGGCTTCCTTCATGAGTTCGGCGATCTTCGCCGAGGAGCGGGGGCAGATCTCCGCGTGCTTGAGGATGATCGTGTTGCCGAGCACGAGGTTCGGAGCCGCGAAGCGGGCGACCTGGTAGTAGGGGAAGTTCCAGGGCATGATGCCCAGCAGCGCGCCGACGGGGCGGCGCTGGATGAAGGCCTTGCCTCCGGACATCGACTCGATGGGCTCGTCGGCGGCGAACTTCGGTCCGTTGTCGGCGTAGTAGTTGAAGATGGCTTCGCAGAACTCGGCCTCTTCCTCGCCCTCGGCGGTGGGCTTGCCCATCTCCTCGGCGATGATCTCGGCGAGTTCGGACTTGCGCTCACCGAACAGTGCGGCGACCTTGTTGACGATGGCCGCACGCTCTTCGATGGTCTTCTCGCGCCAGCTCAGGTATCCCTCGTGCGCGGAGCCGAGGACCTGCTGGATCTCCTCGTCGGTCGCATTGTCGAACTTCTCGACGACTTCACCGGTGGCCGGGTTCTCGACACGGTAGCCGCCTGCGGCACTGCCTACGTTGCTCATTCCAGACTCCTTCGACTTCGGGCGCCTGTTGGCGCCGGTTAGGCAATCGCATACCTGTTCGCCGCCGAAATCGACGGATTGCGTATGCCTGCCTCACACGCTATCAATCCGTGACCTGCGCAACAAGTGCCGGAACCTGGGGGAATCATCAGTCTCCGATCGCTCGGGACACCATCGCCGAGGTTGTGCGGATTCCGAATCCGATCCGACGGAATCCGCACAGCCACCTCGGCGCGGCCGGGAGGCTCAGCCGGCGCCGTCGCCCGCAGACGATCGCGGAGTTCAGGAGGTCGAAAAGCTCAGAAGATCGAGGAGTAGGCGTTGAGCGCCAGCTGCCCGCCGAGGTGGGCGTAGAGCACGGTCGAATCCTTGCCGATCGTGCCGCCTCCGACGAGATCGATGAGTCCGGCCATCGACTTGCCCTCGTAGACGGGGTCGAGGATGACGCCTTCGAGCTGGGCGGTGGTACGGATCGCGTTCACGGTCGACTCGTCGGGGATGCCGTAGGCGGGGCCCTCCCAGCCGGAGCGGATGTCGACGTCGTCATCGGTGATCTCGCGGCCGAGACCGATGAGTTCGGCAGTGGTGTTTGCGATCCGTTTGACTTGAGCGTGCGTCTTCTCGAGCGTGGCGGAGGCGTCGATGCCGATGACGTTGCGCTGGGGTCCGCCGGCGGCCTCAAGGGCGGCGAATCCGGCGATCATGCCGGCATGGGTCGAGCCGGTCACGGTGCACACGACGATGGTGTCGAAGAAGACGCCGAGTTCCTTCTCCTGTTCGGCGACCTCGTAGGCCCAGTTCGCGAAGCCGAGTCCGCCGAACTTGTGTTCGGAGGCCCCGGCGGGAATCGGGTAGGGCGTGCCGCCTGACTCTTCGACCTCGGCCAGGGCGTTCTCCCAGCTCGAGCGGATGCCGATGTCGAAGCCGGCCGAGTCGAGACGGACGTCGGCGCCCATGATGCGGGAGAGCTCGATATTGCCGACCTTGTCGTTGCCGGGGTCCTCCCAGTCGACCCAGCGCTCCTGGACGAGGCGGGCCTTGAGTCCGAGGTGGGCAGCGACGGCAGCGACCTGGCGGGTGTGGTTGGACTGGTAGCCGCCGATCGAGACGAGGGTGTCCGCGCCCGAGGCAAGGATGTCGGGGACGATGTACTCGAGCTTGCGGGTCTTGTTGCCGCCGAAGGCGAGGCCGGAGTTGACGTCCTCGCGCTTGGCCCAGATCCGGGCCCCGCCGAGGTGGTCGCTCAGTCGATCGAGCGTGTGCACGGGGCTCGGCCCGAAAGTCAGCGGGTAGCGCTCGAAATCGGTGATGGCCATGATGTCCTCTGTTCTCTTGGGGCGCGGATCTTGCGACGGTGCGGACCACCGGTTGCAATATGCAATATATTGCATTCCGGTCGCGCCTACAATGAGTGAAGACCACTCGAACGAAAGGGCCGAGCATGCCGATCCCCACGGACTCACCGGCAGCGCACCGCACCCTGCTCCGCGACGACGTCTACCGCTCGATCCGCGACGCCATCGTCCGCGGCCAGCTCGCTCCGGGCGAGCAGCTCCGCGATCAGGAACTCGGCGCGTGGCTGCGGGTCTCCAGAACCCCGGTACGCGAGGCACTGCAGCGCTTGGCGCAGGCGGGACTCGTCATCGCGCAGCCCGGACGAATGACCCGCGTCGCACCGGAGAACCCCGAGGCCATCGTCCACGCCCGTCAGATCGCGGCACAGCTGCACGCCCTCGCGATGGACCTCGCCTTCCCCCACCTCACAGAGGGCGACCTCGTGGAGATGGAGCAGGCGAATGACCGACTGCGCAGCGCGCTGACATCGAACGACATCGACTCAGCGATCGCCGCCGATGACGACTTCCACGAGGTGGCTCTCCTCCGGAGCGGAAATCCGCTCATCCCCGATCACCTCGAGGTCGTCACAGCCAATCTGCGCCGAGCCGAGTTCCTCCACTTCGAATCGATGAAGGGTTCGGCCTCGCCCGAACAGCACCTCGAGATCATCGCCGCCGTCCGCGCCGGAGACCACGCACACGCCGTCGAGCTGACAAGTGCGAACTGGTCGACAATCGCGGAGAATCCGTCGCACAGCGACTGAATTCCGCAGAGTCACTGACTTCCGCAGAGATCAGGACCACAGATGCCGGAAAGCTCAGCCGACCTGTCTTGGATCGGCCGGCTCCACCCCACGCAATTCTTATAGTCATCTAATGACTTGTGTTAGAGTCCTCTTCACGATCACCGACGATCAAAGGACTGAGCATGTCATCGACGACGAAACGCATCACCACCACTCTGCTTGCGGTCACCGCAAGCCTCGCATTGCTGACGGGAACCGTCGGACCAGCGACGGGAGCCTCGCCCACCGAGCAGGCCTTCCCCGCCGCGCCATCGGCCGGCTGCGGCACCGAGCAGACTCCAGGCAATGACGAACGGACGATCACCTCGGACGGTGAAGAACGCAGCTATCGGATCAACATTCCCCGCGACTATGACGCCTCGGCCCCGCTTCCGCTCGTCCTCGGATTCCACGGCAACGGCTCCGACGGCGCCGAGTTCCAGAACTACACGGGCCTGCCGACGCTGCCGGCGATCACAGTCTTCCCCGACGGCGACCTCACAGACGGCAAACGCTCCTGGCAAGGCGCTCCGTATGCCAGCGGCGCAGATGACGTCGCATTCGTCGCCGATCTGCTCGATTCGATCGAGTCCGAACACTGCATCGACCTCAATCGCGTCTTCGCCACCGGCAAGTCGAACGGCGGCGGACTGGTCTCGGTGCTCGCCTGCCACCTGCGCGATCGCTTCTCAGCCTTCGCTCCCGTCGCCGGCGCCTATTACCCGCAGTCGACCGAGGACTGCGACGACAAGACGGCGACGCCCGTCCTCGCCATCCACGGCACCGGGGACGAGACGATGCACTACGACGGAGGCGAGCGCCAAGGCGAGACCTACCCCGGCGTGCGCGAATGGATCCAACCCTGGGTCGAGGCCGCAGGCTGCCGAGTGATGACCGAACGCAACATCGGACGGAAGGGCGAAGACGTCACCCGCACCCGCTGGACGAAATGCGCCGGGCAGGCCGGGAGCTCCGGAAAGCCCAGAAAATCCGCCGAGGTCGAGCTCTATTCCGTCGCCGACGGAGGGCATGTCTGGCCCGGTGAGGTCGTCTACAGCGGCGGCGGATACGTCACCGAGCACTTCTCGGCGACGGACACGGTCTGGGCCTTCTTCCGCAGTCACCCGGGCGCAACGCAGGGACCGACTCAGTGACCGCCCAGAACTCCGAACAGAAGTGACCGTTGACACACCCGACGTCAAAGTGATTAGATGACTTAAACACTTAAAGGAGAGTGCAATGCCAGCAGCATCCATCGGACTCGTCGAACGCCTCACTCGCGAAATCGTCGAGACCATCCGCACCGAGGATCTCCAGCCCGGGCAGAGCCTGCCCTCGGCGAAGGTCCTCGCCGAGCGGTTCGAGGTCACCGTGCCCACAGTCCGCGAGGCGCTGCGCCGCCTCGAGGCCACCGGCTCGGTCGAGCTCAAGCACGGTTCGGGCACCTACGTCCGCGAAGCGATCAACCGTCGCATCCTCGACAATCCGCACTATGTGCCCGTCGATCTCGCCGCGGCAATCGAACTCCTCGACGCACGCATCGCCATCGAACCCGGCATCGCCGAGCTCGCCGCCTCCGTCCAGGACGCCGAGGCGGTGGCCGCGATGACCTCGGCGCTGGACAATGCTCTCCAGGTCGAGACCGCCGTGCCTGCCGGACACTTCCACGTCGAACTCGCCCGGGCCTCGGGCAACCGCGCCCTGCACGAGATGCTCGTGTCCCTGCTCGCGATCCACTCGCGCACTCAGCAGGCGGCACGCACCACCTACGACCGCCTGCGCGACCACGACGAGCACGCCGACATCCTCGACGCGATCCGCCGCGGCGACGGCTTCGAAGCCGCCCACCGCACCCGCAAGCACCTCGAGGCGATCAAGACCGCGGTCCTCGCCGACTGGACCGACGATCCTGACAACGAAGGACCTGACACAGAAGGGCCCCAGCGATGACCCGTCCCACGCTCACGAGCATCCGCCCGCACGTCCGTGACTACGCCGAACTCACCTCCCTCGAGGTCGAGGTGGCCAAGGAGCGCGGCAGCCTCCTCATCCTGCCGGTCGGCGCGACCGAACAGCACGGCGACGGCCTGCCGTTGGGCACCGACAGCATCCGCGCCGACCACGTCGCCCGCGCCGTCGTCGACCGCCTCCACGAAGAGGGCAGTGCCTTCGTCCTGCCGAGCATCGACTACGGCGTCTCCCCGCACCACCGGTTCCTGCCCGGCACCATCAACATCGGCCCCAGGCTCTTCGTCGACTTCGTCACTTCGGTGGCGAGTCAGCTCGCCGACGCCGGCTTCGACAAGATCCTCGTCATCACCGGCCACGGCGGAAACATGGCCGCCCTCGGTGTCGCCCAGCAGACCCTGCTCGGGACCCACCCGGATCTCGTCTTCGCCTACTCCCCCGTCTCCGCCCTGGCTGCTGAGGCGACCGCGGCCCTGCCTCGCACAGAGGTCAGCGGCCACTGCGGGGAGTCCGAGACCTCGCAGATGCTCGCCATCGATGAGCGGTCGGTCGACACCGCCCACCTCAACCCCGGGGCCACGGCACTGTCCGATCTCGGCCCGCGTGCCCGGCTGAGCAGGACGAAGTCGCCGTCGACGGCGGTGTCGTTCGACCGCTACGCCGAGAACGGGGTCCTGGGCGATCCGCGGACGGCCACGGCCGCGGCCGGGGAGGGCATCCTCGGCGAGGTCATCGACACACTCGTCGCCTACTGCCGGGAGATGCAGAGACTCTAACCAGCCCACCCGCACCACCGATCTTTCCGAACCAGACCACCCACTTTTCCAGACCAATGGAGTTCACGGGCCCAGCCGAGTCCTGCCCGAAGACTCCCCCGGACCGGCCCACCCGGACCGTTCCGCCGGACCCTCAGGAGCCCGCCATGGAAACGACCACGACCACCACGAAGAATTCCGAGCAGGAGAAGCTCCCGCTCGTCATCCGCGCCCTCAACGTCATCGAGGTCGTCGGCAACAAGCTGCCGAACCCGTTCTGGCTGTTCTGGATCCTCGCCGCGATCCTCGCCGTGTGCAGCCTCATCCTCTCCGCCGTGGGCGCCGGGGTGAAGGATCCGGGCACCGGCGATTGGACCCCGGTGCACAATCTGCTCAGCGGCGACGGCGTCGCAATGGCCGTGAACACCGCGCTCGACGCATACCAGTCCTTCCCACCGCTGATCACGATCATGGTCGTCATCATGGGCGTGGCCCTGGCCGAGCGCACCGGCCTGCTGTCGACGGCGATGAAGGTCTCGATCGCCCGCGTCCCGGCCGGACTCATCGTCTTCACGGTCGCGTTCATGGGCACCGTCTCCCACGTCGCCTCGGCGGCGGCCTACGTCATCCTGGTCCCGCTCGGCGGAATGGTGTTCAAGGCCGTGGGCCGCTCCCCCGTCCTCGGCGTCATCGTCGCCTACACCTCGATCGCCTCAGGTTACGATGCGAGCCCGATCCCGACTCCCAACGACGCGATCTTCGCGGGGATCACGACCGCTGCGGCGCACATCATCGACCCCGACTACATCGTCACTCCGATCGGCAACTGGTACTTCAACATCGCCAGCTCGATTCTGCTCGCCATCGTCATCACCATCGTCACCGAGCTCGTGCTGACCAAGCGGGACAACCTCGAGGCCGATGAGGACGCCGAATACGACGACCTCGTCATCTCCGACAAGGAGCGTTCGGCGCTGCGCCTGGCCATGTTCGCCGTCATCGCCGCTGTCATCGCCATCGTCGTCCTCGTCGTCCCCGACGGCGCACCGCTGCGCGGCGACGGTCCGTTCGGCGAGTCCCCGTTCCTCACCGGCATCGCCTTCCTCATCGCCCTGCTCTTCGGCATCGGCGGCATCGTCTACGGCTTCCGCGTCGGCGAGATCGAGACCTGGTCCGACGTCCCGAAGCTCATGGGTCAGGGGCTGGCGTCGATCGCCGGCGTCCTCGTCCTTTTCTTCGCCATCGCCCAGTTCCTCGAGTACTTCGAGTGGACGAACATCGGCATCCTCGTCTCCGTCTCGGTCTCCGAGCTCTTCACCGGCCTCGGCCTGCCGATTTGGGTCGTCTTCGTCCTCGTCCTGCTCGTCCTCTCCGTCGTCAATGTGCTCATCACCTCCGGTTCGGCGATGTGGGCGATCATGGCCCCGGTCATCGTGCCGCTGCTCATGCTCCTCGAGGTCCCACCCGAGACCTCACAGGCGATCTTCCGCATCGCCGACTCAGGGTCGACGGCGATCACTCCGATGAGTCCCTACTTCATCCTCGCGCTCGGCTTCATGCAGAAGTACCAGAAGAACGCCGGCATCGGCACGCTCGCCTCACACACCCTCCCTCTGGCCGTGTGCATGACGATCAGCTGGAGCCTCCTGTTCTTCCTCTGGTGGGGCCTGGGCATCCCTCTCGGCCCCGATGCGCCGGTGCGCTGATCCCCAGGACCTGCGGCGCCCTCGCCGAGGCGGCCGAACCGAGCACACCTCGACGCGCCGTTCTCTGCGATGAATCTGAAAGACGCCGATTCAGTCGGAACCGACAACGCCTCTCTCCGAGAGGGGCGGCCGCCTCACCAGTGACCTGGGGCAATACCCCCTCGGGCGTCACCGACAGTCGGACCCCACCCGACGAACCCAGCATCGCGCAGCCACGTACGGCGGGCCGGCGCGAAATTCGCGGTTGACGCGAAAACTACGGGCACGATACTGTCGGGTAATACCCCGTAGTAACATATGTCACAGTTGCCATGCCGACGCAGCCGTCGGACTCCAGAGGAGGATCAATGAAGTTCCCGAAGTTTGAAGCCATCCGCAAGCTCGGCAAATCACATACAGGGCGGGTCGCCATGCTCGCGATTCCGACGGGAGTCGTCTCCGCTCTGCTCATGGGCGGGGTGGCCCAGGGAGCGGTTCCGGTTTCGTTCGCCATCTCCGGCACGCAGTTCAAGATCTCGTCCTCGCAGCTCGAGGGCACCGGCTTCTCTCAGTACAGCGGCGTCGCCAAGGACGCGGACGGCAAGCAGCACCCGGTCGTCACGGCGAACATCAAGAACGCCACCCTGGAGAACCTCTGCCAGTCGGCAGTCCAGGACACTCCTCTGGGCAAGGCCGGCATCCTCATCAAGGCCGGCGGAAAGGGCACCCCTGCCTCAGCGAAGGATCTGCAGATCGGCATGACCGGGCTCAAGGGCGATGCAGAGTTCAAGAACATCCGCATCGGCGTCGACGCCTCCAAGGTCAACACGAAGGCCAAGGGCAGCAAGGGCGACTTCTCGCAGGACTCCGACACCGTCTCGATCAAGGACCTCAAGCAGGATTCCTGGTCGACCACGGCTTCGGTCTTCACCCTCAAGGACATGTCGCTGAAGCTCACTGACGGATCCGAGACGTGCGACTGATGAAGGAATCAGCAGCCAACGGGCACCCGACCGATGAACGGGGGGCCGACGATCAGGAGGCAACCGTGCAGAAGACGAGCCTGCTTGCGCTGTCCCGGCGGAGTCGGCGCGCCGAAGAGCGACGTGCCGATGAGCAGAGCTCCCACCCCGAATCCGACGTCGAGACGGCGGAGTTCGCCGCCGCGACGTCGGATGCGGGAAATGCCGATACAAGCGAGGAAGCCGAGATGAGCGAAGGCGCGGCGAAGCGCGGCGGTTTCAAGCATTGGCGTCGGCAGCGTCCGTTCATCGGCGGCGTGCTCGCTGTGATCGGCGGAATCGAGCTGTTCTTCTCCGGTCAGCTCGACCTCGGCAACATTCAGATCCAGTTCGGCATCGAGGGGCTGCAGGCGACGGTGCTGCCGATCGTCATCGTCGTCCTCGCTCTGCTGACGATCTTCAAGCCTACGCACCATGTGTTCTACGGCATCATCGCCCTCGTGCTCGCTGTCTATTCGCTCATCGGAGTGAATCTCGGCGGGTTCATCATCGGCATGCTCCTGTCGACCATCGGCGCGATTCTCATGATCGCTTGGATGGGACCGCGCGAGGAGGGTTCCGGATGAGGGTACGCAGCCGCCGCACGGCTTCCCTCCTGGCGGCAGCTGCCCTCGTCGTCCCGGCGACACTCGGAGTGGGAACGGTGTCAGCCGCGCAGGCTTCGCCGCTGTGCTTTCTGACGGACACGTGCAAGGATTCCGATTCAGGCGATTCCGATTCGGTCAAGAAGAATCCCGCACCGGCGGGGACGGTCTCGCCGGGCATGCCGACGAAGCCGACGGATGATCCCACCTCGAAGCCCTCTGAGCCCGGAGAGCCGGAGCCTGGCCCGACGGACGAGCCGACGGATGAACCATCGGATTCGGCCTCGCCCGAACCCACCGATCCCGGTGGACTGGGACTCGACGATCCCGACGATGACGGCGACGAGGATTCGGATGAGAAGCTCGACGGCAAGTTCCCGGCGGACGCTCAGCGCGATGACGACGCTCCGGTCTTCACGAAGACGCCCGGGGCGATGGGATCCGAGTCCCTGTCCTTCAAGGGCCTCAAGGGAATCTCGTTCGTCTCCGTGCCGACCTCCGACGGCGGTTCGCTGGTCGTCCTGAAGATCCAGGCCGATGAGATCTCCATCGACGGGTTCTCACTCACGGTGAAACCGCCGGAGGAGGAATACGGACTGGTGACGGTGGCCGACAATATGACGCTGAAAGGCGACGTGACGGTCTACATCGGCTCGATCACCGCGACGACGAAGGACGGGAAGTCACTGACCCTGGGCCCTGACACTCCCCCGGCCCTGGACGACGTCGAGCCGGGTCTGCTGCGAGTCACGATGGGACTCGTCGGCACGACAGGAGATGGGATCTACTACAAGAACGTCGATCAGAAACTCAAGAAGGCCTGATCGATCGAGGGCGGCCGACCTCCGAGTCTCGGCCGACGACGAGGGAAGGCCAAAGAGGGAAGGCCGCGGTTCACACCGCGGCCTTCCCTCTTTGTCAATGCACTTCGTTATATTCGTCCCTCACCTCGAGCGGAGGAAATCGACAAAGGCGGTAGCGAGCCGGCGGCCGCGCGCCACCAGCTCACCGTCGGCGGCTTCGACCTCCGCGATGATCGAATCCACGGTCTTACCCGCCGGGAGGTCGAGGTCGTTCCCGTCGAGCCAGCGTGCGATCTGTCCGGCATCGGTTTCCGGATGGAACTGCGTTCCCCACGCGAAGTCGCCGAGACGATAGGCCTGAACCGGGGCGTCCGAGCCCGTGAAGAGCAGCGCGGCCCCGTCCGGCAGCGCCATCTCCTCCTGGTGGAAGAGGACCGCGGGCATCGCTTCGCCGGCCAGTGACCCGAAGACCGGGTCGGATTCCCCCGCCGAGGTGGCCCCGAGTTCGTAGATCCCGATCTGCGGGTGCGCCCGCCGGGAGATGGGGGCCTCGGCCGCGAGAGCGAGCATCTCCCCGCCGAGACAGATGTTCAGACTCGGGAACTCTCCGCCGATCGAAGCCCGCAACAGGTCTCTGACCTGCGGAAACCACGGATTGTCGGCGTCATCGTTCGGGCCGGCCGACCCACCGAGGACGATGAGCGCATCGAACGCGCCATCACTCTGCGTGCCGTCAGTCTGCAGGCCGAGACCGGTCGGAATCTCCTCGCCGAGGTACGGCCGCGTGACCACCACCTCGGCGCCGGCCTCTTCCAACCACTGCCCGAACCTCTCCGGTCCGGTGCCGTTCTCATGTTCGATGACGAGGATTCTCACGCGCTCCCCACTTCCGATGCTCATGACACCATTCTCACCCATCGGCGGGTACTGCCTCACCGCCCCTCCACTCGCTCATTCAAGGCGAAACGCACCCGTCGACCGGTGCACCGTTGGATGAGTGCGCTCTGCCTTGAACCACGGTGCTGAACCTACTCAGCCGCGCTCAACCTACTCCGCGGTGACGTAGGCGGACGAGATTCCGCCGTCGACGGTGAAGGACGACGCGTTGACGAAGGAGGAGTCGTCGCTGGCGAGGAAGGCCACCGCGGCGGCGATCTCCTCAGGCTCAGCGAAGCGCCCTCCGGGACAGTGGACGAGTCGGCGCTGCGCCTGCACCGGGTCCGAGGCGAAGAGTTCGCGCAGCAGCGGTGTATTCACCGGCCCCGGGCACAGTGCGTTGACCCGGATGCCGTCCTTGGCGAACTGGACACCGAGCTCGCGGCTCATCGACAGGACTCCGCCCTTCGACGCCGAGTACGAGATCTGTGAGGTCGCGGCCCCCATGAGAGCGACGAAGGACGCCGTATTGATGACCGACCCGGACCTCTGCTTGACCATCTGCTCGAGCGCGTATTTGCTGCACAGGTACACGGACGTGAGGTTGACAGTCTGCACCTTCGACCACGCGGCGATGTCGGTGGTGAGGATCGAATTGTCGTCGGTGGGATTGATGCCGGCGTTGTTGAAGGCGACGTCGACGCGGCCGTAGTGCTCGACGGTGCGTGCGAAGAGGTTCTTCACGTCCTCTTCGTCGGCGACGTTGACGCGCACGAAGAGGCCGCCGAGTTCATCGGCGACCTCGGGGCCGCGGACCTCGTCGAGGTCGGCGATGACGACCTTCGCACCTTCCTCGGTCAGCCGGCGGGCGCTGGCCAGCCCGATGCCGGAGGCTCCGCCGGTGATGACGCAGATCTTGTCTGTCAGTCGCGTTGCTGCAGTGGTCATGATTCTCCTGATGTTCGTGGTGGGACTGCTGGTCAGCGTGCCAGTCAGTGCGCTGGTCTGGTGGCGAAGAAGACGTTCTTGACCTCGGTGAATGCGGACACGGCATCGGGGCCGAGTTCACGGCCGAGGCCGGACTGCTTGAACCCGCCGAACGGCGTTGAGTAGCGGACCGAGGAGTGCGAGTTCACCGACAGGTTGCCGGCATCGACTCCGCGGGAGACCCGCAACGCCCGGTCGAGATCGTTCGTCCAGATCGATCCGGACAGCCCGTATTCGGTGTCGTTGGCGATGCGCAGGGCATCGGCCTCGGTGTCGAAGGGGACGACCGAGAGCACGGGGCCGAAGATCTCCTCGCGGAAGTCGGCGGCCCGGACATCCGGCGGGGTGATCACGGTCGGCGGGAACCAGAATCCTGGGCCCTCCGGCGCGGATCCGGTGAAGGCCACCTCGGCGTCGGCGACGTAGCCGGCGACCTTCTCCCGGTGTGCTGCGGTGACGAGCGGTCCCATGTCCGTGTCCTCCAGGCTCGGATCAGCACAGGCGAACGAGCCCACCGACGACTCGAGGGCGGCCATGAAGTCTTCGTAGATCCCACGTTGGACGAGCAGCCGGGACCGGGAGCAGCAGTCCTGGCCCGAGTTGTCGAAGACGCCTCCCGGGGCGGCGGCCGCGGCGGCTGCGACATCGGCGTCGTCGAAGACGATGTTCGCATTCTTCCCGCCGAGTTCGAGGGTGAGGTTCTTCACCTGCGCCGCGCAGCCGCTCATGATCGACTTGCCGACCTCGGTGGATCCGGTGAAGACGATCTTGCGCACGTCGGGGTGGGTGACGAAGCGCTCCCCGACGACGGATCCCTTGCCGGGGATGATCTGCAGCACGCCCTCGGGCAGGCCTGCTTCGAGGGCGAGTTCGCCGAGGCGGATCGCGGTCAGCGGGGTGATCTCTGCGGGTTTGAGGACGACGGTGTTCCCAGCGGCCAGTGCCGGGGCGAATCCCCAGCCGGCGATCGGCATCGGGAAGTTCCAGGGGACGATGACGCCGACGACGCCGAGCGGTTCCGCGAAGGTGATGTTGACGCCGCCGTCGACGGGGATCTGCCGGCCGAAGAGCCTCTCGGGCACCGCCGCAGAGTATTCGAGGACATCGCGGACATTGCCGGCCTCCCACCTGGCGTTGCCGATGGTGTGGCCGGCGTTGGCGACTTCGAGCTGTGCGAGCTCCTCGTTCGCCGCATCGACCCGATCGGCGAAGCGTCGCAGGATCCGGGCCCGATCGGCCGGTGCCACGGTCCGCCAGGACTCGTAGGCCCGCGCCGCCTTCGCAATCGCCCGGTCCGTCTCCTCGAGATCGGCGAGTTCGACGTCGGTGATCGGTTCTTCCGTCGCCGGGTTGATGACCGTGTAGATGCTCACTTCGATGCTCTCCTCGTTGCTCTGTCTGCCATGTGCCGTCGGGCCGCCTCGACGAGGGCGCGCACGACTCGATCGTCACCGGGGTCATGTTCGGGATGCCATTGGACGGCGAAGAGCCAACCCGCGTCGGGGGCCGCCTCGTCGGGGTCGGTATCCGGGGCTCGCTCGATGATTTCGATGAGACCTTCGGGACTGCGTCCCGTCACCCGCAGACCGGCGCCGAGGCGGTCGATCCCCTGATGGTGATAGCAGGGTGCCGTCGTCGCTTCGCCGAGGATCTCGCGGGCGAGCGACCCGGGCTCGGTGGTCACCGAGACCTCCCCGTAGACTCCGGGTGCGGGCTGGAAGTCCGAATGCCCGAGCGATTCCGGCAGGTGCTGGTCGAGCGTGCCGCCTGCCGCGACATTGATGACCTGGAGTCCCCGGCAGATGCCGAGCACGGGCAGGCCGCGCTCGTGCGCAGCGGCCAGCAGCATGGTCTCGCTCGCGTCGCGGAACGGGTGGGAGACGGTCGTCTCATGTGGAGTCTGACCGTACGCGGCGGCATCGACGTCGGCTCCGCCCGCGAGCAGGATTCCGTCGACGCGGTCGAGCACGGCCGAGGTCTGACCATGCGGCGGCAGCAGCACGGGGATCGCCCCGCAGGCGGCGACCATGCGCACATAGTCGGCCGGGATGAGGGCCGCCTCGGTGTCCCAGACTCCCCACTGCGCCCGCTGCAGATAGCAGCTGACGGCAATGACGGGTGTCCTCGGTTCGGCAGCAGGTTCAGAGTCGTTCGAAGCCACGGAGCCTCTCCCAGTCGGTCACGGTCGAATTGTAGGCGTCGAGTTCGATGTCGGCGGCGTGCACGTAGTGGCGGACGACGTAGTCGCCGAAGGCGTCCTCGGCGATCTGTGAGCCCTCCAATCGGTCGCGCGCTCCCTGGAGTGTGGTGGGCAGGCGGTCGGCACCGGCGGTGTAGGCGTTGCCTTCGGTGATCGCGGGCAGTTCGAGGCCGTTCTCGATCCCGTGGAGTCCCGCCGCGATGAGCGCCGAGGTGGCGAGGTACGGGTTGAGATCGGCCCCGCCGACCCGGCATTCCACGCGCAGCGAGGGTCCCGAACCGACGACGCGGAAGGCGCAGGTTCGATTGTCGAAGCCCCAGGCGACGGCGGTCGGGGCGAACGAGCCTTCGACGAAGCGTTTGTACGAGTTGATGTTCGGGGCGAAGAAGTACGTGAAATCCTCGATGCAGGCCAGCTGACCGGCGATGAACTGCTCCATGAGAGTGGAGAAACCGTGCTCGCGGTCTCCGACCATGACCATGTCGCCCTCATCCGAGCGGAAGCTCAGATGGATGTGGCACGAGGAGCCCTCTTTCTGGTCGTACTTGGCCATGAAGGTGATCGACTTGCCGTGCTGGGCGGCGATCTCCTTCGCGCCGTTCTTGTACACCGCGTGATCGTCACACGCCTTGAGTGCGGGCTGGTAGCGGAACGTGATCTCATGCTGACCGAAGTTGCATTCGCCCTTCGCTCCTTCGACGAAGAGTCCGGCCCCGGCCATCGAATTGCGGATGTCGCGCAGCAGCGGTTCGACGCGGGCGGTGCCGAGCAGGGAATAGTCGACGTTGTACTGGTTCGAGGGCGTGACCTCGGTGTATTTCGAGGCGAAGGCCTCTTCGTAGCTCGAATCGAAGGTGATGAATTCGAGTTCGGTGCCGACATGCGCGCTCAGTCCGTGCTCGGCGAGGCGGGCGAGCTGGCGCTTGAGGATCTGCCGCGGGGAGGGCGCCACCTCGGTGCCGGTGGTCGTCAGGAGGTCGCAGTTGACCATCGCACTGCCTGGCTGCCAGGGGAGGAGACGCAGGGTCGTAAGGTCGGGTTTCATGACCATGTCGCCGTAGCCGGTCTCCCACGACGAGACCTCGTAGCCGTCCACGGTGTCCATGTCGACATCGACGGCGAGCAGATAGTTGCAGCATTCGGAACCGTGGTCCATGACGTCTTCGAGGAAGAACTGGACGCCGAGTCTTTTGCCCTGCAGGCGGCCCATGTGATCAGTGATGGCGACGACCACGGTGTCGATCGTGCCCTCATCGGCGAGGCGGCGGAGCTCGTCGACGGTGAGCGGATCGGCTTGGATCGACCCTCGGGACGTCCTCTGCGGTGAGGTGGGCGAGGTGGGTATCGGAATCTCGGTCATACGTCGTTCCTTTGCTGTGCGGGGTGGTTGAAGGTGGGTCGTGCGGGCTATTTGAGGTCCTTCTCCGCGGCTTCGATCTGCGCGAACTCCTCTTCGGGTGCGCTCGCGACGAGGTGGTGGCGGGAGTAGAACCAGAAGTAGGCGAGCGCGATGAGGAAGACGCCCGCGGCGATGCCTGCGGCGAGGATGTCGACGAAGAAGGTGGCGATCACCGCCACCGAGGCGAGCACGAGCGCGATGGAGGTGGTCACGACGCCGCCGGGAGTGCGGTAGCCGCGGGGCAGATCGGGCTCCTTGAAACGCAGCCGGATGTGGGAGAGGTTGAGCAGGACGTAGGAGACCGTGGCACCGAAGACGGCGACGTTGAGGAGGACCCCGCCGTTGCCGTCGACGGCGATCGCGAGGATGAAGCCGATCGTGCCGGGAACGATGAGCGCGAGCACCGGGGTCTTGCGCTTGCCTGTCAGGGACAGCCACTTGGGCAGATAGCCGGCACGGGAGAGTGCGAAGAGCTGCCGGGAGTACGCGAAGATGATCGAGAAGAAGCTCGCGATGAGCCCGGCCAGGCCCGCCCAGTTGACGAAGGTCGCCAGGGCCGAGTTCTCACCGTAGATCGTGCGCAGCGCCTCGGGCAGCGGATTGTCGGAGACTCCCATCGCCGAGGCTCCAGCCAGACCGGGGACGAGAGTGAGCATGAGCGCGCCGAAGACGACGAGGATCGCCATGGCCGTGATGATGCCGCGCGGCATGTCCTTCTTCGGGTTCGCCGATTCCTCCGCAGCCAGCGGCACGCCTTCGACGGCGAGGAAGAACCAGATTCCGAAGACGAGGGAGGCGAGCAGACCGGAGACGCCCATCGGCATGAACGCGGATGAGCCGAACGAGCCGGTGGGTTCGATGTCGAAGAGGCTGCTCGCATCGAAGTGGCCGACGGCGGCGATGACGAAGACGATGAGGGCGATGACCGCGACTGCGGTGATGACGAACATCAGTCGCAGGGCTTCGCCGACGCCCCAGAGGTGGATGCCGATGAAGATCGCATAGGCGACGAGGTAGATCGTCCACGTCGGCACCGATTCGGGGAGGATGCCGAGCGCCTGGACGTAGCCGGCGATGAAGGTCGAGATCGCGGCCGGCGCCATCGTGTACTCGATGAGGATGGCCATGCCGGTGGCGAACCCGCCGAGCGGGCCGAGTGCGCGCCGGGCGAATCCGTAGCCGGCGCCGGCGGTCGGCAGTGTGGAGGAGAGTTCGGCGAGGCCGAAGACCATGCACACGTACATCAGCCCCATGAGGAGGAAGGCGATGAGCAGTCCGCCCCAGCCGCCTTCGGCCAGGCCGAGGTTCCAGCCGGAGAAGTCTCCGGAGATGACGTAGGCGACGCCGAGTCCCGCGAGGAGGATCCAGCCGGCGGCGCCCTTCTTCAGCTGCCGCTTCTCGAGGTAGTGCTCATCGACATTGCCGTATTCGATGTTCTTGCTCATGGCTGCCCCTCGGGGTTCTCGATGATCGGTGAGACGGTGGATGAGACGCTCAATGGATCAGGTTCATACCATTGACTGGGATCGAATGTAATCTGGACCACAATCGGCTGTCAAGGATTTTCTGCTTGGATGGCAGGAGACGAGCGGCAGAAAGCCAGCGAAGGAGGAGGCCGTGGATCACGCTGACAGCGGCGGTGACGAGGCGCCAGCGGCGAATGCCGAGGGGACGAGCCCTGCGGCTGAGCCCACTTCAGGGCTGGCTCCCGCCCACTCGCGCGGCGGCAACGTCTTCGAACACACGATCGCGGCACTCCTCCGCGCTATCCGCCTCGGCCAGTACCTCGTCGGCGACAAGCTTCCTGCGGAGCGCGATCTCGCCGCCCGGATCAAGGTCTCGCGGGCCACGCTCCGGCAGGCGCTGAGCGAACTCCAGACCGCCGGCATCGTCACGGTCCGGCGGGGCCGCTACGGCGGAACGTTCGTCACGAGGCTGCCCTCGGCAGGCGACGATGCGTCCGAAGGGAGCATCGATCCCGTCGAACTCGACGATGCTGTGCGGTTTCGACACGTGCTCGAAACAGCCGCCGCCCGGATCGTCGCCTCGAGGACTCTCGAGCACGCCGAGGTGGAGGCTCTCACCACGGCGGAGAGCGAGTGTCGGGAAGTGTTCGGGGCACCGGGCGAGAGCGCCGAGAAGTTCCGTGCCCTCGATGCTCGCTTCCATCTCAGCATCGCCGAACTCACGCGGATCCCCTCACTCGTGGCCGCCTCGGCGAGCACCCGTGACCGGATCAACGCCCTGCTCGATCGGATTCCGTTCATCGAGACCAATGTCGAGCACTCATGCGCCCAGCACCGTGAGATCCTCGATGCCGTCCTCGCCGGCGATCCCGACCTGGCCGCGGAACTCGCCGCTCAGCACGCGGAGGGAACCGAACAGCTCCTGCGCGGATTCCTCGAACAGCAGTGACGGCCGCGCTTACGCTGGAATGCGCTCTTGCACCTGACACTGTGGCAGGTGGGTGGATGGTATCGACGACGAAGGGATGGGGACGTTGAAGATCGGTGACTTCTCGCGGCTCGGGCAGGTGTCCGTGCGGATGCTGCGCCATTACGAGTCGCTCGGACTCCTCACCCCCGAGGCGGTCGATGAGTTCACCGGGCATCGACACTATGGTGCGGGTCAGCTGACACGGCTCAACCGCATCATGGCGCTCAACGCCCTCGGCATTCCGCTGCGATCGATCACCGGACTGCTCGACTCGGAGCTGAGTTCGGAGGCACTGGTCGAGATGCTCCACCGTCGTCGTCATCAGCTGCTGGCCGAACAATCGGCGGCAGTCGCTGCGTTGGCCGAAGTCGATTTTCGGCTGGCCCTCATCGAAAGGACGACCATGGACCACCCAGACAGCATCATCAAGGACCTGCCCCCGGAGAGGATCCTCGGACGCACAGTCCTCCTCGGCGAACCGCCGTTCGACACCTCCGAGATCGGTCCGCTGTTCGACTCTGCGGCAGACGCGATCACCGAGGCGGGAGGGGCGCCGACCATGGCAATCGGCATCTACAGTGAAACGGAGTCGGGAACCGAGGTCACCTGCGGATTCCGCACGAGCACTCCGACCGCGGACACCGGACCCGAGCTCGAGATCACCGAGCTGCCGTCGTGCACCGCGGCGACGCTCGTCCACAAAGGTCCGATGGCCCGGATCGGCGCCAGCTGGCAGCACCTGGCCGAATGGGCCCTCGCTCAGGGGTGGGAGCTCGTCGGCCCATGCCGCGAGGTCTACCTCGAGACCGGTCCTGACTGGGTCGTCGAGCTGCAACAGCCGGTCACCCGGTAGCGGAGGCTCTCCGCTCGCTCATTCAAGGCGAAGCGCACCCGTCGACCGGAGCACGGTTCGACAGAGGCGCTTCGCCTTGAGCGGCGTCGACGACCTTCTTGCGCAGGGCGAGGAAGAACAGGACGAGGCTGACGGACAGTGCGATGTGTCCGAGTCCGGCGATGCCGGCGATCATGGCGTCGGACTCTTCGCCGATGACGGTGAGCGAACCGTGCCAGACCATCATTCCCACTGTCAGGACGAGGCCTGCGTTGTAGAGCCAGAAGAACCACGAGAAGAGCTTCGACCCCGAGAGTCCGAACACCTTGTCGAGCACGAGGACGATGAGCATGACGATGAAGCCGAGCGTGAGCAGATGGGTGTGCACCACACCGAGCTGCGTGAACTCGCCTTCCGGGAAGTCGTTGGCCTTGGTGAACTCGCGGTAGAACAGGCCGGCGAGGACACCGATGATCATGTAGGCGAATGCTGCGTTGAATATCTTCTTCATGCTTCCACTTCAACAGGATCCGCACCCGCATTCCTGACCCGCAGGATTGAAGTCGGCCCCCAACTTTCGATTGATGTTCGGCCTCACACCCTCAGAAGCCCCGCTTTCGCGCGGTTCGACAGCGCTGCAGGGTTAGCCTGAAGACATGTCCATGGAGAAGCTGTTCTCGACAATCGACCGCATCGCCGGCGGCAGCAAGGCCGACATCATGGTCCCGGCCCAGAGCCTGTCGGATCCGAAGACGAAGCGGGCATTCGCCTGGATCACCTGGCTGCTCGTGTTCGAACTCGTCCTCGGCCTCGGGGCCGTGGTCTACGCGATCATCATCGCCGAGGCGGGTGAGCCCGTCCCGTTCGCCATGTGGATGCGCACGATCGTCGTCCTCGGCATGACGGCGAGCCTGTTCTACTTCTTCTGGCGCGCGACGAAGGGCCTCTACTGGGGCTACCAGCGTCTGCGCCTGTTCACGCAGATCTTCCCCGTCATCACACTCGTCATGGCCGCGATCCCTGGCCTCTACCCGGTGTGGATGATCACCGAGCAGATCGTGTTCAGCCTCGTGATGATCGGCGTCGGTGACTTCCTCACCAGCGATCACCTGCGCGAGGTGTTCAAGAAGCCCGAAAGCTGAGCGGCCGCCGGCCCTCCCCTCAACTGGCGCCGGCCCTCCCCTCACCCCGCAACGAGGCGGCGTGCCTCCTCCTGATGCGCCGCAATGAGCGCTTCCTTGTCGAGTTCGGCCCCATCCGCGCCGATCGCGCGGCCGTCGCGGACCCGCCACTGTCCGCCGACCATCACCCGGTCGGCCCTCTCCGCCCCGCAGAGCACGAGCGCGGGGATCGGATCGTGCGCACCGGAGAACTCCAGCCCGTCGAGGCGGAACATCGCCAGATCGGCCTGCTTGCCGACGTCGATCGTCCCGATATCGTCCCGACCGAGCGCCGCTGCCGATCCCTTCGTCGCCCAATCGAGGACGCGATCGCACGTGACCGCCTCGGCGCCGTAGCGCAGGCGTTGGATGTAGAGGGCCTGGCGGACCTCGCGGATGAGGTTCGAGGCATCGTTCGACGCCGAACCGTCGACGCCGAGGCCGACGCTCACTCCCGCGTCTTCGAGTTCGACGGCGCGGGCAATGCCCGAGGCCAGGCGCATATTCGAGGTCGGGCAGTGCGCGACGGAGGCACCAGCGGCACCGAGACGGCGGATCTCCTCGTCGTCGAAGTGGACACCGTGCGCTAGCCACGCGCGATCGCCCAACCAGCCGACGGATTCGAGGTAGTCGACGGTGCGCATGCCGAATCGCTCCCGGCAGAAGTCCTCTTCGTCGATGGTCTCGGCAAGATGCGTGTGGAGGCGGACGTCGAGTTCATCGGCGAGCACCGCGCTCTGCCGCATCAGCTCAGTGGTCACGGAGAACGGCGAGCACGGGGCGAAGGCGATCTGGATCTGCGCCCCGGGTCCACGTTCATGATGGGTTTCGACGAGGCGGCGGGAGTCGGTGAGGATCACCTCGGCGTTTTGCACGGTCTGCTGCGGAGGCAGGCCTCCGTCCTTCTCGCCCAGCGACATCGATCCGCGGGTGAGCATCGCCCGCATGCCGAGCGCGCGGACGACCTCGACCTCGATGTCGATGGCCTCGTCCATCCCTGTCGGGAACAGGTAGTGGTGGTCGGCTGCGGTCGTGCACCCGGATTCGAGGAGCTCCGCCATCGCCACGGTCGTCGCGAGCTCGAGAGCGCGTGGAGTCAGCCTCGCCCACACCGGATAGAGGTTCTGCAGCCACCCGAACAGCGGCAGGTCCGCGACCGGGGCCCAGGCGCGGGTGAGGGTCTGGTAGAAGTGATGGTGAGTGTTGATCAGGCCCGGTGTGATGACGTGCTCGGAGGCATCGACGATCTCGGAGACCGACTCCGCCCCACCTCGGGGTTCGCCTCCCGCCGGGATGAGTTCGACGATGGTCCCGCTGGTGCGATCGATGACGATCCCACGGGCGGCGATATCCGGATCGGCACCCGCGCCGAGGTGGACGGCCAGGGGATCTCGCAGCCACAGTCGCGCAACCGCCTCGTTGGATGGAATACCATTCTGGGTCATGTCATCGCTGGTCATTGTGTCGCCTTCCCGTTCTCGAACCGCACGTATCCGGTGAGTGGCGACAGGACTGGGGCCGACCGCCACCAGCTCAGGTTTTCCGGCGTCTGCTGCTCCGCCGTTCGATGACTCGAAGACCCGTCTCGGGCTCGATTGGCTACCCCAGGGTACGAGTCGCATCGACAGACGTGTACTCTAGCATGTGCGCCAGGTCACGAAAATGCCTTGCGGCGAGAATGGTATTCCTTTAGAGTTCTGCGATAAGGAAAATGCTTTTCACATATTGGAAACTTGAAATCAATTCCTCGGTCACCGCGATGCACCAGAGCACAACCATCACCCGAGGATGAGCTCATCGGAGAGATAGATGTCGGTATCCCAGCAGTCACCACAGGACGGGCGGGCGTCGTCGGCCGCGAAGAAGTCGCGCCGACCCGAGGACGAGCGGCTGCCCGTGGGCAGCTCGTTTGCCTACGGACTGCAGCACGTGCTCACGATGTACGGCGGCATCATCGCTGTGCCGCTCATCATCGGCAAGGCCGCCGACCTCGATGGCAACGGCATCAGCGTGCTCATTGCGTCGTGCCTGTTCATGGGTGGTCTGGCGACCATCCTGCAGTCGGTGGGAGTCCCGTTCTTCGGCTCGCAGCTGCCGCTCGTTCAGGGTGTCTCGTTCGCCGGAGTCGCCACGATGACGTCGATCCTGGCCGGCGGTGACGGTCTGCCAGCGGTCTTCGGTTCGGTGTTGGTCGCCTCGGTGATCGGGTTGATAGTGGCGCCGGCCTTTGCTCTCATCGTGAAGTTCTTTCCACCGGTGGTGACCGGCACGGTCATCACGACGATCGGCCTGTCACTCATGCCCGTCGCCGCAGGTTGGGCGATGGGCGGGGATGCGGAGGCCGCCGACTACGGAAGCATGCGCAATATCCTCATCGCTGTCGGCACGCTGGCCGTCGTGCTCATCCTCAGCCGGATCCCGGTCGCGATGGTCTCACGCCTGTCGATTCTGCTGGCCATCGTCATCGGCACGATCGGCTGCCTGGTGTTCGGTTGGGCCGATTTCTCGCATGTGCTCGATCGCGGTGTCTTCGCCTTCCCGCAGCCGTTCGCCTTCGGCATGCCGACGTTCTCGGCTGCGGCGATCATCTCGATGTTCATCGTCATCATCGTCACCTTCGCCGAGACGACTGCGGACATCATCGCCGTCGGCGAGATCGTGAAGACCAAGGTCGATTCGAAGCGCATCGCCTCGGGTCTGCGAGCCGACATGCTCTCATCGGCGGTCTCCCCCGTCTTCAACTCGTTCACGCAGTCGGCGTTCGCTCAGAACGTCGGTCTGGTCGCGATCACCGGTGTGAAGTCGCGCTTCGTCGTCACGGCCGGCGGTGCGATCCTCGTGATCCTCGGTCTGCTGCCGGTGATGGGCGGGGTCGTCGCAGCGGTGCCGTCCCCGGTGCTCGGCGGTGCGGGCATCGTCCTCTTCGGCACCGTCGCGGCCTCGGGCATCCGCACTCTCTCGAAGGTCGAATACGAGGGCAACCTCAACATGATCATCGTCGCGGTCTCGCTGGCATTCGGCATCATTCCGGTCGTCGAGCCCGACTTCTACAATTCGTTCCCGTCGTGGGTCGGCATCATCCTCCACTCGGGCATCTCCTCGGCCACTTTGATGGCCGTGCTGCTCAACCTGGTCTTCAACCACATCGGTGTGAAGGCCAAGGACCGTTCGGACCGTTCGGTCTTCGTCGCCGGCACCGGTCGAGTCATCCGCAAGGAAGAGCTGCAGAGGCTGATCGACAACGAAGCCATCCTCACCGAGGGCGACACCGTCAAGGACGGCAGGATCATCGACGGCAACGGCGAAGAGGTGCCGGTCGTCACCGACGAACAGCACGAGAAGGTCATCGAGGCGGCAAAGAAGGGCGAGGTCCGGAACCAAGACGACGTCCGCCGCCTGATCGAAGAAGACGAAGGGTAGCTGTCGGCCGGGCTGAGCGGTGCCGCGTAGGCAGGCCGGTGCCGGGCAGACAGACCGGTGCCACCACTCAGAATGGCGGTGGTTCGCCCCGATCCCATCGGGGGTCCCGATTCTCGTCGTCCGTTTCCCGCGGCCGCCGGGCCTGTCGCCCCTCGGGGGCCCCGACCGCGGTGCCCCCTTCTGCCGTAGGACCTACATCTGCCGCCGGGCCCACGTCGGCAACGGCATCATTGTCAGACCGCATTTCGGGTCCGCTCTCGTCGTCCGTCTCAAGCAGATTCGGCAGTTGGGCATAGTTCTCCACCTGTCGTGCATGCTCGGCGTTGATCGGGTTGTCCGGCGGGTACATCTTCGTCACGACACCATGGCGGAAGGCATACTCCACCGCTCCGTCGTCGGTCGACCTGACCGAGAACCTGCGGTCGGTCTTCCTCTGGTGGTCGGCTTTGCACAGCGGGTGCGTGTTGGTGAACGTCGTCTGCCCGCCCCGTGCCGGATCGTCGTGGTCGAAGGGGATGATGTGGTCGATTTCCGAGGTCTCGGCACGACGGGTGCACCCGGGAGCCGAGCACGACTGCCATTTCGCGGTCAGGGGCGCGCGCACGTCGGCCGGGATGTAGTAGCTCTTCGAGCGGGCGTCGATCGGAGTCCCCGTCGCCGGGTCCGTGAGGATCCGGTGCCAGGTCGGGCTCTGCGCGGCCAGTACTCGCACCGCTTCAGGCGGCACCGGGGCGCCGTCCGAGAACGTGCCCGGCAGCTCCGAGCGACCGATCGCCGTGAGATAGGGCACCGACACCATCATCTTCGCCTGCTCCCTCACCCACTGTCCGTGAGTGGGCATGACGAGCTTGATGATCGTCTTGACATCGTCGCCGGCGGCTGCCGCCGCCTCGGCTTCGCGCTGAGCTGTCCGTGCCGTGGAGTCGACCGCGTCCGCCGTGATGGGGTCGGTGGAGTCGGTCGTGTCGAAGGCGAACTCCTTGGTGGTGGTCTCGCCGGTGGTCGTATCGTGCGCGGTCACCGCGATGGCCATCTGCGGGGTCGCACGTGTGGCGATGTCGAACATCAGGGCAGCGATGCTGTCCTGGTCGTCCATCTCGAGGCCGCTGAGGTCCACGTCGGTGAATGCGGAGATCTGGCCGTTGCGGATCGCGCGGGCGAAGGCTTCGATGCGCAGGTAGAACGCTTTGAGCTCCACGGCCGGACCCATGAGGGTCACCGAGGCGGTGCCGTCAGGGTATGTGGTGATGTCGACGTGGCGACGCTTCGAGGCGAGCTCGGTGCGATCATCGACGGGCACGATCGCCGCGATCTTCAGGTTGAGCGACTTCCTGAAGGTTTCGAGCGTGATGTCCGCGCGACGCTCGGCCAGGTAGGCATCGAGGCGGGGAATGTATTCGAAGCTGACATCCTTGACGGCGCGAGTCGCAGAGAGCACGTGCTCGATGGTGAATTCGCCCTTGAGGCAGCGGTCGAGGAACTTCGGCAGCCCGAACACGAGCGTGATCGCGTTCGTGATCTCGTTGTAGGCGCCGTCGCTCGTTGCTCCGAGGACGGCGGCCAGCTCGGTGACTTCCTCTCGAGCGGTCAGCTCGTGGGCCCAGCTGTTGAAGGACTTGTGGAGCTGGAACTTCGGGAAGTTCGGAAGCGGCTTCGCCAGTGCTCCCTTCGTGGGCTCGATCCCAGCCGGATCGGTCGTTCCGTCCGTGCTTGCCTCACGCGATTCCGAATCGACGGAGTCGCTGTCGGTTGCGGCCCAGGGGTCGTCTTCGTCGAGCTTGTCCGTCCGGCCTCCGTCACGGACCGAAAGGAACCGCTCGGCAGTCTGGGTGAAGGTTGCGTGGTAGTAGATCTCGTTGGCGGGAGCGTAGCGCAAGCGGTCGATGACTTCGGCCAGGAACAGGCTCGCGACGGCCTGGTACTCGGCGATCTTGGCGCCTGAACTCAGGCGGGCGATGCTCGCGACCACCGCCATAGGCGAATCCGGATCGACATCGAGGCGGCGCGGCGAATCGGAGCCGACGATGGGCCGAGCGGAGGGCGAGACCGTAGTCTCGTCGGCCTCTCCGTCGTGGTCGGAGGCGGGGTTGAGATCGTCGTCATCCAGATTATGGGGGTCCTGCGAATCCTTCATCGGTCTCACCGCCTTTCACGTCGATGTGAATGTCTGAGATCAATTCTACCTCAGAACTGAAGAAATGAATGTCACAATTCGATTACCAATCGAACAGCTCATGTGTTCATTGCTGTGTACTGATTTTTGATGAAGCAGAACGATGAACGGATGCGAATCAGCAAACAATGCGAAGCATCAATCGATTCATATTTTGAGAGGTTTCGAAGTCGAATCAACACCCGTCGCCACCCCCAGCACCCGTCGCCGTTGCCAGCACCGGTCGGCAGCGCCATCACCGACGAGAACTAGTCGACCAACAGCCCTGGCAGCAGCTCCATCGATGGGAAGACTGCGTCGGCACCGGCCGCCAGCAGAGTTTCGGGGGTCTGATGAACGGGTGAGTCCGGGCAGAACCCGAGCACATGGGATCCTGCAGCGGCACCGGCGATGACGCCGGTCGGGGAATCCTCGATCACGGCCGCCTCGGCGGGATCGATGCCCAACGCCTCGGCCGCGGCCAGGTAGACGTCGGGGGCAGGTTTCGAACGTGGGAGCTCCATTCCGGAGAAGATCCGCCCGTCGAAGGCGTCGAAGAGGCCGACCTTCCGCAGCTGGAGTTCGATCTTCGGTCGGTCCGCGCTCGAGGCACAGGCGATCACGCCCGGATAGTCCTCCGCGATCCGCTGGACCGCGCCGACGACACCCGGAATGGCCTGGAGCGATGTGGCAAGCTCGGCGTTGCGTCGGCCGCGGAACTCATTCATCCAGGCGTCGTCGATGCGATAGCCCGTGTGCTCTTCGATGACGTCGACCTCATCGCGGAGCATCTTGCCGACGAAGCGTGCAATGCACTCCTCCGGCGTCAGCTGCCACCCGAGTTCGACGAGCATTCCGTGCAGGACTCCGTTGGTGATGCTCTCGGAATCGACGAGCACGCCGTCGCAGTCGAACAGAACGGCGGAGTATTTCGGGTAAGCGGCCATGCTCCGATTGTGCCATCCGCCTCTGACACAGGATCACGGCCGGCTGCGCAGGCCGCCCGCTCCTACACCCCGCCGACCGTGATCGCCTCGTACAGCACCCGCGCGGAGACAAGGGCGCAGACGACGATGACCAGCGCGAACAGCGACAACCAGCCGCCTGCCGGCAGGCTCGACCCCTGCGCGAGGATGAAGGCGTCCGACTGCTGCACATGGCGCCGGCGGGTGTGGACGCGGATGACCTTGACGAGATCCTTGAGCGAGCCGATCGCCAGTCCCGTGCCCAACGCCGCGACGAAGACCGAGATCCATTCGAGCGGCAGGAAGACGACGACGAGCTGGGCTGCCACCGCCGTGATCACCGCGATCACCGCGCCCGCGAGGTTGCGGATGAAGATGAGCGCCACGAGCAGGATGAGCGCTCCCACCGACAGCGCCAAAGGCGCCCAGCCGTAGACCGCCGAGGTGATGAGCACGAGCCCGAGCACGCCCGGTGCCGGATACCCCCAGAACCCCGCCCACGTGGCCGAGAACCCGACCTTTCCGAACGAGTTCATCTGCCCGGAATGGTCGAAGTTGAGCGAGATCCCCTTGACCACACGGCCCGTCATCAGCGCCGCGAAGGCGTGGCCGAGTTCGTGGACGAAGGTGACGAAGAGGCCGAAGAACCGCCAGATCCCCGGGGTCAGCGTCACGATCAGGGGGACGCCGATGACGATCACGAGCCGGAGAACATCGAGCTCGAGCCCGTCCTGCCGCCCGAAACCGGAGGTGATCGCATCCCACCACGTCGTCACTGCCTGGTTGAAGTCCATAGCGGTTCAGTGTACGAAGACACCCTGAACGACGTCCTCAGGCGATCGCCAGAATCACCTCAGGAGCGATCGCCTCACCTGCCCTGCTGCTGGCCGGCCGTATTACCTGACCAGCTGTTCGGTCTGGGCGTCGAAGACGTGGACGAGCCGGGGATCGACGCGGAAGGTCATCCGCTCCCCGCGCCGAGGTGCCCCGCCCTTGGTCAGGCGCGCGACGACCGGCTTCTCCCCGATCCGCAGGGGGTCCTGGTCAGGCGTGGTCCCGTACACGAAGGTGTCCGAGCCGAGCTCTTCGACCAGCGAGATCTCGATCTCGAGCAGGTTCTCCCCCGCCGAGGCGGCAGAGACATCATCGGCCACGACGAGATCCTCGGGACGGATTCCGAGGACGATGTCCTCTCCCGAGTCCGGGAGATCATCCGGCAGGGCCACCGAGATCCCGGCGCCGACGGCGGTCCCGTCGGGCCGCCTCGTCGCGGGGATGAGATTCATCGTCGGCGAGCCGATGAACGCGGCGACGAACAGCGTCGCCGGGGAATTGTAGAGCTCGCGCGGGGTGCCGACCTGTTCGACGCGTCCCTCGTTCATCACCACGACGCGATCGCCCATCGTCATCGCCTCGGTCTGGTCGTGAGTGACGTAGACGGTCGTCACGCCGAGCTTGCGCTGCAGCGCGGAGATCTGTGCGCGCGTCTGCACACGCAGCTTCGCATCGAGGTTCGACAGCGGTTCGTCCATGAGGAAGACCTGCGGGCGCCGGACGATCGCACGACCCATCGCCACCCGCTGCCGCTGCCCGCCGGACAGCGCCTTGGGTTTGCGATCGAGGAGGTCGTCGAGTTCGAGCATGGCGGCCGCCTCGGCGACGAGTTCACGGCGGCGGTCCTTGGCCACGCCCGTGTTCTTCAACGAGAACTCCATGTTCTCGGACACCGTCATATGCGGGTAGAGGGCATAGGACTGGAAGACCATCGCGACGTCGCGGACCTTCGCCGAGACGTCGGTGACGTCCTGACCGTCGAAGAGGATGCTGCCCTCGGTCGGGAACTCGAGTCCGGCGAGCATCCGCAGGGTCGTCGACTTCCCGCAGCCCGAGGGTCCGACGAGGACGAGGAACTCACCATCAGCGATCTCGAGGTCGACATCAGAGACAGCAGGGCGATCCGTGCCCGGATAGTTCAGCGCCACGTCCCGCAGAGACACATCAACCATGTTCGCCCTCGATCCTCTTCGTCATCCTCGACACCACTCACTCCTCGACACTGCGCCCTCCTCGACACCTGCAGACTACCGCAATTGAGCACAAGAATGATCGTGTAACCGATAAATACGGCAGTGTGATGATCGATTTTCGATCAATTACTGCATAAACACGATCTTACACTTGACCTTGTGACTGCCCTCACACCATACTTTCATTCATCACACAGTTCTGGTCAACGCGGACCTGCGAGACCGGCGGAACCCGGAACCCCGACATACCGAGCCGACACAGCCACCGATGACGGACGCAGAGCGATCCCAGAGAAGACGGGAACAGAGATCAGACCATGAGAAGAACACGCACCCTCGCTGCCATCGCCGCCACGGCAGCACTGACACTGACCGTCTCCGGCTGCGGATTCGGCGGATCCGGCTCCGACTCCGATTCCGGCAAGACCACCCTCGACTTCCTCGTCCCCACGTATTCGGATGCCACGAAGGGCCTGTGGCAGGACGTCATCGACGGCTTCGAGAAGGAGAACGAGGACATCTCGGTCAACCTCGAGGTCCAGTCCTGGGACAACCTCGAGAAGGTCGTGTCCACGAAGATCCAGGCCGGTGAGGCCCCCGACATCTACAACGGCGGCCCCTTCGCCGGCTTCGCCTCCGACGAACTGCTCTACAAGGCCGAGGACGTCACGAGTCCCGAGACCTACAAGAACTTCGACGAAGGCTTCCTCGACAACGAGACCCTCGACGGCACCGCCTATGCCCTGCCGCTCATCGCCTCGACGCGGGCCCTGTTCGTCAACAACGAACTCCTCGACAAGGCAGGAGTGAAAGAGGCCCCGAAGGACTGGGACGAACTCCTCGACGCCTCGAAGAAGGTCTCCGAACTCGGCGGCGGCGTCGCCGGCTACGGCATGCCCCTGGGCTCCGAAGAGGCACAGGCCGAAGCCGCGATCTGGCTGTGGGGCGCCGGAGGCAGCTTCGGCGACGAGAAGACGATCACGATCGACACTCCTGAGAACCTCGAGGGTGCGAAGCAGATCAAGAAGATGATCGACGAAGGCGCCACCCAGGACGATCCGGGCTCCTCCCAGCGCACCCCGCTGCTCGACATCTTCGTCCAGGGCAAGATCGGCATGCAGGTCGGCCTGCCCCCGACGGTCGGTCAGATCAAGGACTCGAACCCCGACCTCGACTACTCGGTCGTTCCGATCCCGACGAAGGACGGCGAACCGATGACCCTCGGCGTCGGTGACCAGCTCATGGCGTTCCAGAACGACGGCGACAAGGCCGAGGCGATCACGAAGTTCTTCGACTACTACTACGCCGACGACAACTACCTGCCCTGGGTCGAAGCCGAAGGCTTCCTGCCGGTGACGAAGTCCGGTGCGAAGGAACTCGCCGACAACGAAGATCTCAAGCCGTTCCTCGACACCATGCCCGACGCGCAGTTCTACCCGTCGACGAACTCGAAGTGGTCGGCCACCGACGGCGCGTTCAAGTCGACGTTCGGTCAGCTCGAGTCGAAGTCCGCCGAGGATGTGCTCAAGTCGATCCAGGACCAGGTCGACCAAGGGTGAGCCGACGAGGAAGCCGCGACCGCACCACGACCACGTGGCGCGACACGCTCAAGGCCCTGCCGTGGCTGGCCCCGGCACTCATCCTCATCGTCGGCGTCGTGTTCTTCCCCGCCGGGCTGATGATCTTCAACTCGACCCGGGACATCGCGATCTCCGGGCTCGACAAGGGCTCGGTCGGCTTCGCCAACTACGCCGAGCTCTTCGCCTTCGACCAGTTCTGGCCGATCATCGTGCGCACGATCGTCTGGGTCGTCGCCGTCGTCGGCCTCGCCGTCGTCATCTCCTTGGGACTCGCGCAGATACTCGACAAGGCCTTCCCCGGCCGGCAGCTCGTCCGGCTGGCCGTGATCATCCCGTGGGCCGCCTCGGTGGTGATGACGACGATGGTCTTCTACTACGGACTCGAACCCTACTTCGGCGTGGTGAATAAGTTCCTCGTCGATGTCGGACTCGTCGACAACCCGGCCGGCTACGGTTGGACGAAGAATCCGACGACGGGTTTCCTGTGGTCGATCGTCATCGCCGTCTTCGTGTCCCTGCCCTTCACCACCTACACCCTGCTCGCGGGCCTGGCCACGATCCCCAGGGAGACCATCGAGGCAGCACGGATGGACAGCGCCGGACCGTGGCGCACCTACTTCGCCGTCATCCTCCCGCAGCTGCGCGGAGCGCTGAGCGTGGCGGTGCTCATCAACATCATCAACGTGTTCAACTCGCTGCCGATCCTCAAGGTCATGACGGGGTCGATCCCCGGCTACGGCGCGGACACGATCATGACGATGATCTTCAAATACATCGAGATCCAACACAAGGTCGACGTCGCGAGCGCCCTGTCGGTGATCGGCTTCCTCATCGTCATCCTCGTCGTCATCGTCTACGTCAGAGTCGTCAAACCCATGCAGGAGGTCTGATGGCCACGGACACGACCCCGGCCCCGCACGCAGCCGCACGCCCGCACGGGAACGGTGCGCCGCCTCGGCGACGGAAGAGGTACACCGCTGACAAGGTGCCCTTGGGCACCGTGATCGGGCGGATGATCGTGGGACTCCTCGTCTTCGCGGTCTTCGTCCTGCCCTACCTCATCATGTTCTTCGGCTCCGTGAAGACGAAGTCACAGATCAGGTCCGTCGAACCGACGTACCTGCCGCAGGAATGGCACTGGGAGAACTTCGTCGACATGTGGTCGACGCCGGAGACCCCGCTGGTGCAGAACATGATCTCGACGGTGATCATCGCCGTGTGCGCGACCCTGCTCGTGCTCATCGTGGCCCTGCCCGCCGCCTACTACACGGCGCGGTTCAGGTTCCCGGGCCGGATGGTGTTCATGTTCCTGGTCATCGTGACCCAGATGCTGCAGCCCGCGGTGCTCACCTCCGGCCTGTTCCGCCAGTTCTCGCTGCTGGGGATGAACGACACGTGGGCGGCGATGATCTTCGTCAACGCCGCATTCAACCTCTCCTTCGCGACGTGGATCATGCACTCGTTCTTCGCCGGCATCCCCAAAGAGATCGACGAGGCGGCCCGGCTCGACGGGGCGTCCCAGCTGGCCGTCCTGTTCCGGATCAACCTCCCCCTCGTGTGGCCGGGGATCGTCACGGCGATCGTGTTCACGTTCGTCGCCTGCTGGAACGAGTTCGCCGCCTCGCTCGTCATCCTCTCCACGGCCGGCAATCAGCCGATCTCCGTGGCGCTGACGAAGTTCGTGGGCCAGTACGAGACGAGCTGGCAGTACGTCTTCGGAGTCTCGATCGTCGGCATCCTGCCCGTCGTCATCCTCTTCATGCTCATCGAGAAGCGCCTCGTCGGCGGGCTCACCGCGGGCAGCGTGAAGTAAAGACGGCGAGAAGCAGAGGCAGGGTAACGATCTCCCCGCTCACACCTCGTCGACGTCGACCCAGGATCGGGTCGCGGCGGATCGGAGCACCGCCTCGGTGACGAGCACCGCGCGGACTCCGTCGCGCAGGGTCGGCAGGCCTTCGGGCCGGTCGCCACAGAAGTGCGCATAGGAGTCGGCGACGAAGGAGTTGAAGGCGTCCTGGTAGCCCTGCGGGTGGCCGGCCGGCACCGCGCACAGTCGGGCGGCGTCGGCGGTGAGCGCATCGGGGTCCCGGACGAGGAGGCGGCTCTCGGCCCGACGGCCGAGCCACAGTCGCTCCGGCTGCTCCTGATCGAAGCGCATGCTCGCCTCGGTGCCGGCGATCTCCACGTTCAGGGAGTTCTTCCGGCCGGGAGCGGCCTGGGAGACCAGCAGCGAGCCGATGGCACCGCCGGAGAACTCGGCGGTGATGGCGACGGTGTCCTCTGTCGTCACGGTGGCCCCGCCTCGGCGAGGGTGGACGGTCCGCGTCGTCGCCACGAGCGAGGCGATGCGGTCGCCGATGATGAACTCGATGAGGTCGACGAGGTGGGAGCCGATGTCGGCGAAGGCGCGCGAGGGCCCGCCGCGGGCGGATTCGACCCGCCAGTTCTCGTCCTCGGCACTCACAAGCCAGTCCTGGAGGTATCCCGCGTCGACGGTGAGCAGCCAACCGGCCTCGCCTGCGCGGAAGCGGGCGCGGGCCTCCCGGACCATCGGATGATAGCGGTAGACGAAGGGGACGGTGCCCGTCACTCCGGTCTCCTCGGCGCGGGCGAGGACGGCGCGAGCAGATCGGGAATCGGTGGCCAGGGGCTTCTCGCAGATGAGCGCCGAACCGGCGTCGAGGACTCGCAGCGACTGTTCGGCATGGACGTCGTTGGGGGTGCACACGTGGACGACGTCGAGGCAGCGGTCGATGAGGTCATCCGCGGAGCCGGAGTGCGCGAATCCGAGTTCGGCCGCCGCCCGGGCGCTGCCCGAGGGTGAGGAGGTGGCCACGGAATCGAGGACGGCACCGGCCGAGCGCGCGGCCAGGCTGTGGACGCTGCCCATGAATCCGCCGCCGAGGACACCGATGCGCAGTGCGCGACCGTCTGCTGAGACTTCTCCGACCATGCCTCATTATGCAATCGCCGATCGCGGCGCGTCGACCCGACCATGAGGCAATCCACGGCCGTTCCCGCCTGGCCCTTTACACTGGATGACAGTGGTCGCGCAATCCCCCATTCGCAGCGCGTGCCACAACTCGCGAAGGAGTGTCATTGCCTCAACTACGACGATTCGCCCAGGTCGACGTCTTCTCCGCTGTTCCCTTCCGCGGCAACCCAGTCGCCGTCGTCCTCGAAGCCGACGGCCTGTCTGACGAGCAGATGGCCCGGATCGCGAACTGGACCAACCTGTCCGAGACCACTTTCGTCCTCTCCCCCACCGTTCCCGCCGCCGACTATCGCCTGCGGATCTTCACCCCGCGCCGCGAGCTGCCCTTCGCCGGCCACCCCACCCTCGGTTCGGCCGCGGCCTGGCTCGACGCCGGCGGCACCCCGGCCCAGGAGGGACGGATCGTCCAGGAATGCGGTGCCGGACTCGTCGACATTCGCCGAGGCGGTCCCGCCTCCCCGTCGACCGATTCCTCAGTGTCCCCGACTGGCGAAACGCCCGAGACTCTCGCCTTCGCCGCTCCGAAGCGGCTGCGCACCGGCGAACTCGACGACGCTTATGTGGGCGACATCGCGCGCGCCCTCGGCATCGATCGCAGCGAGATCCTCGACCACCAGTGGGTCGACAACGGTCCCGGCTGGGCCGCCGTCCGCCTGGCTACCGCCGAGCAGGTGCTCGCGCTCACGCCCGACTTCTCCGGAATCCCCGACGCCAAGCTCGGCGTCTTCGGCGCTCATCCGGAGGGCTCGGAGCACGAATACGAGATCCGCGCCTTCGTGCCCGGTGTCGGCGTGGGCGAGGACCCGGTCACCGGCAGCCTCAACGCCGCGGTCGCGCAGTGGCTCATCGGCGCAGGGCTCGCCCCGGATTCCTACACGACGACACAGGGCACGGCGCTCGGTCGGGCCGGGATCGTCTCGATCTCAAGTGAGGGTTCAGGCTCGACCGAGGACGACGAGATCTGGGTCGGCGGCGCCACGAGCGTCTGCATCCGTGGGACGGTGACCGCATGAGCCGCCATCTCACGAGTGTGAACAAGCCGAAGAAGCGACTGCGGATCTTCCACGGTCGCATGTACTTCGCCCTCCAGGCTCTCGCCGGTGCAGCATGGTGGCTGGGCACCGCGACGATTCCCGCGGTGCAGTCGGCGACGCTCGGCGGCATCGACCCGCTGTTGGTCGCCTTCGTCGATATCCCGCTCTTCGTCATCGCCTCGGCGCTGGCGGCGATGAACTTCCGGTGGGCCGTGTGGATCGCCGCAGGCTGGAGCGTGCTCGTCGCGCTCGGCATGGTCATCTATGCCACCGTCACCACCGAGGCGGGACTCGGTGCCGTGCTCATGATCCTCGCCGCACTCGGCAGCGTGATCGCGGGTGCGCTCATTCTGCTCGGGCGCGTCCCCTCGGACTGGCTGCTCAAGGGCCCGTTCGCCTTCCACAGTTCGCACACGCGGGTGCGTTCGCGCCTGCTCGTGCACACGACGATTCAGATCGTCGTGTTCTGGGGCGTGTTCCTCGTGATCATTCCGCTGATCATCAACTCCTTCGAGGACCGCTGGCAGCTGTCCTACAAGTTCCCGATCCTGCTCGCCGTCGCAGGCTTCGCCCTGCTCGCGTTCTCCAGCGTCATCGGCGTGTGGTCGGCACGGGCGATCGCGAACTTCGGTTCGGGCACCCCGCTGCCGTCGCAGATGGCCCACCATCTCGTCGCCCGCGGGCCCTACGCCTTCGTCCGCAATCCCATGGCCATTGCCGGCATCGCCCAGGGGGTGTCGATGGGCCTGCTCATCGGCTCATGGCTGGTCGTCGTCTACGCGCTCATCGGTTCGCTGCTGTGGAACTGGCTGATCCGCCCCCATGAGGAGGCCGATCTGTACGAGCGCTTCGGTGACGAGTACCGCGAATACGCCAGGCGTGTGGACTGCTGGTGGCCGCGGTTCTCCGGAACCTCCGGGTCGGCGCTTGCCGACGAGGAGTGATCGGCCTACGCTCGAGCGATACCGACCACTCACTGAGGAGCCTCCATGGTCACATTCACCACTGAACTGCTCAGTCAGGGCAACAACGTCGGCATCGAGGTCCCCGAGGAGGTCGTGCTCGGCTTCGGCGTCGGCAAACGGGTGCCGGTCATCGTCACGATCGAGGGCTATTCCTATCCGTCGACGACGGCGGTGATGGGCGGGAAGTACCTGCTCCCGCTGGCCAAGGAGCACCGCGAGAAGATCGGCGTGACCGGCGGGGAGACCCACGACGTCACCCTCACCCACGACACCTCGAACCGGGAGACGCCGGTTCCCGATTCCCTCGCCGAGGCTCTCGCCGCCGCCGGCGTGCGTGAAGCCTTCGATGCACTCGCTCCCTCGAAACGCAAGGAGCATGTGCGGCAGGTGACCTCGGCGAAGGCCGAGGAGACCCGCGATCGCCGGATCGCGAAGATCGTCGACTCGCTCAGCTGAGCGGCCACCGGGCTGACACTCACCCCGCGTCGTGCATGGTCACCGCATAGCCGTCGAGATCGGCGATTGTGAAGGTCAGACCGAAGGGGCTGGGAGCCGGCGCACGGAGGATCTCGACCTCCGCCTCGGCGAGGGAATTGTGCAGCGCCTGCGCATCATCGCACCTCAGCCACAATGCCACCCGTTTCCCGGGCGATCACCCGAGTCGAGAGCGACGCCGGGAAGCGGCTCGCGCACCGCGAAGGGGATCGGCGAGGTGGTGAAGACGACCGCTCCGGGAGGTGCGGCAGCAGCCCGAGTGAGCCCGAGCTTCGATTCGTAGAACCGCGCGGCCGCTTCCACATCACGCACCTGCAGGGCGATGAAATCCGGACCGCTGACAGTGCCGACTGACGTACTCATGATGTTCTCCTTCTCATATATGTCAGTATCCTGACATATATGAACGTATGTCAGAATACTTACATGAGTCAAGAGCAGAGCGGTCGGACGTCGAAGGGGACCGGGCCGGAGGGCACGGAGGCAGAGGACCTCGAGTCTCTCCTCGGATATCAGCTCAAGCACCTGCAGACGGCACTGCGATCGCGGATGGACGAGACGCTGCGCCCACTGGAGCTGACCACGCCGCAGTACAACTGTCTCGAGCAGCTGCGCAGGTCACCGGGAGCGTCGAATTCCGAACTCGCACGCGGCGCCTTCGTCACCCGGCAGACGATGAATACGCTGCTGCGCGGACTGCAGGAGCGGGAGCTGATCACGAGACCGGCGAAAGCCGAATCCGGGCGCATCTTGCCCACCCGTCTCACCCCGGCGGGCGAAGCACTGCTCGCTCAGGCAGTGTCCCGGGTCGAGGTGGTGACCACCCGCATGGTCTCACCGCTCGACGAGGAGACACGCACGCAGATCACCGAGGCGCTCGGACTGTGCATCGCCGCCCTCGAGGAGCCGGAGGACGGCTGAGGGGAGAACCGGAAGCGGAGTGCCACCCAGAACCGCCGGCAGGCCACCTAGACGGCCGCGAGCTCCCGCCGCGTGTCGTTCCGCGTCCTCCGCGGCGGCCACGCTGCCATGCAGCACAACCCGAGCAGGGCGCCGATGCCGGCGCCGAGCGTGTTCGTCACGAGGTCGCTGAGCGTAGCGAAGCGGGTCTGCGTGAGCACGGTGCCCTGGAAGATCTCGATGGCGGCGCTGAAGCTTGCGCCGAAGACGAACCCGAGCCACCAACGCCTCAGTCCGAAGTGGAGGGCGGCGAGGAATCCGAAGGGAATGAACATCGCCACATTGCCGAGCTTTTCGACCCTCTCGTACGTCAGCCAGGACGTCTCCCGGTGCGCGGCGAAGAGGTCGAGCGCGTGCCCGATGAGAGTGTCCGGGCCGGTCCCCAGCTGCTGCGGGGTCAGCGTGATGGCGGCGATGAAGAGGGTGTAGAGAACAAGAAGGGCCAGCGGCGCACCAGTCGTGCGCTGATCTCGATCTGTCATCACGACCAATCTACGTGCCCATCCTTGGCGCATCCTCAATCGCGGATGCGAATCCGATCCGCGATCGTCGCCGTGATCACGATCGCGAACCCGTCACCGAACCTCGTGGTCGATGGGAACGTCGTGCCGCCTCGGCGGCCAGATGATCATGCCGATGAGGGCAAGCACCGCACCGATGCCCGCGCCGAGGCTGTTCGTCACGAGATCGCTGACCGTGGCGAATCGTGTGGCTGAGAGCAGGGTGGCCTGCGTGCCCTCGATGAGGCACGTGAAGGCGATGCCCGTGACCCAGCCGAGCCACCAGCGGCGACGTCCGGCCTGAAGGGAGACGAGGAAGCCGAAGGGGACGAACATCCCCACATTCGCGAGCTCCTCGAGGATGTCGTAGTCGATCCACGCCGTGAGCCGGTGGGAGGCGAGGAAGTCGAGCAGCCCCGCGATGAACGAACCAGGGCTCGTGTCCAGCTGTTGGGGCGAGAGAGTGACGAGACCGATGAAGATCGTGTAGAGGATGAGCAGTGCCAAGGGCACCGTCCGCACACTCCTCTGCGCACCTGTCATCGGTCTCGTCACCTCTTCTCACACGGCCTCACCTCACACGGCTTCGACCTCATCGAAGCTCGCGGTGTCGATGACGACGCGGAACTGCACGTCTCCGGCCACGACTCGATCATAGGCGGCGTCCGCCTCGGTGACGGGGATCGTCTCGATCTGAGCGGCGATGCCGTGCTCGGCGCAGAAGTCGAGCATCTCCTGGGTCTCGGCGATGCCGCCGATGTTCGATCCGGCGATCGCCTTGGCCCCGCCGATGACCGAGCCGAAGGAGAACGGCTGCTTCTCGGGCGGCAGGCCGACGACGGCCATGACTCCGCGCGGCTTGAGCAGACGCAGGTACCGGTCGACGGGGATGTCGGCGCTGATCGTGTTGAGGATGAGGTCGAACTCGCCGCGGTGTTCGGAGAAGAAGTCCTCCTCGGTGGTCGCGAGCATCCGCGTTGCGCCGAGTCTCAGCGCTGCCTTCTCCTTCTTCAGGGTGCGGGAGAGCACGGTCACCTCGGCGCCCATGGCCGCAGCGATCTGCACGCCCATGTGGCCGAGTCCGCCGAGGCCGAGCACGGCGACCTTCTTCGGCGCTCCGTTCTTCTGCTCACCCGCACCCCAGCGGTTGAGCGGTGCGTAGGTGGTGATGCCCGCGCACAGCAGCGGGGCGGCGACGTCGAAGTCGAGGCCGTCGGGGATGCGGCAGACGAAGCGTTCGTTGACGACGACCTTCTGGGAGTAGCCGCCCTGGGTGATCGTGCCGTCGACGTCTTCGACGTTGTAGGTGCCGACGCTGCCGTTGAGGCAGTTCTGCTCCTGCCCGGCGAGGCATTCCTCGCATTCGCCGCACGAGTTGACCATGCAGCCGACTCCGACGCGGTCGCCGACCTTCCAGTCGGTGACGTTCTCACCGACGGCCTCGACGACGCCGGCGATCTCGTGGCCGACGGTGAGCGGGAAGTGGGCCTCGCCCCATTCGTTGCGGATGGTGTGGATGTCGCTGTGGCAGATGCCCGCCGCCTTGATGTCGATGACGACATCGTCGGGTCGCGGATCCCGACGTTCGATCGTGGCCACGCGGAACGGCTGGTCCGGTCCGGTCTTCTGCAGTGCCTTGACGCTGATGCTCATGTGATCTCCTTGGATTCCGATTCCGAGCTGGGCCACATCGTCCAGCGCTTGCGGCAGGCAGTCTATTCCATGCACATGCGTTTATTCTTCAGATCACATTCAGGTGTGCTGGGCCGGCCCCGTCCGCTCCCGGTCATCCACATTGTCATCCGCATTTCCTGACCGCTCGGTCGCGCTCACCCCTTGATCGCCCGTTCGCCGATGCTCAGGTCGAGGGGGAAGTCGACGGGGGCATCCCCGAAGAGCAATCGTCCCGCCGAGGCGGCCGCCGCCCTGATCGCGGCCGCCGCGTCCTCGGCCTGCTCAGCCGGGGCATGGACGATGACCTCGTCATGGAGGAAGAACACAAGGTGGGCACGGCGAGAGAACACCGACCCCGAGGCGGTCGCCGTTCGATCGACACCGTCGTGTCCATCGTCATCGATCGTAGGCAGTCGGGCCAGGCGCAGCCGCAGATCGGCCAGCCATACCAGGGCCCATTCGGCCGCGGTGCCCTGGACGACGAAGTTGCGGGTGAATCGTCCCTGGTCACCGGCAGCCCGGCGAGCTCGCTGCTCATCGGCACTGCTCGCGTCGAAGCGGTTCGCCGCCTGCTGCAGGCGCTGCCAGCCCTCACTCGGGGCCGGAGAGGTCCGCCCCAACCAGGTGGAGACGACCCCGCCACGGCGCCCCACCTCGGCGGCGGTGTCGACGAGATGCATGGCGGCGGGAAAATTCTGCCGCAGGCGGGGCACGAGTGCCCCCGCCTCACCGGTCGTCGAGCCGTACATCGCGCCGAGCACGGCGATCTTCGCCTCGGCCCGGGTCGCGACGACCCCGGCGTCGACGAGTCCTGAGTAGAGATCCCGACCCAGACCGGCCGCGGCCATCGCCCGATCCCCGGACATCGCGGCGAGCGCCCGAGGTTCGAGCTGGGCGACGTCGGCGGAGACGAGCCGCCAACCGTCATCGGCGCGCAGCGCCGGGCGCAGCTGCCGTGGGATCTGGAGGGCCCCTCCCCCGCTGGCCGCCCACCTGCCGGTGACGACACCACCCGGTACGTACACGGGGCGGTACCTGCCGTGATCGACCCATTCGTCGAGCCAGTGCCAGCCGTTGGCGCTCAGCAGTCGGGCCATCTTCTTGTACTCGAGCAGCGGTGCGATCGCCGGATGGTCGCTGCCGTCAAGCTCCCATTTCGATGTCGAGGCGACGTTGATGCCGGCATTGCGCAGGGAGGACAGCAGGCGGTTCGGGGAGTCGAGGTTCGCACGCGGGTCCTCGAGGGCCTCGCGCACCTGCTCGGCCAGCGCAAGCATCTTCGCCGGCTTCCCGTCGCGGATCGGGCGGGGTCCGAGGATGTCGGTGAGGATCCGGTCGTGTTCGATCTCGTCCCAGGGGACACCGGCCGCGCGCATCTCCACGGCAACGAGTCCGCCGGCCGATTCGGCAGCGAGCAGCAGCCGCAGCCGCCCCGGATCACTCGCGGACTCGAGCGCGGCATTCTGCCGGTCGTATTCGGCCAGTGCGGACTCGAGGCCGTGGGGCACCTGCCGAATATGACCGCGTCCGGCATCGACCTCGAAGAGAGCGGCCGCTTGGGCCTCGCCGTCTGAACCGGCGGGTGCGGCGTCCCAGTCCGTTGCGGCCCGGAGCGGGCCCGGGGCGGTGACGAGCTCGGAGCGGGCAAGGATCGCATGGGTCAGGCGCAGATCATGGCAGCGTTCGATTCCCACTCCCGCGGCCAGCAGCTGTGGGTACCACTTCGGGGTGTCACTGAGGATCCACCTCGGCGGGGCGCCGCTCCCCTGGGCCGCGCCCTCCCGGTCGCGGACGAATTCGGGCAGGGCCGCCTCGGCGAGATCGATCCGATCGAACTGCGCACCCGCGCGATCGAGCGCGACCACGCCCACCTGCCCGCCGTCGCCGCGCGGACCGGGAACGGTCCCGAGCACGTAGGCGGCGGGCGGCACATCGGTCATGACCCCACAGTACTGTGCGGCACTGACCCGGATTCTCGGCACCAGTGCCGAGGTTCGCTCCGCACCGTGGACCGGGGCCTCATCCGCGAATGTGACCCTGGTAACGTCGAGCGCATGGACGTTGTCTCCTCACTCACCTCTGCTCTGCCGGATGCGGCGGTCATCACCGATCCCGATTCGATGGACGCCTACCGCTGGGACCGCGCGAACGACCCGGATGCCGGGGTGCCTGCCGCGGTCGTCCGCGTCACCTCCACCGAGGAGGTGCAGACGGTCGTGCGGATCGCCGCCGAAGCGAAGGTCCCGATCGTGCCCCGCGGGGCCGGCTCGGGGCTGTCGGGCGGCAGCTCGGCGATCAACGGCGGCATCGTGCTCTCACTCGACCGGATGCGCGAGATCACCATCGACCCCATCACCCGTATGGCCACCGTCCAGCCGGGCGCCTTCAACGCCGAGGTCAAGGCCGCGGCGGCCGAACACGGCCTGTGGTACCCGCCTGACCCGTCGTCCTTCGAGTTCTGCTCGATCGGCGGCAACATCGCCACGAACGCCGGCGGCCTGTGCTGCGTGAAATACGGTGTGACCACGGACTATGTGCTCGGTATGACCGTCGTCCTCGCCGACGGCCGGGCCGTGAAGCTCGGCGGACCGAGGCTCAAGGACGTCGCCGGACTGCCCCTGACGAAGCTCTTCGTCGGCTCCGAGGGGACACTGGGCGTCATCACCGAGGTGACCCTGCGCCTCATCCCCGCCCAGCTGCCCCCGACGACTGTGGTCGCGATGTTCCCGAAACTCGCCGATGCCACGCAGGCCGTCCTCGACATCGCGAAGGCCATGCGACCATCGATGCTCGAGTTCATGGACAAGCCCTCGATCAACGCCGTCGAGGACGAGCTGAAGATGGGACTCGACCGTGAGGCCGAGGGCATGCTCGTCATCCAGTCCGACGAACCCGGTGAGCATTCGGGCGTGCAGGCGGCCGTGATCGAGGAGATCTGTACGCTCAATGCCGCCTCGGAGTGCTATCTCACCACCGACCCCGAGGAGGGCGAAGCCTTCGTCACCGCCCGACGGATCGCGATCCCCGCCGTGGAGAAGAAGGGCGCGCTGCTGCTCGAGGACGTCGGAGTGCCGCTGCCGAAGCTCGGGGACCTGGTGCTCGGCATCGAGAAGATCTCCGCCGACCGCGGTGTGACGATCGCGGTCATCGCTCACGCCGGTGACGGCAATACCCACCCGCTGCTCGTCCTCGATCCGAAGGATGAGGAGCAGCAGAAGCGCGCGCAGATCGCCTACGGCGAGGTGATGGATCTGGCCACCGGGCTCGGCGGGACGATCACCGGCGAGCACGGGGTCGGCCGGCTCAAGGCACCGTGGCTGGCGCCCTACCTCGGCGAGGACGTCATGGAACTCAACCACCGGATCAAGCGGGCACTCGACCCGGACAACATCTTCAACCCGGGAGCTGTCTACACCGGCCTGGTGTGAGGGTCGCGTTTCCGGCCTCGTCCTTGCCGGCGCAGCAGCGGGGCGATGATGAGGACGGGGATGATCATGGCCATCGGGATGAGCAGAGCGGCCCGCAGGCCCCAGTGCTCGCCGACGAGCCCGAGGGAGGGCGGACCGACGAGGAAGGCAAGGTAGCCGATTGTCGAGACCGTAGCCACTCGGGCCGCCGGGTTCGGGCCCGAGTCTCCGGCCTCGGACAGCGCCACGGGGAAGCCGAGCGAGGTTCCGAGTCCCCACAGCAGTACGGCGATCGCCGCGACGAACTGCGAGTCGACGAGTGAGACGAGGCCGATGCCGACCAGCCCGAACGCCGCGCTGACCGCGAGCACGGTAGGTCGGCCGAATCGGGCGACGATCGGTCCGCCGATGAACCGACCGAGCGTCATCGCGGCCGCGAAGATCGCGTAGACGCTCGAGCCGAGCGCGGCCGCGAAGCCGTGTCCGTCGACCATGACCAGGGGCAGCCAGTCGTTCGCGGTGCCTTCGGCCAGCGCCATTCCGAGGACGATGACGCCGATGGCGATGAGCCCGGGATCGCGCCATACGGGGGTCGATGGTGACTGCGGGACCGCCTCGGCGGGGATGGTCTCTCGCGAACGCGGCACCTGCCCCGTCCCCACGGGGACGTGGCGCATTGCGGGGACGAACACGATCATGCCGAGGAGGCCGACTGCCAGCAGATGGACGAGGACCGAGAAGTCGGCGGCGGTGGCGAGGATGCCGAGCACCGCGCCGATGACGGTGCCGAGGCTGAAGAAACCGTGGAGGAGCGGCAGGAACGGCCGGTCGAGGTGCTTTTCGAGTTCGGCGCCCTCGACGTTCATCGCGACCTCGCCCGTGCCCATGCCGAGCCCGAAGACGACGAGGCCCGCGGCCACGACGAACGGCTCGGCCACAGCGGCACCGAGGCCGACGATCGGCATGCTCGCGATGATTCCGATCGTTCCGGCGAGGACGACGGGCCTGGCTCCCCACCGGCTGACGAGCGGTCCGGACCCGAGGATGCCGATCATCGATCCGACGGAGAGACCGAAGAGGACGAACCCCATTTCCGCGGTCGAAGCGCCGAGGGCGTCACGGATCGACGGTGTCCGGGTCACCCACGACGAGATCGTGATCCCGGGCAGGAAGAAGAGCGCGAGAAGTGCGATGCGGCGAGCGCCGAGCGACGTCGACGCGGCCATCAGCCACGGCCCCGCCGTCGGACGCGATCGACGCACTCCCGAGCGGGCGGCAAGGGCGGCATCGTCACGGGGTCCTGAACCGCGCATCGAATCATCTCCTTCACGGTCGGTCGGGGTCAGTCACGAAAGGATTAGTACGTTCGTACACACTCTCCGAACGTGTACAAATGTACACTCTGTGGAGTCGGAGGCGCCAGAGCCCGGACGCGAGAGAAGGAGAATCCGATGAGCGCACGCAGCGGGGTGCCCAACGACCCCGACCGGCGCCAGCGGATCATCATTGCGGCTCTTGAGCTCATCCTCGACGACGGCACGGCGAAGGTCTCCCATCGTGCGGTCGCTGCCCGCGCCGGTGTGCCGCTGGGCTCGATGACCTACCACTTCGGCGGCATCGACGAGGTCATCACCGAGGCGTTCACCCTGCTCGTCAGCCGACTCTCGGCGCGGTATCGGGAGGGGCTGGCCGCTGCGACCACCCTCGCCGAGGCGCGCGAGGCCGTCGTCGAGATCATCTGCGGGGACACCTTCGCCTCCCCACGGGAGATGGCCGCGATCTTCGAGCTCTACTCGTACGGCCGGAACTCGCCGGGCTCGGCGAAGCTCGCCGCCTCGTGGATGGGCATCAGCGAGGACGCGCTCACCGAACACTTCTCCCTCGATGCCGCCCGCGCCGTCGACGCGCTCATCGAAGGGTGGACCATCCACTGCCACCTCGACGGCCATCCACCCGACCGCGACCTCGTCCGCACCGCCGTCGCCGCACTCACCCGGATCGACACGGAGAATTCCACCCCGCGCAGCGATCATCGGGAATAATCTGTGCCACGGTGTCGAATCGACGAGGATTCGATCGTCTTCCCTGTGAGCGACCGAAATCCGGCCGCCGCAGACTGAACGGAGCACAGCGATGCGCTACTCACTGATCTTCCACGCCCCCGAACCCGGTGCCGACGGCCCGGCCCCGACCGAGGAGGACATCCAGGAGATGATGCGTCTCATGGACGACTTCGGTCAGGCGCTGACCTCGGCCGGAGTCTTCATCGCCTGGGAGATGCTCACCCCGGCCCAGACCGCGACGACCGTGACCCGCAAGACCGGAGAGGTCGTCATCGAGGACGGTCCCTTCGCCGCTGCGAAGGAGACCTTGGCCGGGGTCGTCGTCATCGACGTCGCCGACAAGGAGGCCGCTCTGGCCTGGGCTGAGAAGTTCCCCGGCACGGCCTACGGCACCATCGAGGTCCGCCCCGCGGCCACCTCGTTCGTCGACGGCCAGTGGACCCGCCCGCAATGACCGACCCTGCCGGAATGACCGATCCTGCCGAGCGGGCGATGATCCTGTCCCGGGACGGCTGGGGCAGGATCATCGCGCTCATTGCGGCCGCCGACGGGGACATCTGCGGCGCCGAGGATGCGCTGGCCACCGCGCTCGAACGCGCCGTCACCGCGTGGCGGGCTGACGGACCGCCCGGCAATCCCGAGGGCTGGCTCTACCGGGTGGCGCTCAATGCCCGTCGAGACGCGTGGAAGTCGGCGGCGACACGGTCGTCGACCGCGCTCGACGACGAGGTCCTCGAACGACTCGGAGGCCGCCTCGGTGCCGATCCTGCCGATCACGACCCCGATGCCCTGCCGGACCGTCGCCTCGAACTCCTCGCCGTGTGCGCGCACCCGGACATCGATCCGCCCGCGCGGCCGCTGCTCATGCTCTCGGCGGTGATGGGGATGACCGGCAAGCAGATCGCCTCGGCCATGGCACTGCCGGCCGCCACCGTCTCGGCACGTCTGACCAGGGCGAAGAAGCGGGTCGCTGCGCTCGGCGTGGGCTTCGGCCACCCCGATCGGCTCGATCTCGAGTCCCGCTTATCAGATGTGCAGGAGGCCATCTATGGGGCCTTCGCGATCGCATGGGCGCATGCGGCGCCCACCCCGCGTGCCGGGATGGTCGGCGAGGCCGTCTACCTCGCCGGACTGCTCGCACGCCTGTGCCCCGGCGACGGCGAATCGCACGGATTGGCAGCCCTCATCCACCTCTCGGCCGCCCGCTTCCCCGCCCGCCGAGGTGGGGCCGGAGAATTCGTGCCCCTGACCGACCAGGACCCAGCGCAGTGGGACCGAATGCTGGCCGAATCCGGCGAACATCACCTCAAGGAGGTCTACCGCTGCGGCCACGTCGGTCGCTTCGGTCTCGAAGCGGCGATCCAGCTCCTTCATATGGCCGGGGTCCGGACCGGGACGACTGACTGGCCGATGCTGCTGCGCCTCCACGACGACCTCGAATCGCTCGCGCCGAGCCTCGGCGGATCGGTGTCCCGGGCGGCCGTCCTCGCCGAGGTGGACGGTCCCGAAACCGGACTCGCCGCCCTCGATACGCTGAGCCTCGGCACGCCAGGCATCGGCACCGACGACAAAGACTCCAAGCGCATCAGCGCCTTCCAGCCGGCCTGGGTCCTCCGGGCGCATCTGCTCGACAGACTCGGCCGGACGGGCGACGCCGCCGAGGCGTACCGGCGTGCGATCGAGCTCACGACCGACCCTGCCGAGCGGGAGTATCTCGAGCGCCGACTCCGCTGAGGCGAGCGCCGGGCCGAAAGCGCCTCCGACCGTCCGTGACCGCACCCATTGCCGAATCGCTGCGCTTAGCCTACCCTTAGTTATTGGCATCAACTTTGATGCTCACCACGAACAGGAGGACCCATGCGCATCGGCGGCAGACCGCGGCAGATCGAGCTGACCGACATCGTCGCCGCCGGACGTGAGATCGGGCTGCGCGAGCTCAGCCTCGGGGCCGTCGCGTCCCGCCTCGGCGTGAGCTCCACGGCGCTGTACCGCCATGTCGAGAACCGGTGGGGGCTCGAGCGCGCCGTCGGTGAGAGTCTGCTCGCCGACCTCGATCTCCCCGACGATCCCGCTCACGACGTCCCCACTCAGCTGCTGGCTTTCGGCATCGCTCTCTACGACTTCGTCGTCGGCCACCCCGGACTCGTCACCTACGTCCAGACCCTCTTCCCCCGCGGCGAAGGCGGACGCGCACTCCTGTCCGCAGAGACCGCCGCTCTGGAGTCACGCGGCTATTCGACCGACGCCGCGATCGTCCTCGCCAGCGCCGTCGCCACCCAGGCGATCGGCCACGCCGCCGCCGAGGACGCCCAACGAGCCAGGTCGGCCGGCTGGGATGCCCAGAGGGAAGAGGCGATCGACGGAATGCGCGCCGACGAACGCCTGTGGGAGGCCCACCATCGTCTGCCGCAGCTGGAGACCTCCCACTACTCCCGACTCATGCTCGCGGTCACCGTCCGCAGCATCGTCGACCTCCTCCCGCCCGACCGGAACGTCGCCGAGGTGATCGCCGAGCTCGACTCGGCCGTTCAGGCGGCGAGCGCTCCCACCCTCGCCACAGCATCCCCAACCACGACAGCTCAGGACCGCTGATGGCCAAACGCGGTGTCAACGGCGCGATCATGTCCGCCTTCGGTCTGCGCGACCACGAGGCGGAGGTCATCGAGGTCGAACGCCTCGCACCGAAGTTCGTCCGCGTGCGAATGACCTCGCCGACGATCTTCACCGACGCCGAACTCGGACCCACCGCGTGGCTGCGCTTCTGGTTCCCCGACCCCGCCGACCCCGACTTCGAACACCAGCGCGGGTACACGATCACCGAGGCCGACCCTGAGGCCGGCACCTTCGCCGTCGACTTCGTCCTCCACGAACCCGCGGGCCCCGCCTCGGCGTGGGCGGAATCCGTGACCGTGGGCACCCGGGTCGAGGTCGCCTCGATGGGCTCGACCGTGTTCACCATCCCCGATGAGCTGCCCGCCGGCTACCTCCTCATCGGCGACTCCGCGTCGATCCCCGCGATCAATTCCATCCTTGAGACGATCCCCGCCGAGGTGCCCGTCGAGGTCTGCCTCGAAGAGCACGAAGCCACCGACCGGCTCATCCCGCTCAGCGACCATCCCCGTGCGACCGTCCGCTGGGTCCCCCGCCGAGGCGATTCCTCCCTGGCCGCGGCCATCGAGTCCCGAGATTGGTCCGATTGGCGGGTCTGGACCGCCCCCGAGTCCGGATCGCTCAAGGCCATCCGCGCCCGCCTCAAGGGCGATTTCGGCTTCCCGAAGTCCGAGATCACCGCCCGCGCATACTGGTACGAAGGCCGGGCCTTCGGCAAGATGCGCGGAGAGAAGAAGGACGACACCCCCGCCGAGGTGGCCGCTGAGTCGACGACAGGTGCGGAGCCCAGCCCCACCTCGGCGAGGGCAGAAGCGCCAGCCGCATCCAAGGGCTCGTGGCGGGCGAATGCGGGCGGGCGGCTCATCGCCCCGCTCAAGGCCACCCTGTGGATCGCCGGCATCCTCCAGGCGATCGTCACCGTCGTCGAACTCGCCCCCTACGTCCTCCTCGTCGAGCTCTCCCGGCAGCTGCTCACGGACGCCGATTCGGCGACCCTGTGGGCGACGGGGATCTGGGCGGTCGCGCTCATGGGCTCCGGTGTCGTGCTTTCGGCGGCGCTGCTGTTCTGGCTCCACCTCGTCGACGCCCGCTTCGAACGCGATCTGCGCCGACGTCTGCTCACGACGATGGCCAGGCTGCCGCTCGGCTGGTTCGTCGACCGCGGATCCGGCCGGATCAAGCAGCTGGTCCAGGACGACACCCTGGCCCTGCACTACCTCGTCACGCATGCCGTGTCGGATGCCGTGCAGGCCGTCGTCGCTCCGGTCGCGGTCCTCGTCTACCTCGTCGTCGTCGACTGGCGGATCGCGCTCGCGCTCCTCGTGCCGGTCCTCGTCTACATCGTGACGATGTCCATCATGATCATCCAGTCCGGGACGAAGCCGAAACAGGCGCTGACCTGGGCCGAGCAGATGAACGTCGAGGCCGGAAACTACCTCGCCGGTCAGCCCGTCATCCGCGTCTTCGGCGGGGCCTCGGCCTCACGCTTCCGCTCCCGGATCGACGAGTACGTCCGCTTCCTCACCGACTGGCAGCGGCCCTTCACCACGTTCAAGACGGTCATGGACCTCGTCAACCGTCCGGCGACCTATCTGCTCATCATCGCAGCCCTCGGCACCTGGCTGACCGTGGCCGGTTCCATCGACCCGATCGACCTGCTGCCCTTCCTCTTCCTCGGCACGACCTTCGGCGCGAGGCTGCTCGGCATCGGCTACGGCCTGTCCGGGCTGAGCACGGGACTGCTCGCCGCCCGCCGGATCCAGAACACCCTCGACGAGGAGCAGCTGGAGGTGGCGCAGGTGGACGATTCTGACCCGGCCTCCTCGGAGCGGGAAGCCTCCCCGACGACTGCCACTGCCCCCGGTCTCGTCGAATTCGACGGTGTCGGCTTCGCCTACCGCCCTGGTGTGCCCGTCATCGCCGGCGTCTCCCTGCGCCTCGAACCCGGCACGGTGACCGCACTCGTCGGGCCCTCCGGTTCGGGCAAGTCCACGCTCGCAGCCCTGCTCGCCCGGTTCCACGACGTCACCGAGGGTGCCGTGCGCATCGGCGGCCGCGACCTCCGGACTCTGCCCGGCGACGAGCTCTACACACAGGTCGGCTTCGTCTTCCAGGACATCCAGCTCGTCCACGGCACCGTGGCCGAGAACATCGCCCTCGCCGTGCCCGAGGCCAGCGAGGACGCGATCATTCACGCGGCCCGGCAGGCACAGATCCACGACCGGATCCTGCGCCTGCCCGACGGCTATGACACCGTCATCGGCGCCGAGGCGACCCTGTCCGGCGGCGAGCGCCAACGGCTCGCGATCGCCCGGGCCATCCTCGCCGACACCCCGGTCCTCGTCCTCGACGAGGCGACAGCCTTCGCCGATCCCGAGTCCGAACACCTCGTTCAGCAGGCGCTCGGCCGGCTCGCGGCCGGGCGCACCGTCCTCGTCATCGCCCACCGGCTGCACACGATCACCGACGTCGATCGCATCGTCGTCCTCGACCACGGACGAGTCGCCGAGTCCGGCACGCACTCCGAACTCATCGCCGCAGGCGGCCGCTATCGCAGGCTCTGGGACGCCCGCGAAACCAGCCCGGCGAACGCCTCGCGCACCCAAGGAGCCACCCGATGATCCGCACGTTCTTGGCGATCCTGCCGACCGAACGACACCGTGGGATGTACCTCCACCTCACGCTCACTCTCATCAGCGTCGTCCTCCGTGCGCTCGGCACGGTCGCCCTCGTCCCCCTCATCGCCGCGCTCTTCGGCCCGGAACCGGCCGGAGCCTGGCCGTGGCTGGGGCTCCTCGCCGCAGCCACGGCGGCCGGGTGGGCGATCGACGCGGTGATCTCACGCATCGGCATGGATCTCGGCTTCGCCCTCCTCGATTCCACCCAGCACGCGGTCACCGACCGCCTCTCCCGGATCCGCCTGAGCTGGTTCACGCCCGCGAACACGGCGACGGCCCGGCAGGCGATCGCAGCGACCGGGCCCGACCTCGTCGGCATCGTCGTCTACCTGCTCACCCCGCTACTCTCGGGCATCCTCCTGCCCATCGCGATCGCGATCGCGCTCATCCCTATCTCCGGTCCGCTCGCACTCGCCGCGCTCATCGGGGTCCCGACCCTGCTCGCCGCGTTCGTCGGCGGGGCGCGGATCGGTCGGCGCGCCGACCGTGTGGCGGCGGAGACGAACTCCGCCCTGACCGAACGCGTCGTCGAGTTCGCCCGCACCCAGCAGGCCCTGCGCGCCTCCCGTCGCACGGAGAGCGAGCGCAGCCTCGTCGGCACCGCCCTGAGCCGCCAGCACGGGGCCGCCATCCGCGTGCTCCTCCTCCAGATCCCCAGCCAGGTCCTCTTCGGCCTCGCCTCCCAGCTCGCGCTCCTCGTCCTCGCCGGCACCACCGCCTACCTCACGGTGACCGGGACGATCACCGTGCCCGAGGCGATCGCGCTCATCGTCGTCATCATCCGCTACCTCGAACCCTTCACCTCGCTCGCCGGCCTGTCCGCCGCGATCGAGTCGACGACCGGGGTGCTGCGCAACATCCGCACCGTCCTCGACGCTCCCCTCGTCGGGGCCGGCTCCCCCACCAACACCTCCAGTACGCAGGGTCAGGCCGCCTCGGCGCCGGGGATCACCCTCGCCGAGGTGGCCTTCCGGTACGCTCCCGACTCCCCTGAGGTCGTCGTCGGCCTCGACCTCGAGTTCGCACCCGGCACGACGACGGCGATCGTCGGACCGTCGGGGTCGGGGAAGTCGACGATCCTCTCGCTCATCGCCGGCCTGCAGGAGCCCAGCGCCGGGCATGTGCTCGTCGACGGCGTCGACATCGCCGCCCTCGATGCGACGGCCCGGCATGCGTTGGCCGGGGTCGTCTTCCAGCACCCGTACCTCGTCGACGGGTCGCTGCGGGCCAATGTGCTCACCGGACATCCGGCGGCGACCGAACAGCGCATCGCCGAGGTGGCCCGGCTCGCCCGCCTCGACGAGCTCCTCGACCGGATCCCCGGCGGCTGGGACGCCGAGGTCGGCGAGGGCGGCACCGCCCTGTCCGGAGGCGAGCGCCAGCGCGTCTCGATCGCCCGGGCGCTGCTCAAACCCGCGCCGATCCTCCTCGTGGACGAGGCCACGAGCGCCCTGGACGCGGAGAACGAAGCGGCGATCGTCGCGGCGCTCACCGCCGATCCGACCCCGCGGACCCGCATCGTCGTCGCCCACCGGCTCGGCAGCATCCGCACCGCCGACCGGGTGATCTTCCTCGACGAGGGTCGGGTCGTCGAGGACGGCACCGTCGATGAGCTGCTCGCCGCCGGCGGCCGCTTCGCCCGCTTCTGGCGCGATCAGGATGCTGCGGCCGGATGGACCTTGGGACGGACTCGCCAGACCTGAGGACGTACTCAGAAGACTCTGGGACGTACTCGTCAGTAGGTGTCGCACGGCACAGCCACCTCGGCGCTATCAGTGGCGTTGGCAACACTGACCCACCTGGGATGCCCCTCGTCTTCGGCGGTGACGGGGGTTCGGCATATGATGGGACGGTCATGACCGAAACGCAGAACCGCACCCGATTCCCGGCTGCGTCGAATCTAGGCGGCCTCACCCACGCCGTACCCCGACCCCGGAACTCATCTGCATGCCGAATCCTCCACTGACCGAACCCGGCCCTGCCGACGGCCCCACGACGCAGACTCAGCCGATCGTCACGATCCCCGATGCGCAGGGACACTCGCACGCAAAAGCTATCCTCTTCGGTGAGCATGCCGTCGTCTACGGGGCCCCGGCGCTCGCGGTTCCGCTCCACGGCCTCGGCGTCCAGGCTGATCTCTTCGAGATCTCCGGACCCGAATCGCGCATCGAATCCCAGCTGTTCTCCGGCACCGTCTCGACCGCTCCGGCCGGCATGGGCCCGGTCGTCGCCGCCCTCGAGGCGGCTGTCAACGCCACTGCCGACGCACACGCCGAGGCGCACCCGGTCGTCGAGCTGCGCATCCGCAGCGGCATTCCCCACAGCCGAGGCTTGGGCTCCTCGGCCGCCGTGGCCACCGCCATCGCACGTGCCGTCGCGGATCTGCGCGGGGTCGAACTCGATGCCGCCGCGCTCCACGGAATCGTCCAGACCGCCGAGACCGTCGCCCACGGGCGGCCCAGCGGCATCGATGCCTGGGCGGTGGCCGCCGATTGGCCGATCCGGTTCCAGAACCACTCCGCCCGTCCCATCGAGGTCGGCTCACCGCTCGTCTTCGTCCTCGCCGATTCCGGTCGCCCCGGTTCGACCGCGCAGGCCGTGGGCGGGGTCCGGGCCCGACACGACGCCGATCCGGTGCGCGTCGGTGCGATGATCGACCGGCTCGCCGCGCTCAGCGAGGCCGCCGTCGACGACATCCGCGCCGGTGATCGGGTGACGATCGGCCGTCATATGCTCGAGGCGCACGAGCTGCTCGGCCACCTCGGCGTCTCGACCCCGACGCTCGACTCCCTCGTCGACGCCGCCACCGCGGCCGGAGCCAGGGGCGCCAAACTCACCGGCGGCGGACTCGGCGGCTGCGTGCTGGCTCTGGCCGACGGCGACGAAGCAGCCGAGGAGCTTGCGGACGCGATGCGCGCCGCGGGAGCACCACGCACCTGGACGACGGAGGTCGGACCGACATGAGAGCGACGACGGCGCGGGCCTACCCGAACATCGCCCTGGTCAAGTATTGGGGCAAAGCCGATGAGGACCTCATTCTGCCCGCCGCGGGCAGCCTCTCGCTGACCCTCGACCACTTCGAGACCACGACGACGGTCACGCCCGCCCCCGACGCCGAGACTGATGTCCTCGAACTCGACGGTGCGCTGGCCGATGAGGGTCAGACCTCGCGCATCTCCGTCTTCCTCGATCACGTCCGCGCACTCGCCGGACGCGAGGACCGCGTCCTCGTCCGCTCCCGGAACTCCGTGCCCACGGGTGCGGGCCTGGCCTCCTCGGCTTCGGGGTTCGCAGCTCTGGCGACTGCGGCCGCCGCTGCCTTCGACCTCGATCTCGACTCCAGAGACCTCAGTCGCCTGGCCCGCCGGGGTTCGGGTTCGGCGTGCCGGTCGGTGGCCGAAGGCATGGCCGTGTGGCACGCCGGCGACGACGATTCTTCCTTCGCCGAATCGATCGCGGCACCGGACATGCGGATGATCATCGTCACCGTGAATCGGGCCCGAAAGGCCGTGTCCTCCCGCGAGGCGATGCGTCTGACCGCCGCGACCTCCCCGTTCTACTCCGGCTGGGTGTCCTCGACGGAGGACTATCTCACGCAGATGATCGCCGCCTGCGCCGCCGGGGACTTCACCCGCATCGGCGAGATCACCGAATCCCACGCCCTGCGCATGCACGGGCTCATCCAGTCCACCGTTCCCCCGATCCGGTTCCTCAACCCGACCAGCCACGCGATCTTCGATGCCGTGGCCGAGGCCCGTGAGTCCGGGATCGAGGCCTATTCGACCGCCGACGCCGGTCCGAATGTGGCCGTCATCGTCCGGCCCCATGAGTCCGAGGCGCTGGCCGGGCAGCTCGCTGCGTTCGGTGATGTGCGGGTCGTCGGCCCCGGCCCCGGCGCCCACCTGCTTGACGATGCCGAGGCGGTTCCTGCCGCGGGTGGGAGCCCTGCCGCGGGCGAAGGCAGCCCGGCATGATCGAGACTCGGGCGCCCGGAAAGCTCTACATCGCCGGTGAGTACGCTGTCGTCACGCCCGGCCAGCCGGCGGTCCTCGTGGCCGTCGACCGATGCATCACGGTGCGCCTGACCGAGAGCGAAGGCGCCGGACGGATCCACTCGAGCGAATACGGGCAGGCCCCGCTGGTGTGGCGACGGAAGGAGAACGGCGAGGCCATCGTCCTCGAGCACCGTCCCGCCGACTATGTGCTCTCCGCGATCGCCGCCGTCGAGGAGCTCCGGGCCGCCCGCGGTGCGGCCCCACGCTACTTCGATCTCAACATCTCCAGCGAACTCGACGATGCCGACGGCCGCAAGTTCGGCCTCGGCTCCTCGGGAGCGGTGACGGTGGCGACGATCGCCGCCCTCAACGAGTTCTACGCACTGGGCCTTCGCCCGACCGAACGCTTCAAACTCGCCCTGCTCGCGACCATCGCGATCTCCCCGAAAGCCTCGGGGGGAGACCTCGCCGCAAGCACCTTCGGCGGGTGGATCCGCTACTCCTCCCCCGACCGGGCGTCGCTGCGGCAGCATCGAGAGGAGCACGGAGTCGTCTCCGCCCTCGAGTGCTCGGACTGGGCCGGTTTCTCAGCGCGTCGGATCACTCCGCCGAGCTCGCTCGACCTCCTCGTCGGGTGGACGGGATCGCCGGCCTCGACCGAACACCTCGTCACACGCGTCCACACTCCGAAGGATGAGAGGCCGCGCCCCTTCGCCTCTTTCACCGCCGAATCGCACACGCTCGTCGACGACCTCGTCACCGCCTGCGACGACGACGATGCCGAACAGGCACTGCAGACCATCGGCAAGGCCAGGACCCTGCTGCAGCGCCTCGGCTTCACCTCGGGAAGCCTCATCGAGACCGAGACTCTGCGTCGACTCTGCGAGATCGCTGAGGACCATGGTGCCGCCGCGAAGCCCTCGGGTGCCGGCGGCGGAGACTGCGGCATCGCCCTGGCCCCCAACCACACCGATGCGCTGGCGATCCTGGCCGGCTGGGAGGCCGAGGGCATCCGTCCGCTGCACCTCGGAACGCACCGAGAGGAAGGCGAGATCGATGAGTTCTGAAACCCCGAACGCTGAGTCCCCTGCCGCTGAGTCCCCTGCCGCTGAGTCCCCTGCCGCTGAGTCCCCCGCGACAAAGGCCTCCCGCGCGTCCCGCAAGGACGATCACGTCCGCCTCGCCTCGGCGCAGCAGACCGAGGGTCCGCGCCGGACCGACTTCGACGACCTCGAGTTCGTCCACCACGCCCTGTCGGGCACGAGCCCGGAGCGCGTGGACCTGACCGTGAACTTAAGCGACTGGACCTGGCCGACCCCCTTCTATGTCAACGGCATGACCGGCGGCACCGAGACCACGGCGAAGATCAACCGGGATCTCGCCATCGCCGCCGCCGAGACCGGCCTGCCCATGGCCTGCGGATCGATGAGCGTGGCGCTTGACGACACCGAAGCGGCGAAGGGCTTCACCGTCATCCGCGAGGAGAACCCGGACGGCTTCGTCATGGGCAACCTCGGTGCCGGGCGCAGCGCCGACGACGCCCGCCGCGCCGTCGAACTGCTCGGTGCCGATGCCCTGCAGCTGCACATCAATCCCGTGCAGGAGACAGCGATGCCCGAGGGCACCCGCGACTTCTCCACCTGGCTGTCAGGACTCGAGCAGATCGTCGCCGCCTGCCCCGTCCCCGTCGTCGTCAAGGAGGTCGGGTTCGGGCTGAGCCGACGCACCCTGACCCAGCTCGCCGAGATCGGCGTGCGCTTCGCCGATGTCTCCGGCGCCGGCGGCACGGACTTCCTGCGGATCGAGAACGACCGCTCCTCGGCCGGCGACTTCTCCATGCTCACCGGCTTCGGCCAGTCCGCACTGGCCTGCCTGCTCGACGCCCCACCCGAATGGGCCGGCGAGTCCGCACACGCGAGCGACAGCGTCTCGTCCCGCGTGCTGCTGGCCTCCGGCGGGGTCCGCAACCCCTATGATGTCGTCAAGGCATTGGCCTGCGGGGCTCGCGCCGTCGGCGTCGCCGGCACCTTCCTGCAGACCGTGCTCGACCACGGTCCGGACGGGCTCGTCGAACTCGTGCGCACATGGCAGACTCAGACACGGGCGCTGTTCGCCCTGCTCGGAGCCGTTCGGTCTGCGGATCTGATGGGCACGGACGTGCTCACGCGGGGCCGCCTCGGCGAGTTCTGCCAACTGCGCGGAATCGACGTCACCGCGCTGTCGCACCGCTCCGATGCCCGCACGAACGCCGATGACCATTCGAGGAGGAATCAGCTGTGAATCAGCAGATCACGACCACCGGGATCCCGACCAGCTGGGTCGGTCCCCTGCGGGTCAGCGGCGAAGCGCTGGCCCCGGCCGGCACCCACACCGAGGTGGCTGTGCCCCTGGCGACGTACGAAACCCCGCTGTGGCCCTCCGTCGGCCGCGGGGCCTCGATCTCACGCGAGATCGACGGCGGGATCCGCACCGTCATCGTCGATGAGCGGATGACCCGGTCGGTCCTCTTCGTCGCGGAATCCGCGATCGGCGCCGAGGCGGCCGCGCAGGCCATCCGCCACCGCAGGCCCGAACTCGAGGACGTCGTCGCCGCCGGATCCGACCACTGCCGGCTCATCGAGATCCACCCGGAGATCGTCGGCAACCTCCTCTTCGTCCGCTTCGCCTTCCGCACCAATGATGCCTCGGGCCACAATATGGTCACGCAGGCCTCGGACACGCTCATGGAGCGCATCCTGTCGTGGCGGCTCGGGCTCGACTACGGCTCGGTGTCCGGCAACTACTGCTCGGACAAGAAGGCCACCGCCGTCAACGGGATCCTCGGCCGCGGCCGCAATGTCGTCGCCGAGATCCTTCTGCCCCACGAGGTCGTCGAGCGTCGGCTGCGCTCGAGCGCGGAGACGATGACGGAGCTCGTCATCCGCAAGAACCTCGTCGGCTCGACGATCGCCGGTGCGCTGCGCTCGGCGAACGCGCATTACGCGAACATGCTGCTCGCGTTCTACCTGGCCACAGGTCAGGATGCGGCGAACATCGTCGAGGGTTCGCAGGGGATCACGTATGCGGAGGCCCGTGCCGAGGGCCTGTACTTCTCGACGACGCTGCCCCACCTCATCGTCGGCACCGTCGGCAACGGCAAGGATCTGCCGCACGTGGACGAGGCGCTCGAGCGACTCGGCTGCCGCGAGGATCGCGAGCCCGGCGCGAACTCGCGCCGCCTGGCTGCGCTCATGGCCGCGACCGTGCTCTGCGGGGAGCTGTCCCTGCTGGCCGCGCAGACGAACCCGGGTGAGCTCATGTCCACCCACTTGGATATGGAACGCAAGGCTGACATGGAACGAGGAGAGGAAGGCGAAGCCGCATGAGACCGATCGGCATCGACGACATCGAACTGGCCACCGCGCATCACGTGGTCGACCTCTCCGCCCTCGCCGAGGCGGCCGGAACCGATCCGAACAAGTTCCGTCTCGGACTCGGCCAGGATCAGTTCAGCTTCCCCGCCCCCGACGAGGATGCCGTGACGATGGGTGCGGCCGCGGCCGCCCCGATCATCGAGAGGTGCGGCACCGAAGGCATCCGCACTCTCCTCTTCGCCACGGAGTCGGGAATCGACCAGTCGAAGGCCGCGGGCATCTCCGTGCACAAGCTGCTCGGCCTGCCCTCGCAGGTCCGGATCACCGAGTTCAAGGAAGCCTGCTTCGCGGGAACCGCCGCGCTGCAGGCGGCGATCGGCATCGTCAGCCGCAACCCGGGCGAGCGCGTGCTCGTCATCGCCTCCGACGTCGCCCGCTACGAGCTCGACTCCCCCGGTGAGCCGACCCAGGGCGCCGGTGCGGTGGCGATGCTCGTCTCCGCCGATCCGAGGCTGATCGAGATCGAGCAGGTCTCGGGTCTCTTCGCCGCCGACGTCGACGACTTCTGGCGGCCCAACGATTCGACGACGGCGATCGTCGACGGCGGGCTCTCGGTCACGGCGTATCTCGATGCCCTCTCCGGGGCGTGGGACGACCTGCAGGCTCAGGGAGGACCGGCGCTGGCCGAGATCGACCGGATCCTCTACCACCAGCCGTTCACGAAGATGGCGAAGAAGGCCCAGCTCCACCTCGCGCAGCATGCGGGCGAGGAACTCAGCGGTGACCTCCCGGAAATCGGTGCTGACGGGATCGCACGGGTGGCCGCACAGGCGTCCGATGCGCCCCGCGACACGGGCCTGGCGACGAGCACGCTGTACAACCGTCGCCTCGGCAACACCTACACCGCCTCGGTGTTCGCAGCGCTTGCCGCACTGCTCGATCACGATGAGGACCTCGAGGGGCGCCGGATCGGGTTCTTCAGCTACGGTTCGGGCAGTGCGAGCGAGTTCTTCACCGGTCGGGTCCTGCCCGGCTATGCCGCGCGCTCACGCCGCGATGACGTCGCAGCAGCTCTCGACGGCCGAGTCCCCTTGGACGTCGACGCCTACCGTGAGCTGCATTCCACGGTGCTCGGAAGCGCCGAGGATGTCGAGACCCCGCGGGTCACCTCGGCGCCGTTCCGCTTCGCCGGGGTCAAGGGCCGCGCCCGCGTCTACGAACGCAGCTGAACGCAGCGCCGGCCCCAGCCCCCGCCTCACGCCCGATCTCCCTCGTTCAAGGCGCAGCGCACCTTTCGACCCGTGCGCCTCTCGACAGGTGCGCTCCCGCTTGAACGACGTTTCCGTGCTGCGCTCCGCTTCGATCAACGCGCTCCGCCTTGAACGAGCACCCTCACGGACCCATTCGCCCGGCTTATGCCGGGAACTGCACTCCGGTGAGCTCCTCGGAGAGCTGCCAGATCCGTCGCGCCTGATCGGGGTGCCGCAGGCGCGAGTAGAGGGGCTGTTCCCCGGGTCGGCCGCCCAAGTGGCCGATCCCACTCGGCCCGTAGAGTCGGCGTCCGCCGGCCTCAGGTGAGACTGCCGCGTGGAGCGCGGGCAGGCCCGCGGACTCCGGCGTGCCGAAGACGATCCCCCGCCGGGAGAGTGCGCCGATGACCCGACGGCCCAGTGTCTCCTGCGTGCGACCGATTTCGGTGCGGGCCGCGAGCAGGCTCGTCGGGGCGACGCCTGGGTGGGAGAGATTGCTTGTGACCCCCCAGCCCGCGGCCTCGCTGCGTCGGTCGAGTTCGAGTCCGACCAGGCCGAACGCGATCTTCGACTGGCTGTAGGCGGCCATCCCGTCGTAGTCGCGTTCCCAGCCGAGGTCGTCCCAGTTGATTCCCCCGCGGTTGGCCGCGATGCTGATCTGCGACGTCACACGGGCCCGTCCTGCTCGCAGCAGCGGCAGCAGGTGCGCGATGAGGGCGAAGTGACCGAGATGATTGGACCCGAATTGGAGTTCGAATCCGTCGGCGGTCTCCTGACGTCGAGGCGGGGTCATCACCCCCGCATTGAGAATGAGGATGTCGATCGGCGCGGCTTCGCCGAGGAGCTCGCCGCCGAGGTGGCCGACAGATTCGAGCGAGGAGAGGTCGAGGTCGCGCAGGCTCACTTCCCCGGGGACCTTGTCCGCGCGGATTCCGGCGATCGCCGCCTGACCCTTCGCGCGGTTGCGGACGGGCAGGATCACCTCGGCGCCGGCTCTCGCAAGTCTGCGGGCGATGCCCAAGCCGATCCCGTCGCTGCCTCCGGTGATGACGGCGCGCCGTCCGCTGAGGTCGGGGACGGTGATGTCAGGGGTGGTGCGAGACATGGTTCCTCCGTGTGTGTCGATGGCCTGTCGCCTCCATCGTCACCGAACGGCGAGCACGGCGGCAAGGACTTCTGAGCCGGGGATCGACGATCCGTGGATCAGGTTCGCCAAGGGTGGAAGAATCGGGGACACGCGGGCACGAGGAACGGATCCGCGGGGAGAAGGGGACACCGGGATGGACATCGATCGGGCGGGGCTCGCAGAGTTCCTGCGCCTGCGCAGGGAAGCTCTGCAGCCGGAGGACGTCGGTCTGCCGCGCAGCCTGCGCAGGCGCACCGCCGGGCTGAGACGGGAGGAGGTCGCTGTGCTCAGCCACATGTCGACCGACTACTACACACGGCTCGAACAGCAGCGCGGGCCGCATCCCTCACCGGAGATGCTCGCCGCGATCGCCCACGGTCTCCATCTCTCCCGCGCCGAGCGCGACCACCTGTTCCGGCTCGGCGGGCACCGGCCCACGGAGCGCGGCGCCTCGGACGATCACGTCAGCCCCGGCCTCCTGCGCATCATCGACCGACTTGAGGACACTCCCGCGGAGATCGTCACCGAGCTCGGTGAGACTCTGCGGCAGTCCCGCCTCGGTGTCGCTCTCACCGGCGATCTCACCCGATTCCGGGGCTTCTCCCGTTCGATCGGGTACCGCTGGTTCACCGATCCGCAGACGCGCGAACTCTACGCGCGAAGCGACCGCGACCATCTCTCCCGGCTCTGGGTCTCGGGTCTGCGCAGTGTCGCGACTCGCCGCGGCCGGGGTTCGAAGGCCGCGGCCATGGCAGCCGAGCTGCGGGAGTCGAGCCCAGAGTTCCGCACTCTCTGGGCCACTCACGAGATCGGTGTCCGCCCGCAGGAGATCAAGCACTTCGTCCACCCGGAGGTCGGAACGCTCGAGCTGAGGTGCCAACAGCTCGTCGACCCCGAGCAGTCACACGCCCTGCTCGTGTACACGGCCGATCCGGGTACCGAGAGCTACGAGAGGCTGGCCCTTCTCGGCGTCGTCGGTGCCGCAGGAGTCTGAGAATCACGACAAAGCCCCTCACCGAACCCGTTGCGGGTCCCGATGAGGGGCTTCTCGTTCGCTGTGCGCGAGGGGGGACTTGAACCCCCACGACCTTGCGGCCACTGGCACCTGAAGCCAGCGCGTCTACCAATTCCGCCACTCGCGCGAACAAGAGAAAACTCTAGCATCGAGCGCGCCGAAACAGGAAACCGAGGCGACCGAATGGACGAAAACGTGTCCACCTTCACATTTCGACGGACGCCGCCGCGGTACCGGCCCCTCATTCCTGCCTGGACGCGCGCCGGGAATCCCAGCACATTGTGGCCCCGAGATCATGCGCGACGTGAGTTGAGAGCCTCACCGCGTTAGGATTGGGTGTTGATGTGCCCAGACTGTGCTCGGCCGGGAGTTCCTGGTCAGGGACCACAGACTTACGTGGCGAAGAGTTCGTCTACGAACGGCAACACCTGATGAGGAGGTGCCATGGGGATACTCGATCGCTTCGAGAAGGGGCTGGAGAACGTCGTCAACGGCGCCTTCGCCAAGGCCTTCCGATCACAGGTCGAGCCCGTCGAACTCGCCGGAGCCCTGCGCCGCGAAGCCGACAATAAGGCAGCCGTGGTCTCCCGCGGGCGGACCCTGACGGCCAACCACTACACTATCGAGCTCTCGCCGACCGATTTCGACCGCCTCTCCGGTCTCGAGTCCGAGCTGCGCTCCGACCTCCGACAGGTCATCGGCGATCACGCCGTCGAACAGGCCTACAGCTTCGTCGGCCCCGTATCCGTCGACTTCTCCTTGGCCGATGACCTCGACACCGGCATGTACCGTGTGGTGTCCTCGACCGAACGCCCCGACGGCTCCCCGGCGGCTCAGCCGGCCAACCGCGGCGGCTACGATCCGGTCTCGCGTGCCAACCCGGTCGTCGGTGAGGCCCCGAACTCCGGGTCCCGCTCTGTGACCCCGCGCCGCACCCCGGAACCCGCTCGATCCGCACAGGCGCCGGCACGCCCGACCCCCGCGGCCCGTCCGACGCCGGCACCGGCCCGCACCCGCGCCATCGAGGCGAGCGTGACCATCGACGGCCGCTCCCAGACGCTGCGCCAGGGCACGAACACCTTCGGCCGCTCCTCGTCGAGTTCGGACTTCGTCATCGACGATCCCGGCGTCTCCCGCCGGCACTTCGAGATCATCGTCGAAGGCGACCATGCCACCGCCAACGACCTCGGCTCGACGAACGGCACGCTCCTGCACGGACGGAAGCTGACCTCGGCGAACCTGACCGATGGCGATGTCCTCATCGCCGGTGAGGCCGAGGTCCACTATCACGAGAGCGAGCGGGACGCCCAGTGAGCGAATTCACCGTCACCGTCTTCCGGTTGGCCTTCTTCGTCATCCTCTGGCTCTTCGTCTTGGGCGTCGCCGGAGTGCTGCGCCGCGACATCTTCGGACCCAGGCGCGGTGGTGCGAAGCGCGGCGGCAGGAAATCTCGCCGAGGCGGCTCCACGTCCGCACCGACACCGCCGCCGACTCCGGCTCCCGCATCCCGGCGGGCTGCCGCACCAGCCGCGCATGCGCACCCGGGCACCATCCGCGTCACCGACGGTCCGCTGGCCGGTCAGTCCCTCATGCTCTCGGGGGCACCTGTGACCTTCGGTCGCGCCCCCGACAATACGATCGTCATCAACGACGACTTCGCGTCCAGCCACCATGCCCGCATCTCCGCGAAGAACGGCGCCTGGATGCTCGAGGACCTCGGTTCGACGAACGGCACCATCGTCGACGGTTCGCGGATGACCGGACCCATCCAGCTGCGCATCGGCACCCGGATCACCATCGGACATACGACCCTGGAGACCCAATCGTGACGACCGGCGGTACCATCACCCTCCGTTCCGCAGCCCGGTCGCACACCGGGCTCGTGCGTAAGAACAACCAGGACTCCGGCTACGCGGGTCCGAACTTCCTCCTCATCGCCGACGGGATGGGCGGGCACGCCGGCGGCGATGTCGCTTCGGCGATCACGGTGGCCCGACTGGCCGAACTCGATGAGGAACCCGGCGGCGAGGACGCCCTGGAGGTCCTGCGGACCTCGATCCTCGACGCGAACGACCGCATCGTCCGCGGCGTCGGCGAACAGCCCGAGCTCGCCGGTATGGGCACCACCGTCACCGCAGTGCTGCGCGCCCCGGGCAACCGTTTCGCCCTCGCCCATATCGGCGACTCCCGCGGCTATGTGCTCCGCGATGACAAGCTCCAGCCGATCACGCACGACCACACCTTCGTGCAGATGCTCGTCGACGAGGGCCGGATCACCGCCGAGGAGGCCGAGACCCACCCGCAGCGCTCCGTGGTGATGAAGGTCCTCGGTGACGTCGGCGCCTCCCCCGATCTCGATCTGTCCCTGCGTGAGGCCCAGGTCGGCGACCGCTGGCTGCTCTGCTCCGATGGTCTCACTGGGTTCGCCGACCTCGACGACATCACCCGAGTCCTCACCGAGGTGGCCGAACCCGACGAGGCGTGCCGCCAGCTCATCGACCTCGCCCTGGCAGGCGGCGGTGCCGACAATGTCACCGTCGTCGTCGGCGACGTGCTCGAAGGGGAAGTCGAGACCTCCACCGGAGTCTCCGTCGGATCGGTCCACCTCAATCCCCGCTATGCCGCGATCGGTGCCGACACCGAGGCGGAGGCACCCGCCGAAACCCACCCGAACTACGGCGACGGGGACATTCCCACCGACACCGTGCCGCTGCAGGCAGTGACCGGTGACGAGGACGACGAGGCCCGCGACGGCACGACTCAGCCGCTGCGTTCCGGTTCCGCTGACACAGCCGCAGAAGATGAGGAGGACGACCTCGATGACGAGGTCGAGAAAAGGTCCTACCTCGGCTGGATCATCACGGGAATCGTCATCATCGCCCTCGCCGTCGGCGGATTCTTCGCCTACAACTATGTGAGCAACCAGTACTACGTCGCTGATGACGACGGCAAAGTCTCCCTCTACCGCGGCCTCGACACGACGCTGGGGCCCATCGAGCTCAGTCGTCTCGAGGACACCACGGACATCGAGGTCGGCAGCCTCAACACGTACTCGCAGGACCGTCTGCGCGGCTCCATCCCCGCGAATTCCCGGGATGAGGCGAACCGCATCATCGACAATCTGCGTAAGGAGGCCGAGCGCTCCAACGGAGTCTCCGGCAACGTCGAGGACTCCACGAGTCCCACGGATCCGGCCCCTTCACCGCCGAACTCGAAGTCCGCAGACCCCAGTGATGCCATCACCCGGGAGTCGCAGTGATGTCTCAGGCCCCCGCACAGGCCGCGCGCCCCAGGCCCTATCGCCTGGCCGAGCTCGGTCTGCTCATCCTGGCCATCGGCATCGCCACCGTCGCCTATGCGCTCGTCGGACTCGGCGTCGAGGGCACGATCCCGGCCAATGTCTACGGCTACGCCGGGTGGTTGGCCGCGCTCGGACTCACCATCCACATCGTCGTCTGGATCAAGGCGAAGTACGCCGATCCCGTGCTCGTGCCGATCGCGGTGCTGCTCAACGGACTCGGCCTGGCGATGATCTACCGCGTCGACCTCGGACGTAAGGAATACCTCGGCTCGGGTATGACCCAGCTCATCTGGATGACGCTCGGCGTGGGCCTGGCCGTCGCCGTGATCTTCATCGTCCGCGACCACCGCTGGCTGCGGCGCTATACCTATGTGTCGGGCTTCGCCGCTCTAGTCTTCCTGCTGCTGCCGCTCATCCCCGGTCTCGGCAAAACGATCAACGGTGCCCGCATCTGGATCGGCGTCGGCGCGATGTCCTTCCAGCCGGGCGAGATCGCGAAGATCCTGCTCGCGATCTTCTTCGCCGGTTACCTCGTCAGCTACAAGGACCAGCTCGTCGCCGCCGGACCGAAGATCCTCGGCATCCGGTTCCCCCGGCTGCGCGACTTCGGCCCCATCGTGATCGCCTGGGTCGCCAGCGTCGGCATCCTCGTCTTCGAACGCGACCTCGGCACCTCGCTGCTGTTCTTCGGCCTCTTCGTGGCGATGCTCTACGTCGCCACGTCCAAGGTCTCGTGGATCATCCTCGGCCTCGGCTTCTTCGCCGTCGGCGCAGTGGCCGCGAACTTCCTCTTCTCCCACGTGGGACAGCGTGTGTCCGGTTGGCTCAATGCGCTGACCCCCGAGGAGTACAACAAGGAGTTCGGCGGCTCCTATCAGCTCGTCCAGGGCCTGTTCGGCATGTCCAACGGCGGACTAGTGGGCACCGGCTTCGGCGAGGGCCGACCGAACATGGTCCCCTACGCCGAATCCGACTTCATCTACGCGAGCTTCGGCGAGGAGATCGGCCTGGCCGGCCTCTTCGTCATCCTGCTCTGCTACCTCTTCATCTTCCAGCGCGGCATCCGCACCGCCCAGCAGCTGCGCGACGGCTTCGGCACCCTGTTGGCCACGGGCCTGTCATTCACGATCGCCCTGCAGGTCTTCGTCGTCGTCGGTGGCGTCACCCGCCTCATCCCGCTGACGGGTCTGACCACGCCGTTCCTCGCCCAGGGCGGCTCCTCGCTGATCGCGAACTGGATGATCATCGGCCTGCTGCTGCGGATCTCCGACAACGCCCGGCGGCCCGTCGAGGACTTCCACACCGGTGTCCTCAGGATCACCGAGGATGCCGAGCCGGCGAAGAAGAGCACACCGGCCGCGGTCGGAACCGGGACCACGGACGGATCGGCCGCCTCGGCGAGGGCCATCGACGAGGACGCACCCACGACGAACCTCAGCCGCGCCGGCAGCGAAGCGCCGACGACCAACCTCGCCCCTGCGGACGACTACGACTCAGCCGACCCGAACCCCACTGACCGACGAGACAACGGAGGTGAACGATGAAGAAGCCATTGACGCATATCGCCGTCGTCGGATTCGTCATGTTCGCGCTCCTGTTCGGATCGACGAGTTGGGTCCAGTACGTCACCGCGGATTCGCTGAACAACAATCCGCTGAACAATCGTCGGATCCTCGATCAGCTCGCCCGCGACCGCGGCCCGATCCTCGTCGACGGCACACCGATCGCCTATTCGGAGCCCGTCGACGACAAGTACAAGTACCAGCGCAAATATGGATCCGAAGGTCTCGACCCCTCGGCCTATGCCGCCATCACCGGGTACTACTCGGTCGTGTCCGGGGCCTCGGGCATGGAACGGGCCACCGGCGACTACCTCTCCGGTGACTCCGACGCCCTGTTCTACGACAAGGTCGGCAGCTTCTTCACCGGCGAGCAGCCTCGCGGCGCCGCAGTGGAGCTGACGATCGACCCGAAGGTCCAGAAGGCCGCGGTGGACGGACTCGGCAACCAGAACGGCGCGGCCGTGGCAATCGACCCGAAGACCGGGAAGATCCTCGCCCTGGCGTCGACACCCGGCTGGGACCCCAACGCGCTGGCCAATCACGACACTACTGAGGCCGCCCAGGCGTTCAAGAACCTCGAAGCCGCCGACGGCAAGCCCGCGTACAACCGCGCCATCGGCGGCAACCTCTACCCGCCCGGCTCGACCTTCAAGGTTCTTGTGGCCGCCGCCGCCCTCGAATCAGGTGACTATGAGCCGGATTCGACCCTCAACGGTCCCGCGAGCCTCGATCTGCCGCAGACCACGGCCACCATCGGCAACTCGCATCCGGGGGCCTGCCGCAATGGGGGCAAACCGACCCTGGCAGACTCGCTCGCGGAATCCTGCAACACCTCGTTCGCCTCCCTGGGCATGGACCTCGGTGAGGACGCGATCAAGGAACAGGCGGAGAAATTCGGTTTCGGTGAGGACCTCGAGATCCCGCTCAACGTCACTCCCTCGTCGTTCCCGTCCGACCTCAACCCGCCGCAGCTGGCACAGTCCTCGCTCGGCCAGTTCGAGGTCCGATCGACCCCGATGCAGATGGCGATGATGACCGCCGGCATCGCCAACGGCGGGAAGATGATGAAGCCCCAGCTCGTCGACCGGGTGCTCAACGCGAACACGCTCGAGCCGATCTCAGAGACCCGCCCGAAGCAGCAGTCCCGGCCGATCTCCGGTGACACCGCTGACCAGCTGACCGAGATGATGGAGGGCGTCGTCACCGACGGCACCGCCTCGGTGGCGAAGATGGGCGATACGAGGGTCGCCGCGAAGACCGGCACCGCCCAGCATGCCTCGGGAGCGGCACCCCACGCCTGGTTCATCTCCTTCGCCCCGGCCGACGATCCCAAGATCGCCGTCGCGGTGGTCGTCGAGAACGGCGGAAACGCGGGCAATGAAGCTTATGGAGCGACGGTCGCCGGACCGATCGCCAAGAACATGATGGAAGCGGTGGTCGAGAAATGAGACCCGTTGAAGGCACCCTGTTGGGCAACCGATACAAGCTCACCTCCCGAATCGCCGTCGGCGGCATGGGCGAGGTCTGGAAGGGCGTGGACTCCGTGCTCGGCCGTGAGGTCGCCGCGAAGATCCTCAAGGACGAATACCTCTCCGAATCGACGTTCCTCGCCCGCTTCCGCGCCGAGGCGCAGAACATGGGCCGCGTCTCCGACCCCGGCATCGCCGGCGTCTACGACTACGGCGACGAGCAGGGTTCGCCCTACCTCGTCATGGAGTACGTTCCCGGTGAGGCGCTGTCGGCCATCATCGAACGCAGCGCACCCCTGTCCGAGACCGATACCCTGAGCATCGTCTCCCAGGCCGCGCAGGCGCTCGGCGCCGCACACAAGGTCGGGGTCATCCACCGCGACATCAAACCCGGCAACATCCTCATGACCCCGGACTTCCGCGTCAAGATCACCGACTTCGGGATCGCCCGTGTCACGGATCAGGCTCCGCTGACGAAGACGGGCCAGGTCATGGGCACCGCCCAGTACCTCGCTCCCGAACAGGCCACCGGCAAGGGTTCGGGCCCCGGATCCGATCTCTATGCGCTCGGCATCATCGCCTACGAGGCACTCGCCGGTCAGCGTCCCTTCACCGGGGATTCGCAGGTCGCCATCGCGATCGCCCAGGTCAATCAGCAGCATCCGCCGCTGCCGGACACGGTCTCCGAACCGCTGCGCCGCTTCGTCGACTGCCTGTTGGAGAAGAAGCCCGACCGCAGGCCCGCCGACGCCATGAAGGTCGCGCAGGCCGCTCAGGCGCTCTCGGCCGGCGACGTCGCCGGGGCCGAAGAGCTCGTCCCGCAGATGCGACACGGCAATGCCGCCTCCGAGGCGCTCACCCAGGTCTTCAACAACCCTGAGCCGGTGCCGACGACCAAGGCGATGCCCGTCACGGCGGCCAACGACGCCACCCAGGTCTACCCGAACAACCAGGCCGCCGGTTTCGCCGGGGCGGGAGCGGCAGGCGCCGCCGGGGCGGGGGAACTCGACCCGAACGACCCGCAGAACACGGATTCGCTGGGCACGGACCCGGACAAGGACAAGCAGTCGAACAAAGGCCGCGTCCTCATCTGGATCCTCGCGATCATCGCACTCATCGCCGTCGGCTCCCTCCTGTGGTTCTTCCTCGGTGGGAACAACGCCGAACCCGAACCGGATCCGTCCACCTCGGCGCCGACCTCGGAAGCCCCGAAGACCATTGAGATCGACAAGAACGACTACATCGGACTGAGCGAATCCTCGGCGACGCAGAACCTCGAGAAGAAGGGCCTCGAGGTCGAGACGACGGAGATCGACTCGAATCGGGCCGCCGGAACGGTCGCCGACGTCGGCGAAGGAGACAACGGCTACACCTTCGAAGAGGGCGACACCGTGACCCTCTATGTCTCCGCCGGTCCTGCCCAAGCGCCGGAACCGACCACCGACACCGGATCGGATCCGGGTCTGGGCAACGATTCGGAGTCGAGCTCCGATTCGGACTCCTCGAGCTCGTCGAGCTCCTCGAACGGCAGCGACTCGAACTCCGATGAGAACGGATCGGACACGGATCAGGACTCCTCGAGCTCGTCGGACACCTCGGATTCGGGCAACGACAACGGCGATGACTCCGGGTCGGACAACGACAACGGCTCGGACGAGTCCGCGAACTCGAGTTCGAACTCCAACAGCAACTCCAACAGCAACTCCAACAGCAACTCGAACTCGAACAGCGGTTCGGACAACGGATCGTCCAGCAACTCGAACTCGGACAACGGAAGCTCGAGCAATGGAAACAACGGAGACAGCGGCGATGAGTAGATCCTGGCGTTGAACAGGCCCTGAACGCACAAGAGAAGCGAAGAGTTTGAAATACTGAGAGCTCAACCCGGTTCGGGTGAGAATGAACCCACCGAACGGGTGAGATTAGCGGAGGACATCAATGACTGAACCCAAGGTGCTGTCGGGGCGTTACGAGATTCGTGCGCTCCTCGGCCGTGGGGGCATGGCGGAAGTGCACGAGGGCGTCGACAACCGACTCGGTCGTCGCGTCGCGATCAAACTTCTGCGGTCCGATCTCGCCCGCGATCCCTCGTTCCACACCCGCCTGAAACGCGAAGCGCAGTCCGCCGCCGGTCTCAACCATCCCGGCATCGTCTCCGTCTACGACTCCGGTGAGGAGGAGTTCGTCGAATCCGGCGGCTCATCCGTGTCCGTGCCCTTCATCGTCATGGAATACGTCGAGGGCCAGACCCTGCGCGAGGTGCTCAACGAGCACGGCACTCTCACCGTCGACGAGGCGCTCAACGTCATCGCCGGCGTCCTCGCCCCGCTCGAGTACTCACACCGCAACGGCATCGTCCACCGCGACATCAAACCCGCGAACGTCATGCTCACGCCCGAGGGCGACATCAAGGTCATGGACTTCGGCATCGCGCGAGCGCTGAAAGACAATTCGGGTCTGACGCAGACCCAGTCCGTGGTCGGCACCGCGCAGTACCTCTCCCCCGAGCAGGCCCGCGGCGAGGTCGTCGACGCCCGCTCCGACCTCTATTCGACCGCATGCCTGCTCTACGAGCTGCTGGCCGGTCGACCCCCGTTCGTCGGCGATTCGCAGCTGGCCGTGGCCTATCAGCACGTCGGGGAGACCCCGCAGCCGCCGAGCTTCTACAACCCGAACATCCCGCCGGCCGTCGACCGGCTCGTCCTCCATGCCCTGCTCAAGGACCGCGACGCCCGCTACCAGGACGCCTACACGTTCCGAGAGGACGTGCTCGCCGCCCGCGACGGCCGCCCCATGAGCTTCGAAGACGACGCGGACGCTACCCAGGCCTACCCGATGATGGCCCCGCCGATGACCGGGCAGATGGCGCACGCCGAAGCCGAGCCGGCCCCCGAGACCGGCCCCGTGTCCGCGATCATGACCGACCAGGAAGAGCGCCCGCCGCAGAAGCGGTCGAAGGCGTGGGTGTGGATCGGCAGCATCTTCGTCCTCCTCGCCCTGGCCGCCGTGGCCCTGTGGGTCTATGAGATCAACAAGCCTGAGCCGATCCCTCAGGTCCAGGTCACGGATGTGGCCAATATGGATGCCGACGAGGCGGAGGCCGCGCTCATCCAACAGGGTCTGCGGGTCGACACCGACGAGAAGTACAGCTCGGAAGTCGATGAGGGCAAGGCCATCGAAACCGATCCTCCGAGTGGTCAGACCGTCGACAAGGACAGCATCGTCAAGCTCATCGTCTCCTCGGGTCCTGAATCCGTGAAGGTCCCGGATGTCTCCGGCAAGACCGAGGAAGAGGCGCGGAAGATCATCAACGATGCGAAGCTCCAGGCGGGCACCCACATCTCACAGAACTCACCGGATGTGGAGCAGGGCGTGGTCATCGAGACCAAACCCGGAGACGGGCAGGAGGTCGATGTCGACTCGAACGTCGATCTCGTCGTGTCCTCCGGCATGGTCGAGGTTCCCGACGTCACCGGCAAGTCCGCCGATGACGCCTGCAAGATCCTCGAGGGTGATGACTACCAGCTGAAGTGCAAGACCGAAGAGGTCGAGACCGACGAGCACGATGAGAAGAAGGTCTTCGAGCAGTCCGCCACCAGCGGCAGCGAGGTCAAGCAGGGCTCCGAGGTCACGGTGAAGGTGGCCAAGAAGCCGCCGGAGCCCTCACCGTCGATGCCTTCGATCCCCGGCGGTATCCCGACAGCGCCGTCCGATGACGGCGACAGCGACGGCGGAGACGACAATGGAGACAATGGGGACGACGGCGAGAAGGACACCGATTCGATGGGTGACCCGGGAGGCTTCTTCGACGGGTGGTCCGACGCCTCCGGCCGCTGAGGCCGCCCGCCTCACTCGAGGCTGAGGAAGAGGTCCGTGCGCATGCTCGCGGGGTCCGCCTCGGGGCTGGGTTCGGTGACGTAGAGTTCGATGAACGGCAGGCCCGGATGATGGCCGGCCTCCACCGCATCCCCCAGCAGCTGCGCCCACGCCTCGCCGATGCCGTCGTACCCGCCGAGGTGGCTGCTCACGGCCATGGAGCCGGCCGGCAGTTCGGAGGGGATGACGATGTGTCCGCCGGGGATCGGCTGCGCATTCGTCAGTCCCGCCGAAGTGGGGATCCCCACCTGCAGATCCACTGTTTCGCTCGGCTGCTTCGTGTACAGAGCGAAGGCCGGCCCTGCGGGTTCGAGCCCCGCCTCGGACAGTGCCGGGAAGAGTCCGGAGAACGTCTCGTCGAACAGGGCGGGCAGGTCGGCCAACGCCACGTCTCTGCCCTCGACGACGGCGGTCGGGACCGCCGGCACCTCGATGATGGTGAGTTCGGTGAACGGCTCTTCATGCAGATAGCTCGGTTCTGACATCGTCGCTGCCTCCTGATCGCTGCGCACGGGGCCTGCCGTACACAAGGATTGCTGTGCACACGATCCTAACGAGGAGCCACCTCGGCGAACACCCCGAAAGAGGAGGTCGGCGGGAATTCTCAGGCGATTGCAGTCGCCAAGGGCGACATTCCGGCCGCCGCTTCGGCGGCACCGGCCAGCCCGCACACCTCGAGCCAGTTGCCGAGCATGAGGTACCCGCATTCGGTGAGCACGGACTCGGGATGGAACTGAACGCCGAACAGCGGCTTCTGCCGGTGTTCGATGGCCATGACGATACCGTCCTCGGTGCGGGCGGTGACGGTGAACCGCTCGAGGTCGAGGGTCTCGTCGACGATCGCCAGCGAATGGTACCGGGTCACGGTCAGGGGGCTCGGGCAGCCGAAGAAGATGCCCTCGCCGTCGTGGGTGATCACGGACGTCTTGCCGTGCATGAGGACGGGCGAATGGGTCACCTCGGCGCCGAACACCTCGCCGAGGGCCTGGTGGCCCAGGCACACGCCGAACACGGGCATGCCCGCACCCTCGGCCCAGGACAGCAGCGACGGGCAGACGCCGGACTCGGCGGGGACCCCGGGCCCGGGTGAGAGGAGGACACCGTCGTAGGCGCCGACCCTGTCCGGGACCGCCTCGGCGGGGATGTCGTCATTGCGGACGACGTCGACGTCCGCGCCGAGCTCACGCAGATAGGACACGAGCGTGTAGACGAAGCTGTCGTAGTTGTCGATGACGAGGATCTTGGTCATTGGCCACCATCTGTCACGGTTGCATTGTTGAAGGGCATGTAGGGGGCGATGACGGGGAAGACGTACTGCATGAGCAGGAGGACGACTGCCGCGATGAGGATGAGGGCGAAGATGAGCTTGACGAACCAGTTGCCGGGAAGCAGTCGCCAGATGAATGCGTACATGTCAGGCACCACCGTTCTTGCTGACCTTGTCGTAGGCTTTGGAGTCCTTGATGTTGTCCGGGGCGCCGTCGCTCGCCGGCGTCCAGTCGGTGAGTTCGGCGTAGGCGACGTAGCGTTCTCGGGCCGAGAACATCGGGTTGCACGCCGTCATCGTCAGGATCCGGTCCTTGCCCTTGTAGTCGGGTTCGGCGGGCACGGGTGAGAGGACTTCGACGGCGTCGGGGAGGATGATGTCGAAGTTGCGGAAGGTGTAGGTGTAGAAGCCGTCCTTCGTCTGGACGATGATCTCATCGCCCGGACGGAGATTCGCGATCTTATTGAACGGCTTGCCGTAGGTCACGCGATGGCCGGCCACGGAGAAGTTCCCGACCTCTCCGGGCATCGCCGAGTTCGGGTAGCGGCCGACGCCCATCCGGTTGAGCACGGGTTCGAGGTCGACGCCTTCGGCCACGGTGCGGTAGTAGTCGTCGCCGAAGCGCGGGATGTAGAAGATCCCGAAGGCTTGGTTCTTGTCCACCGGGTCGGCGACGACGGGTTCGTCCGGGTCGTCGGGCAGTTTGTTCGGGTCCTGGTTCGCCCAGTCCTCGGTGAGCTGGTCGGCGAGGTTCTCATTGTCGCGGTTGGCCTCGATGTCGGTCCACCACAGCTGCCAGACCACGAAGAGGATGAGAACGAGACCGGCGGTGATGCACAGTTCGCCGAAGGTGCGCACGGTGCCGCGGACGGGGCCGAGCGGTTCCCGCTCGACCGGTTGGCGGCTGCGACGTGTCGCGGCCTGTTCCCGTCGGCTCGGCGGTGGTCCCTGTCGGCCGGGCGGCGGTCCCTGTCGGCCGGGGCCCGATGCGGATCCCGCGCCGAGGTGGCCCCCGACTGCCGCGGGCATCGCCTGGGTCGCCTGCCCGGATTCGCCGCCTGAGTAACTGGGGTCCGCGTGCATGGGGTCCGCGTACATGTCCGGGGCATCGGAGTAGTGGGCGGTCGGCTGGCCCTGGGCCGCGGCGGCCTCTGCCTCGCGGCGGCGCAGTTCTCGGCGGCTGGGCAAGGGCTGGTCACCGGAGGCAGCGGAGTCAACCGGGCGGGGGTAGGCGGAGTGGTCGGAGGGCTGCCCGGGGGAGTGGTCGGCTGAGTAGCCGGGCTGGACGGTGGGGTGCTGTCTCTGCGCAGGACGGATAGTGGGTCGCGAGGGCGGATTTGCGCCCGGCTCGTTACCCGAGGAGGAACTATTCACCACTTCTGCTCCGTGACTGTCACTGCGTTGTCGGGACTTGTCCGAGGGACAAGTGGGGACACCCCTTGCACCTTATCCTATGAGAATCGCCGTTCGGGGCGCTCTCGGGGCGCTTTCAGGGTAGTCGGAGTTTTTCGCAGTGACCCACGTCCCGAGTAGACTGGTCAGCGATTGTCCCCAACCATTCACTCGGCGACCCCAACAGCGGTCGGCCGTCAAAGGAGTACTCGTGGCCAAGTCCAAAGGACGGACCCAGCGCCCCCAGCGCACTTCGCGCACGCCGTCGGCGGCCAAGAGCAGACAGGCCGAGACCATCGACGAGGTCGAGGCAACAGAGACCGAGGCAGTCGAGGTCGATTCCACGGACGCCGCGACCGAGGCATCGGTCGACGAGACCGCAGCGGAGACGACCGCGGACGAGACACCTGCCGACGTGACGGGCGAGACCGACGCCGTGACAGCTGACGACAGCACTGACGCTGCAGACAGCACTGACGACGCAGCTGACGATGTGCAGGATGCCAAGAAGTCCGAGGACACCACGGCCGCGGGCAAGAAGTCCTCGTCGAAGTCGGCCAAGAGCAGCAACGCGAAGAAAACGGACTCCAAGGACGGTGATTCCGAGGCCGACTCCGAGGATGCCGTCTCGAAGAAGTCCGCCGCGAAGAAGACGGACTCCACGAAGTCCAAGAGCTCGTCGGCCAAGGGCTCATCGTCTAAGCGCACCTCGCGCTCGGGCAACCCGGCCAAGCGGCCGCAGGGACGCAAGACCGCAAGCTACACCTCGACCTCCGGTCAGCAGACGATCAAGCCGAACCCGAGTTGGTTCCTTCCCGTCCTCATCGGCCTCCTCCTCATCGGCCTCATCTGGCTCGTCACCTTCTACGTCTCCCAGGGTGCCTTCCCGGTCGAAGCGTGGGGCAACTGGAACATCCTCATCGGCTTCGCGTTCTTCGTCGCGGGCCTGATCATGTCCACCCGCTGGCGATAGCCGGACCTCGCCGCAGACTCCCCTATTGTTTGGTCGTTCCACCGTGATTCTGGCGTCAGAATCACGGTGGAACGACCAAACAATCTGCATTCACCGGGTCTCCCGCGCCCAAGCTGCCGTACCGCCCGACGCCGCTGCCCCACCGCTCGCCATCCACAATCCACAAGCGACGAGTTATACCCAAGCCGGGAGCGTCACTTGTGGATAACTTATTTTGAGCCTCTGACCTGGGTAAATACATGCGTGTAAGTTATCCACCATGTGGATATCTCCTGTGGACAACAATTTTTCCACTGCCGAGTGCACACAAATCGCCCTTTTTCTGGTAGAAGTCTGGCACTCGATCAGGCCCCGCAACCCATGCTCTAGAACCCCACGCCGAACAACCTCCAGGCACCGGCCACCACCATGAGGACGACGAGGCCGACGGCGGTCAGCGCAAACACCGTGTTCCGGGCCCGTGACGGAACGAGCAGGGCGGCGCATCCGAGCACGAAGCCGGTGAGCAGACCTCCGAGGTGGGCCTGCCAGGAGACTCCCTCGACGAGCAGTCCGTACCCGAAGTTCAGCGCCACGAACACTACGACGCCGGTGAGATTCCGGTCCAGGCGCCGAGTGGGTGCGAGCAGTACGCCGACGATGGCGAACACCGCCCCCGAGGCGCCGATGTGGTTGGTCACCCAGTCGCTGCTGAAGGGGTCGGCGAGGACGAGCACCATGGCCGATCCGCCCACTGTGCCGACGAGGTAGACGACGAGGAACCGCCAGTGGCCCAGGGCCCGTTCGACGAAGCTCCCGAAGAAGAACAGGCCGATCATGTTGGCAAACAAGTGGAACGGCGAGGGCTCCTCGTGGACGAGGGCGACCGTGAGGGCCCGCCACGGCTGGTCGAGCGTGAGCGCTGGAACGAAGCTGAGACGGTGGAGGAGGCTGAGGCCGGGCACCAGCTCGGCGAGGAACGCGATCACGGTGACGATGAGGATCGTACGGGTCACCACGGGTGGGGACAGAGAGAGGGCCCGGCCGGTTTCCCGTGCCGAGCCCTCTTCCGGTGTGTCCATCACACCATGGTACCCACTGTCGGTTCTCAGACCGCGCGGATACTCACGGCCTATCAGCTCACTTCTCGGTGATGCCGACCTTCTCGAGGACGACCGGCTCGACCGGCTTGTCCATCGCAGCGGTGCGCACGCCTTCGATCTCGTCGACGACCCGCTGCGAGGCCTCGTCGGCGACCTCGCCGAAGATGGTGTGCTTGCCGTTGAGCCACGGGGTCTCGGCGGTGGTGATGAAGAACTGCGAACCGTTGGTTCCGCGGCCCATCTGCTTGCCGGCGTTGGCCATGGCCAGCAGGTACTTGCGGTCGAACTGCAGCTCCGGGTGGATCTCGTCATCGAAGGTGTAGCCGGGGCCGCCGGTGCCGGTGCCCAGCGGGCAGCCGCCCTGGATCATGAAGTTCGAGATGATGCGGTGGAAGCTGAGCCCGTCGTAGAAGGGACGCTTGGTCGGCTCGCCGGTCGAAGGATCGGTGAACTCACGCTCTCCCTTGGCCAGTTCGACGAAGTTGGCCACGGTCTTCGGGGCGTGGTTGCCGAAGAGGTTGATGGTGATGTCACCGTGGTTGGTGTGCAGGACTGCTGTGTGCGTTGAGACTGTAGTCATGACCTCATTCTTCCACGCCGTGGTCTCGAATGCAGTCTCACACCGGGGCATCGACAAGTCTGTCAGCCGATCTGCAGAGAATTCGATGACGCCGCTGACCATGGGCTTGCACGTAGGCCGTAGACTGGGCGGTGAACACTTGACCACCGACATCTAAGGATTGGGAAGTTTTATGTCGAAGAAGCCAACTCGAGATCAGCTCACTTCGAAGCTCGATTCCGCGAAGCAGACGTCGCTCCGAGTCCTCGCCGATGCCAGCGAGACCGCGGCCCCGAAACTGCGCGAGGCGGCCGACAAGGCACGCCCGCAGGTCGAAGCCCTGGCCGAACGAGCCGAAGAGTTCGCTGAGAAGGCACGTCCCCAGGTCGAGGCACTGGCCGATAAGGCCAATGATCAGGTTCACGCCTGGGCCGACAAGCTCGAATCCTACCGCCCCGAGGCCACCGAACGCGCCGGCAAGTTCGCCTCGAACGCCGCGAACTCCCTCGCCGCCGCCGAGACCCCGAAGCTCGTCGATGATCTGGCCGTGCGCCTGACCGGCGACAAGAAGGCCATGAAGAAGGCTCGCAAGGCCCTCGGCAAGGCCGGCAAGCGGATCCAGAAGGACACTGCGCGCAAGTCCGGCGGCGGAAAGGCCGCCCTCGTGTGGACGCTCGTCATCGGTTCGGCCGCCGGAATCGGCTACTACGTGTGGAAGAAGGCGCAGCCGGTCGAGGACCCCTGGTCGACCCCGCTGCCGAACAACCGTCCCGCCGACGCCCGTCCGGTCGGTTCGACCCCGGCTTCGCGTCAGGCCACCAGCGCTCAGGTCTCGCAGACCGCTGTGCCGTCGACCAAGGCCGAGTCCGCGACCGATGAGAAGGACGCGGTCCCGGCGCCGAAGCCCGCCGTCAAGCCCGCCGAGGCCCAGGCCGCAGCGGCGAACGAGGACAACAACGCCAAGCACTGAGCCAGCAGATTCCATCGCCGAGGCGGCCCATCGTGACGATGGGCCGCCTCGGCGTTTCTGTGGCTGACTTCCTGTGCCCTATCCCGGGCGTTCAGTCGTCGCCGAGGACCTCGCGTCCGGCGCCGCCGCGCGGGATGCGGCCGGCTCGGCGGGCGGCGAGCAGACCCGTGGTCGTGAACGCCAGAGTGGCGGCGAGGATGAGCATCAGCGGTGCCGTCCAGCCCCCGGTGACGGTGTTGAGCCACCCTGCGAACGGCGGTGCCAGGGTCGCGGCGAGGTAGCCGCCGCCCTGCACCCGCGCCGAGGCCGAAGCGGTCTGGGCGTCGCTGCCGGCGGTGCGGGCGATGATCGAGAAGATCGCGGTGAAGCCGCCTCCCTGGGCGATGCCGCCGGTGATCGCCCACAGACCGTAGGCGCCGGGTGCCAGCAGCAGACCGATCGGCAAGGACAGCCAGAGGGCGGCCACGATCGCCACGGGTGCCCAGGGCTTCGACTTCGCGGCCAACAGCGGGACGCCGAAGGCACCGAGGATCGCTGCGATCTGGAACAGGGAGGCCGTGCTGCCGGCCGTGGCCGGGGCGAGTCCGATGGTGTCGGCGAGGTAGCTCGGCAGCCAGGTCGTCGTCGTGTAATAGGCGATCGACTGGCCGGAGAACGTGATGATGAGCAGGGCGGTGATGCCGCGGAAGGCGGCGGGCGCCTGACTCCACGGCACCTTCGCGGTGGGGGCGGCCGCCTCGGCGACGGTCGATTCCTCAGCGGCCTCGGCCGCCCGCCGGGCCGCACCCTCGCGGCGCACCCGGGTGCGGATGAGCAGCATCCAGAAGCCGAGACCGATGAGGGCGAGCACGCCCCATGCGGCCAGCGCCCACCGCCAGCCGAAGGCGGCGGCCATCGGCCCGGTGCCGATGAGGGTGGCCATCGAGCCGATGTTCATCATCGCCGAGTACAGCCCGGTGACCATCCCCACCTGCTCCCACGGAACCTCGCGGCGGATGATGACGGGCACGACGATATTGCCCAGCGTAATCGCCAGGCCGATGATGCCTGTGCCGACGAGCACCAGCCAGCCGGGGCCGACGGAGCGCAGTACGGTGCCGGTGAGCACTCCCGTCAGGCAGGAGAGGACCGTGGCCTCGGCACCGAGACGGGTGATGAGTCGGCCCGCCAGTGGGGTGGCGAGCGCGAAGAGGAGGACCGGCAGGCCGGTGAGCATGCCCAGTCCGGCCGTGCTGAAGCCCGTGCCCTCCTGGATCTTCGGCAGGATCGCCGTCGGAGCGATGATCGGGGTGCGCAGATTGAGGGCGAGGATGACGATGCCCAGAACGATCCAGGGCAGCATCCGCTTCGGCGAGGTGCGGGGCGGCGTGCTCACATGCGCTCGGGCACGCGGATGCCGAGCACCCCGAGGCCGGCGATGAGGACCTCGAGGACGATCGCCGAGAGACGCAGGCGGGAGGCCCGCAGCTCAGGCGTGTCCGCGATGAGCACGGGACACTGCTCGTAGAACGAGGTGAAGGCCTGGGCGAGATCGAAGAGGTACGTGCACAGTCGATGGGGCTGGGAGCCGGCGGCCGCCTCGGCGATGACATCGGCGAAGCCGAGGATGGACAGCGCCAGCTCACGTTCGGCCGGCTGCTCGAGGCTGATCGCCGCGTTCGCGATCTCGGCGGCGTCGACGCCTTCGGCCTCGGCCTTGCGCCCGATCGAGCGGATGCGGGCGCCGGCGTACTGCAGGTACGGGGCGGTGTTGCCGATGGGGGCGAGCATCCGGTCGAGGTCGAAGGTGTACGAGGTGTCGTGGGCGACGGAGAGGTCGGCGTACTTCACCGCGCCGATGCCGACGATGCGGGCGACCTCCTCGGCCTCCTCGGCGGTGAAGTCGACGGTCGACTCGGCCACCGTCGCCTTCGCCCGGGACACGGCCTCCTCGAGGAGTTCGGCCAGACGCAGCGGGGCACCGGAGCGGGTGCGCAGGATCTTGCCGTCGGAGCCGAGCACATTGCCGATCTTCACGTGTTCGGCGCTGACCGTCTCGGGCAGCCAGCCGGCCTCGCGGGCGACGGTGAAGACCATCTCGAAGTGCATGGCCTGCGGGGTTCCGACGACGTAGAGGGCCCGATCGACGCCGAGGTTGATCGCGCGGTTGCGGATGGCCGCGAGGTCGGTCGTGGCGTAGCCGTAGCCGCCGTCGGACTTGCGGATGATGAGAGGAAGAGGTTCGCCCTCCCGGCCGGTGAAGCCGGCGGGGAACACGCACAGCGCACCGTCGGAGATCGTCGCCAAGCCTTTGGCCTCGAGTTCCTCGCAGACCTCGGCGAGGACGTCGTTGTAGGTGGACTCGCCGGCCAGGTCGTCATCACGCAGGGTGACGTCGAGGAGGGAGTAGATGCGGTTGAAGTAGTCGCGGGAGTAGCCGACGAGCGTCGTCCACAGCCCGAGCGTCTCCTCGTCACCGCCCTGGAGCTTGACGACGCGGGCCCGGGAGCGGGTGGCGAAGGCTTCATCGGCGTCGAACTTCGCGCGGGCGGCCTGGTAGAAGGCGTTCGGGTTCTCCGACACCTCGGCGGCGGCCACCGAGTCGACGCCGACGTCGAGGAGGTGCTCGATGAGCATGCCGAAGGGGGTCCCCCAGTCGCCGATGTGATTCTGGCGGATGACCGTGTTGCCGAGGAATTCGTGGGTCCGGGCCAGGGCATCGCCGACGACGGTGGTGCGCAGATGCCCGACGTGCATCTCCTTGGCGACGTTCGGTGCCGAGTAGTCGATGGCGATCCGCTGCGGTTCGGGGTTCTCCGGTGCCGCTGCCAGCCCACCGGCCTCGAGCGTGCGGGCGAGGAATTCGGAGGTGAAGGTGAGGTTGATGAACCCGGGTCCGGAGATCTCCGGAGTCTCGCAGATGTCACCGAGGTCGAGGTTGTCGACGATCGTCGTCGCGATGTCACGCGGCTTCGCCTTCAGCTCCTTGGCCAGGGGCAGGGCCACATTGGCCTGGAAGTCCGCGAACTGGCTGCTGCGGATGACCGGATCGCGATGTGCGAAGTCCTCGCCGAAGGCGGCGGTGAGGGCAGCGGCGAAACGATCGGTGAGCACAGAAGTCAGAGATGGCATACGGCCATTCTATTGCCGGGTGCAAGTTGCCTGGGCATCGGTCTCGGGCCCGGAGACGCCGGCACGCGAGCTTGTAATGTGGGTCACGTGACTTATCTTCGCTATCCCCACATCCATGCCGACCTCATCACCTTCACCGCCGACGACGATGTCTGGCTCGTCGGAGCCGCGGGCGGTCGCGCCTGGCGGCTGACCTCGGACCGCGCCCGGGTCCGTTCGCCGCGGATCTCCCCGGACGGCGCGCACGTCGCGTTCGTGTCGTTCGCCACCGGCCAGCCCGAACTCATGGTCGCCGAGGTGGCCACCGGCGCCCTGCGTCGGCTGACGTGGCTGGGGTCGTCGGCGATGACGATGCTCGGCTGGGCTGATGAGACGCATGTCCTCGTCGGCGCGAACGCCGGGGAGTTCGAGGTCCGCAACCATGTCGTGCGCTCCGTCGGCCTCGACGGATCCGTCGCGCGCCTCCGGCTCGGCCGAGCCTCGGGCCTGGCCCGCCACCACTCGGGGGTCACAGCATTGTCGACGCCGTTCTCCCGTCCCCCGGCCCATTGGAAGCGCTACCGCGGAGGCACGGCGCCGAGGCTGTGGCTCGATCGGGCCGGTGACGCCGAGGGCACCGGGGCGAAGTGGCAGCGACTGCTGCGTGAGGATGCCGCCTCGCTGACGGATCCGCTGTGGGTCGGCGATTCCCTCGTCTTCACCTCCGACCGGGCCGCGACGTTCCCCCACCATGCCACGGAGCAGGCGAACCTGTGGATCATCGACGGCCTGGCCACGGCTGCCTCGGCGAAGGCAGACGGAGACGGCGGTCAGGGCACCGGCGGGGCCGACGAACCCCGCCAGCTCACTCACCAGACCGAGGCCGAGGGCTACGTCCGCGACGCCACCACCGACGGCACCCGCATCGTGTGGCACAGCCGGGGTGAGATCAAGATCCTCGACAGCCTCGACGCGCAGGTCCGCACCCTGTCGGTGACCCTGCCGGGCACCCAGGTGCAGCCGCTGCGCCTCGACCCGAACACCGGGATCAACCGCATCAGCCCCGATCAGGCCGGCAACGCCTCGGTGGTCGAATGGCGCGGGAAGACCTTCTGGCTGGCTCATCGCGAGGGACCGGCCCGGGCGCTGTGCGCGGACTCGTCGATCCGCATCCGTGAGCCCGTCGTCCTCGACGCCACCGGCCTGGCCGCGTTCGTCACCGATGCCGACGGGGAGGACGCGATCGAGGTCGCGTCCGTGACCGGGGAGAAGCCGCCTCGGCGCATCGGAGCCGGTGCTCTAGGTCGGGTCCTCGATCTGCGCGCGGATCCGGCAGGGAGGATGCTCGCCACGATCTCCCACGACGGGTCGATCCGGCTCATCGAGGTCGGCAACGGCCGCACTCGACTGGTCGGGCATTCGGGCTTCGGTGAGGCGAGGACGCCGAGGTTCTCCCCCGACGGGAAGTACCTCGTGTGGTCGCAGCCGACGCAGGGCGAGGAGCAGCTGGCTCAGCTGATGATCGTCGAGGTGAAGTCGGACAAGGAGGCGCAGCCGCTGACCAGCGGCAAGTTCAATGACGCCTCGCCGGCGTTCACCCGGGACGGGAAGTATGTCGCGTTCCTGAGCGACCGCACCTTCGACCCGGCGTATAACCAGCATGCGTTCGATCTGTCCTTCAATGGCGTCACCCGACCCTGGCTGCTGCCGTTGGCCGCCGACGAACCGGCTCCGTTCGGTCCGAGCGCGAGCGGATGGGCCGTCGGTGAGGTCGCCGAGGAGTCGAAGTCCGAGCGCAGCCGCGGCGAGAAGCCGGCGACCACCGCCGAGGTCGAGCTCGAGGGGGCGGAGGAGCGGATCCTGCCGTTCCCTGTGGCCTCGGGGGTGTTCGAGCATCTCGAAGCGGCCGACGGTGGGCTGCTGTGGATGCGCACCGGGGATGCCGAGGACGGCGAGCTCGGCACGAAGCGGTCCGGCGATGCCGGTGAGAAGCCGAAGCAGGCCGTCCAGTTCTTCGATTTCGCGAAGCGGAAGCTGCTCACCGTCGTCGACACGGCCGATGAGTACGAGGTGACCGGGGACGGCAAGCTCATCGTCGTGCGCACCGAGGGCGACATCTCCGTGGTCCCTGCGAACCGGAAGGTCGAGGCCGATGACGACGCATTCGTCTCCGTCGACACCTCTCGGCTGCGCTTCGAACTCGATCGGCGGGCCGAGTGGCTGCAGATGTTCGAGGAGAATGCCCGGATCATGCGCGACCACTATTGGCGTGAGGACATGAATGGGGTCGACTGGGAGTCGGTGACCCTGCGCTGGCGGGCCGTGGCCGCGAAGGCGCTGACGCATGACGACCTCGTCGACATCCTGTGGGAGACCGTGGGCGAGCTCAACACCTCGCACGCCTATGTCACCCCGCCTTCGGGTTCGGGCTATGGATCGGATGATCGCTCGCAGAGGCTCGGCTTCCTCGGCGCGGATCTCGAAAGGACCCCCGCCGGGTGGACGATCACTCGTATCCTGCCCGGTGAGAGCAGTGAACCCGCTGCCAGGTCGCCGCTGCGGCAGGCCGGGGTGGCAGCTCAGGTCGGTGACGTCATCGTCGCCGTGAATGGTCAGCCGGTCGACGAGGTGACCGGTCCGGCCGCTCATCTGCAGGGGGCCGCGGATTCGATCGTCGAGCTCACGCTGCGGCGGGGACGTCGCAAGGATCGGGTCGTCGCGGTCATCCCACTGGCCGATGAGGAGAAGCTGCGGTATCAGGACTGGGTGCGGTCCCGCCGGGAGTACGTGGCGGAGAAGTCGCAGGGGCGCGTCGGCTATGTCCACGTGCCCGACATGATGTCGAACGGGTGGGCGCAGCTCCACCGTGATCTGCGGCAGGCCATGGGATGTGAGGGAGTCATCGCCGATGTCCGGTTCAACCGGGGCGGCCATACGAGTGCGCTGGTGGCCGAACGCTTCGCCGACCGGGTCATCGCATGGAACGCCGCCCGGAACTACGATGCGATGGTTCCCGATCCCGAGGATGCCCGCAGGGGGCCGGTGGCCTTCGTGGCGAACGAGTTCTCCGGCTCCGACGGGGACATCATCAATGCCCGCGTCCAGGCCAAGGGCATCGGCCCGGTCATCGGCGTGCGCACGTGGGGCGGGGTCGTCGGCATCGACGGACGCTACGACCTCGTCGACGGCACCGGGGTGACCCAGCCGCGCTATGCCTTCTGGCTCGAGGGCAAGGAGTGGAGCGTGGAGAACCACGGCGTGGACCCCGATATCGAGGTCGAACACGATCCGGGACAGCTCTTCGCCGACGACGACCCGCAGCTCGATCGCGCGATCGCCGAGGTGCTCGCCGGCCTGGATACTCATCCTGCAGCCGCGCCGCCGGAGTTCCCGCCCCCGCGTGTGCAGTCACCGAAGAAGGACGGCCCGAAATAGACACGCTTAGGTGGGCGAAATGGTCAGGGAAATCCGCCTGGGGCCCGACCATTTCGCCCACCTATGACTCCCGTACGAGCGTGGTTGCGGACTCCGTTGCCCGTGCCGCCGACGACGCTCCTGCCGGCGCTGTCGCGGGCATAGCTGCCGGCCCGGAACTCACTTCTCGACCGGCACCAGGGCCCACATCGCGAACGCGAGCAGTACGAACCCTGAGATGACCCCGCTGATGACGGGGATGAAAGCGGGCGCGGCCGCGAAGAAGGCGATGAACCCGCCGATTCCGCAGAGGGTGACGACGGTCGCGAGCACATGGAAGCGGTCGAGTCCGAAGACCTTTCCGAGGGCGAAGAAGTGGGTGCCGACGACCACGGCCACCCAGGCCACGCCGAGTTCCGGGTGGCCGAGGCTCGTCAACAGGCGTGCCCCCGCGAACAGAGCGATCGCCTCGATGAGGACGATGATCCAATAGGCGCGGCCGAACGGCGGTTCCCGGCGCTGCCTCCTGCCCTGCGGGTCGGCACTGTGCCGGGCGCTGTGTCGGGCACCGTCCTCCTGAGGCCCTGCGCCCCGGCCCCGCACGAGCCCCCGCACAGCGAAGACGAGGATGCCCGAGAACACGACGGTCCCGAGGGCGATGACCAAGGTGCGGCCCAGCGAGGAGAACTGCGCGCTGTTGATGATGAGGAACAGCAGTCCGAATGCCCCTCCGATGAGCGCTCCGATATCCGCCCCCGCCGCCGGCGTGCGGCCCTGCGTAGGCTGACCAGGGTCCTGCCGGTCCGCAGCGCCTCGGCCGGGAGTCGAAGGGGTGGTCGGGTCCGGTGAGTCCGAGGTCATCGTCGTCCATTCGTCGGTGAACTCCGTCCACTTTCGGAGGAGTTCTACGGGTTCATTCTTGCACCATCACGGCCGCATGAGGCGTTTCTGACCTCTTGACCTTGTCGATGAACTGATGTTCACTGGATATGAACCTAGATTCATTTCTCATCGAGGAGGCAACGATGCCGACAGATACCACCGCGACTCGACAGGATGCGACCACCGAATTCTCGGACATCCTCTACGAGGTCGAAGAGACCTTCGCGACCATCACGATCAACCGTCCGGATTCCTTCAACTCGTTCCGTTCGCAGACCGTCGACGAACTCATCGAGGCCTTCACCCTGGCCTGGGGCGACAACCGCGTGCGCTCGATCATCCTCACCGGCTCCGGGCAGAAGTCCTTCTGCGCCGGCGGCGACGTCAAGCAGAAGGCCGAGACCGGCGACTACGGCCCCAGCCGCTACGGCATGTTCCGCATCTCCGAGCTGCACAAGGTCATCCGCTCGGTGCCCAAACCCGTCATCTCCGCGGTCAACGGCGTCGCCGTCGGCGGCGGCAACGTGCTCTCCACCATCTGCGACATCACGATCGCCGCCTCCCATGCGCGCTTCGGCCAGGCCGGCCCCAAGGTCGGCTCCTTCGACGCCGGCTACGGCTCGGCGTTCCTCGCCCGCGTCATCGGCGAGAAGCGAGCCCGAGAGATGTGGTACTTCTGCGAACTCATCGACGCACGCAAGGCCGAATCGTGGGGGCTGGCCAACGAGGTCGTCGAGGCCGACGAGCTCATCCCCCGCGCCAAGGAGCGCGCCCGGGCACTGGGACTCAAGGCTCCGACGGCGCTGCGCTTCCTCAAGCAGTCCTTCAACGCCGACTCCGAGATGCAGACAGGGTTCACGAACCTCGCCATGAGCGCCCTCGACCTCTACGCCCATTCACCCGAGTCGCACGAAGGCGCGGCCGCCTTCGCCGAGAAGCGCGACCCCGACTTCAGCCGCTTCGACGGCGCCTACTGAGACCCGACGACCGGACAACCGCAGAAGGATCACCGTGGACGTTTCACTCTCCCCCGCAGCCGAGGCCCTCCTCGAGGCGGCGGCCGGATTCGAAGACAGGCTCATCGCCGAGGCACGTGATCGTGAGGCCGCCGGCCGCATCGGTGCCGATATCACCCGGGAGATGGGTCGGGCCGGGCTCATCGCCCCCGAACTGCCCGACCACCTCGGCGGGCAGGGCCTGGGCAAGGTCACGGCTGGACTCGTCACCGAGGCCATCGCCCGGGGAGACCTCCCCGTCGCCTACATCCAGGTCGTCGGGTCCCTCATCGGGCAGGTCATCGCCCGCAATGCCGACGCCGAGGTGGCCGACCACTACTGCCGCCAGATCACTTCCGGCGACGCGACGGTCGCCATCGGACTCTCCGAGCCCGATGCCGGTTCGGACGCGGGCAACCCGTCGACCACCGCCCGCAGGGCCGGTGAGGACTGGATCGTCAACGGCACGAAGTCGATGTCGCTGGCGATGACCTCGACCGCCACGGTGATCTTCGCCCGCACGGATCCCGATGCGAAGCGCGGCAAGGGCATCTCGGCCTTCCTCGTCGATCTCGACGCCCCCGGGGTGACGCGGACGCCGATCGTCGATATGGGCCAGGCAGCGGTCGCGCGCGGCAGCGTGGAATTCGTCGACGTCCGTGTGCCGGCCGACCACCTCCTCGGCGAGGTCGGAGGAGCGTTCACCCAGGTCATGCAGGGCTTCGATTTCTCCCGCGCGCTCATCGGACTGCAGTGCACGGGCACCGCGTCACGAGCGATCGAGGACGCCTGGGCGTATGTGAAGGATCGGCAGGCCTTCGACCAGCCCCTGTCGACGTTCCAGGGCGTGTCCTTCCCGCTGGCCGAGGCCGAGACGAAGATCGCCGCCGCCCGGCTGCTGTGCCTCGACACGCTCCGCCTCGGCGATGAGGATCTGCCGCACACCTCTCAGGCGGCCATGTGCAAATGGTGGGCTCCGCTCGAGGCCTATCACGCACTTCACCAGTGCCTGCTGCTCCACGGTCAGAACGGGTACAAGCAGGACCGTGACGTCGAGAAGCGGCTGCGCGATGTGCTCGGCATGCAGATCGGCGACGGCACTGCGCAGATCATGAAACTCATCATCGCCCGGGAATCCGCCGGCCGCGAGTTCGCTCCCTGAACCACGCTGCAAACACCCCGCCACCACACCATTGACAAGGAAGGACACCACCATGTCAGCGAACATCTCCGAAACAGCACCCCTGACCGACCGCATCGTCATCGTCACCGGAGCCGCCTCGGGCATCGGCAAGGGCATCGCCGGCCGTCTCGCCGCCGACGGTGCCACCGTCGTCGTCGCCGACCTCGACGCACAGAAGGCCGGGGACACCGCCTCGGCGCTGGGAAATGATTCGATCGGCCTGGCCGTCGACGTCACCGATCGGGCGGCCGTGGACGCCATGACCGCCGAGGTGATCGAGCGCTTCGGTCGCATCGATGTCCTCGTCAACAACGCCGGGTGGGACAAGGTCGAACCGTTCATGGATTCGACGCCGGCGACCTGGCAGAAGGTCATCGCGATCAACCTCCTCGGCACACTCAACTGCACGCAGTCCGCGGCCGCGCACATGATCGACGCCGAATCCGGGGCCGTCATCAGCATCGGATCCGATGCCGGTCGTGTCGGGTCGAGCGGCGAGGCGGTGTACTCGGCGGCAAAGGGCGGGATCATCTCGTTCACGAAGACCTTCGCCCGCGAGGTCGCCCGGCATGGGATCACGGCCAACTGCGTGTGCCCGGGACCTGCCGACACCCCGCTGTTCGCCGAGATCTCGGCCGACAATCCGAAGCTGCGCACCGCACTGGAGAAGGCCATCCCGATGCGCCGACTCGCCCGGCCCGAGGACCTCGCCAACGCCGTGGCGTTCTTCGCACGCCCGGATTCCGCCTACGTCACGGGTCAGACCCTGTCCGTCTCCGGCGGACTGACCATGGCCTGAGCAACACCAGAGCAAAGGAGCCCTGATATGCCCACACGATTCGAGACCACCCTCACCGACGCCCTCATCGACAAGCACACCGCGGCAGGTGACTGGAAGAACCAGACGCTGCTCGACCACCTCGAGCACTGGACCAGACAGAGCCCGGATGCCGTCGTCACCCGTGACCCCTATGGGACGCACACCTATGCGCAGCTCTCGGCGGACGTCGACACCTGTGCGAGGTCGCTCGCCGACATCGGGATCACTCCGGGCGATGTCGTCGGCATCCACCTGCCGAACTGGTACGAATGGCTGGTCATCCACCTCGGTGCCATCAAGGCCGGGGCCGCGACGAACGGCCTCATTCCGATCTATCGCGACCGCGAGATCGGCTACATGGCGAAGAAGGCCGGAGTCTCCGTCCTCTTCGTGCCGAACAGGTTCCGCAAGTTCGACTACCCGGACATGGTCGACCGGCTCCGGGAGAATCTGCCCGAGCTCACACACACGATCGTGCTCGACGCCCCTGGTGAATCTCTGTTCGCTGCACGGGACGGCTTCGAACGGTGGCAGGATTTCCTCGATCGCGGCACGACCACCTCGGCGCTGGAATCCAACGATTGGGCCGACCGGCGCCCCGATCCGAACGATGTCGGACTCATCCTGTTCACCTCGGGCACCACGGGCGACCCGAAAGGCGTGATGCACACGCACAACTCCGTGCTCGCGGCGGCGCTGCCCTGGCCGGACCACCTTGGTCTGGGCCAGGGGTCGGTCATCCACATGGCTTCGACGTTCGGCCACCTCACCGGGTACATGTACGGGGTGTGTCTGCCGCTGCTCATCGGTGGAGCCGGAGTGTTCCAGGATGTGTGGAACGGTGAGGACTTCGCCCGTCTCGTCGCCGAGTACGGGATCGAGCACACCTCCGGGGCGACGCCGTTCCTTCACGACCTCATCGAAGCCGCGAAGACCACCGAGCACGATCTGTCCTCGCTCAAGCACTTCTGCTGCATGGGTGCCCCGATTCCACGTGTGATGGTCGATGAGGCGCGCGAACTCCTGCCGAAGCTCAGCGTGTTCGGCGGCTGGGGCCAGACCGAATGCGGTCTGGTCACGATGACCGCTCCGGGCGATTCGGAGGAGAAGGTCACGGGCACCGACGGTCGGGCGCTCGGGTCCATGGAGGTGCGTGTGGTCGACCCGCTGGGTGAACCGACGCCTGCCGGAGAAGAGGGAAAGGTGCAGGTCAAGGGCCCGTTCCTGTTCGTCGGCTACCTCAAGGAACCCGGACTGACGTCCGAGGCGTTCGACGGCGACTGGCTCGATACAGGCGACCTGGCGGAGATGGACGAGGAGGGCTTCATTCGGATCGCCGGTCGGTCGAAGGACATCATCATCCGCGGCGGTGAGAACATTCCGGTCGCCTACGTCGAGAACGTCCTCTACGAACATCCGGCGGTGTCTCAGGTCGCGGTCGTTGCGGTGCCGCATCCGCGGCTGCAGGAGGTCGCGTGTGCGGTCGTCACCTTGGTGCAGGGGCAGAGTCTGGAGATGGATAGTCTGCGTGAGTTCTTCGAATCGAAGGGAGTGGCCAAGCAGTATTGGCCCGAGGTTCTGCAGGTCCTCGACGAGTTCCCGCGGACTCCGAGCGGTAAGATTCAGAAGTTCAAGCTCAGAGAGGAAGTCGCCGCCGACCATGTCAGCTGAATCCGCAGATCTCAACGCCATCGTCCGTGGGGCCCGGGCGGAGTTCCGGGAACGGCAGATCGTCGATGCCGCGGTCCGCCTGATGCAGGAGAAGGGCACTCATTCGGTGTCGATGCAGGCGATCGCGAAGTCCGGCGGGGTCAGCGTCGGGCTGCTCTACAAGTACTTCTCCGATAAGGAGCAGATCGTGCTCGCCGCGATCACCAGGGTGCTCGAAGAATTCCGGCTGCGCGTTCCGTCTGCCATCGCCGAGGCGGCCGACCCGGTGGACAAGGTCATCGCCGCGTTCTCCGAGTTCTGCCGGATCGTCGGCGAACAGCGCCACGCCGTCGTGCTCACCTATCAGGCCTCGCGGTCGCTGTCGAAGGATGGGCTGAGTTCGATCCAGGAACAGGAGCTGGAGACCCTGCAGCCGCTCATCGATGTCGTCGCCGGCGCGGTGGAGACCGGTCATCTGCGTGATGTCGATGCGCAGGCACTGGGGCACGACCTCATGTCGATCGCACACATGTGGGCACTCAAGCACTGGTATTTCCAGAAGATCGGGCTCGACCTCGACACCTACATCGACCGGCAGGTGCGCACCCTCATCCTCAGCAACCTCGGCCCGGAGACCACCCCGAGCTAGCCACCCACGGTTCGGACGGATCGATGCCCTCAGAACGGATCGGTGCCCTCAGAAGAGCGGGGCTCGCATGCGTTCCAGTTGATGTTCGCGGTTGCTCCTGAGGTTGCTCCAGGCACTCCCTCGCATCACCGCTGCTAGGTGGGCGAAATGGTCGGAAAATTTAGCGGTCGGAGTGGACCATTTCGCCCTCCTAAACCCGCAGGTTCCGGGCACAGCCGGCGGCGAGCGCTCACTGCAACCCCAACTTTCGCCGGATCTTCGCTTCCAATAGTCTGTAGTCGGTCTTACGTGTCACCTTCAACACGGTCCAGCCGGCATCGACCAGCGCTTCATCACGCTCAATGTCGCGTGTCCACTGTTTCGCCGACTCGCGATGCAGGTCACCCTCGTACTCGAGGGCGAGTTTTGCTTCCTCATATCCCAGATCCGGCTCGATGATTCCCCTCGCAGTGTAGGTTTCGATCTGAGGATGAACCGTCGGCTCGGGCAGTCCTACTTGAATGGTCCAGAGCCGAAGACCGGTCTCCTGAGGCGAATCCACGCCAGGACGGATCAACCGAAGAGCGTCGAGCAGCTTCTGCCTCCCTTTCACCCGAATATGCCGTTGCAGAGCCGCGGTCAGTTCGCCGACAGTCATCTGCGGCGGTCCATGCCAGTTGCCGATTCCCGCGTCCCCGGCCTTGACAAGGTCGTTCAAATCGAGGTGTGCTGCAAGCCGAATGAGGACTTCCGGCGGACTGAGAACAGGCAGGTCGAGCCAGCCGGCGGGCATGAAGTGCTGCGTACGGCGCAAAGACACCTTCGGCACCCGGATCTTGAGGTTTCTGTCAGTGGTACATAGGTACAGGTGGTCGTTCATCCATCTCAACGGCAACGGCCAACCGAAGATCCGGGCGGCAGTGGCACCGTCGGCAAAGACGTTAGGAAATTTGAGGACGGCCGCGCGCAGTCTCAGAGAGTCCCAGATCCATTTGTCATCGGCCCATTTCGGGGTGCGAAGAGACTCTGGGGAATTGTGATCCATTCGGACACCGGGCATGACGACTGGGCACCGCTTCTCATTCAGCATGTGATGCCGTGAGATGCCCATCGCTTCGGCTTCCCCTACTCGAAACAGGCGCGGATAGTCACGCTTCTCCCACGTTCGACTGTTGTACATGCGTGCAATGCTGACGCACTCTCAGTGAGAAAGGGAGACCCAGAAATCTGCCTGTGGACAGGGTTTCGTCATCCACAGGAAAAGGCGTTCGAGTCAGAGCAGAGGAGGCCGTCCTTGGGTGGGCGAAATGGTCGGAAAATCCCGCGGCAGCCCCGACCATTTCGCCCACTTAGGGCCGACGCGCTGGCAGCAGGTCTATCAGGAATGCAGCGGCACGCTGGACTCGTCGGTCAGTGCGAGGAATCCGAACGTCTCCTGCAGGTAGAGGTCGACGGTCTCACGGTCGTGGCCGAGGTAGCCGATGGACAGGTCCTGGCCGAGGTGGAGTTCGTAGTCACCGCCGCGGGTGGACACGAGCAGGGCACCTTCGAGGGCCGGAGCCCAGACGATCTCGCCGGCGCCGAGCTGGCGGGAGAGGTGATCGCGGATCGGGAATCCGTGGTCGGTCGATTCGGAGACCTTCGTGTACTCATCCGAGGACAGCAGCAGGCTGTAGGGCCCGTCGACTCCGGCCGTGCGCAGGCTCGAGAGGGCTTGGGCCACCGCGTCCGCGTAGTCCTCGACGGCGTCGGGGAGCGCGACGGCGGCGTTCGAAGAGTTCGGGACGATGCCGCCGATGCCCGCCGAATCGAGACCGTGGAGGATCGCCCGGTCCTCGGCCAGGGCGATGGTCGTGGCCGCGTCCTTGACCGGCTGCCAGTCCGAATCACCCGAGCCGCGGGCGACATCGTCGATGGCCTGGCGTGTCACCGTGAATGGGGCTCGCAGCTCGACGAACTCCTGGACGATGCGCTGCCGGATGTTCAGCCCCGAGGAGTGGGACTGGACGTCGCGGATGTGTCCGGTCGTCACCGAGGAGGTCTCGAAGCCCGTCGGCCCCTCGACATCGACGACGCGACGACCGGCGATATTGCGCTTGAAGGTGCGCCTGGCCTCCTCCTCGATCTCCGCCCAGGCAGGGCCGGTGATGGGAGCGAGGTCGCGATAGAGGTTGTTCACTGTCTTCTCCTTCTCAGGCTGCCGATTCCAAGGCTGCCATCGTCCGCTTGTCGTTCGTCAGTGCTTGGCTCGTCCCCCGCCGCGGCTGCCTCCCCCGCCGAGGCTGCCTCCCCCGCCGAGGCTGTCCCTCCAACCGGATCGCCACCGTCCCCGGCACCCCTGTCGGGATCGTCGTCAAGATCGACCGCTGCCGGCCCGCCCGGTGCGGCGACGCCCGCAACTTCGGGACCGGCATCGCCGGTCACGGCTGCATCCGCCGCAGTCACTTGGCCGTCGGGATCATCGAGGAAGTCCTGAGTCGGGACGAAGAACAGGCCTCCGGTCTCCGCTGTGGAGAAGTCGAGGATCCGGTCGTGGGTCCCCCGCGGTTTGCCGATGAACATGTTCTCGAGCATCTGCTCGGTCACCGAGACGTCAGCCGCGTACCCGATGAAATAGGTGCCGAACTCGCCGGACTCGACGGAGCCGAAGACCATATTGTCCCGCACGATCTTGTGTTCCGTGCCGTCGGGGCTCTCCACGGAGTTGAGCGTGAGATGCGAATTCGGAGCCTTGTCCTCGTCGGGGAACTCCATGTCGGAGAGTTTGTGCCGACCGAAGGCGGCCTCCTGCTCCTCGACGGGCAGAGCCTCCCATGCGGACAGATCATGCGTGTACTTCTGGACGATGACGTAGGTGCTGCCCTCGAACTCCTCGCCCTCGGGGCCGAGGAAGACCGAGTCCACGGCCTCCTGGTCCTCGGGGTTCTCGGTGCCGTCGACGAAGCCCATGATGTCGCGCTCGTCGAAGTACCGGAATCCGTGCACCTCGTCGACGACGGCGACCGCGTCGCCCAAGGAGGCGATGAGCTGTCTGGCGAGTTCGAAGCACAGGTCCTGCCGCCGGGCACGGATGTGGAACAGCAGATCACCGGGGGTCGATGGGGCGATGTGCACGTCTCCGCGCTGTTCGATGAAGGGGTGGAGCTGCGCCGGTCGAGGGGCGTGGAACATCCGATCCCAGAGTTCGGCGCCGATGCCGGTCACACAGCTGAGGTGGTCCTCCCGTGCCCGGAATCCGACCGACCGGACGATCCCTGCGATATCGCCGAGGAAGTCCTTCGCCGTCTCCTCCGCACCGGGACGAACCGTAAGGACGAGGAAGATCGCCGAGGGGGCCGGCGGACCGAGCACATGCTGGGGGTTCGCACCGTTGGGAAACGCCTCGCTCTGGACAGTCACTGCATCATCTCCTCGAGTTGCAGATTCGCCTTCGGCCCACCGCAGACCGCGTCATCGTGCTTGGGATGCCCACTATACGCTCGGGGTGTGACGCGAAGGCAAGGAGCGACTCCGCCCCGCGTCCTACACTGGGAACAAGCGAGCGGAGGGAGTGAACGACCATGACCACCTCGGACTATCCACGGATCCGGGTGCGCCGCGTCTACGATGACCGCGAAGCATCAGACGGCACCCGCGTGCTCGTCGATCGGGTCTGGCCACGGGGAGTGAGCAAGGAGCACGCCCACCTCGACGAGTGGCTCAAGGACGTGGCGCCTTCGACCGAGCTGCGCCGGTGGTACGGGCACGACCCCGAAAGGTACGACGAGTTCGCCCGGCGCTACCGCGAAGAGCTCAAGGACGACACCCGCACCGAGGCGCTCGACCGACTCAAGGACATCGCCGAGAAGGGCACGCTCACCCTGCTCACGGCCTCGAAGCGCGACGACATCAGCCAAGCGGCGGTCCTCAAGAAGACCCTCGACAGCGGGAGGCACGGATGAGCCAGCGGGAGGCACGGATGAGCCGGGTCGAACCCGACACGAAGGACTGGGCCGAAGTCCACCACCACCTCGGCGATGTCACGGGCTGAGAGACCGAATTCTGCGGCCTAGCGGGTGGTCCTGTCTGATCCTTCGGCATGCTCGCTGAGGCGTCGGGTCCACTGAACGAGCAGCTGGGTCTCCGCGGCTCCGAGGACCTCGGGGTGGGCGACCGCATATTCGATGACCGAATGGCCGAGCCTCTCCTCCTTCGACTCCCCCACCGAGGTACCTGTGATCGAGGCGAGCACGCCCTCACGGATCTCGGCCGAGAGCTCCTGATCGTCATGGCCGAGGACGATCAGACGGAGCGTGAGTCCCACATTCGTCGCGAGGATGTGGGCTGCGGCCTGTCGTGAGTCGACGACCAATCGTCCCTGAGCGGCCGCCTCGGCAGTGAGAGCCCTGAGGATCTCGCTCGGGCGAGACTGATCGGCAGGAGAGTGCCCTGGTCGGACCTTGCCGTACATCAGAGTGTAGAAGCCGGGGTTACGCAGTCCGAATTCCACGTGGGCATCCCAGCCTCTGCGGAGGTCATGGATCGGATCCTCGCTCGATTCCATGGCTGATTTCTCACCGAGATACATATCGAATCCGCGGGTGATCACCGCATCGATGAGACCCTGCTTGCTGCCGAAGAAATGGTAGAGAGTCGGCATCTTCACCCCGACGAGATCACACACCGCACGCAGCGAGAAATCCTCCCCCGGAGACTCTGCGATGAGGTCGGCTGCCGCGTTGAGCAGCCGAGTCCGTGTATCAACGGTCGGGGATTCTGTCATACCGCTATATTATCGTGTACTGTTGCTATACGTACATATAGCAACGATACGTAAGGAGCGATCATGACCGAACGCACACTCCGAGGCAAGAACGTCCTCATCGCCGGCGGCGGAAAGAACCTCGGCGGGCTCATCGCTGTCCAATCCGCCGAAGCCGGAGCGAATGTCGCCATCCACTACAACTCCGAATCGTCCCGCCCGGATGCCGAGGCCACCCTCGCCGCAGTCGAGGACCAGGGTGTCAACGGCGTCCTGCTCAGTGGAGATCTCACCCGGGCGGCCGCGGTCGAACAGCTCTTCACCGACGCCGAGGCGGCTCTGGGACCGATCGACATCGCAGTGAACACGGTAGGGAAGGTGCTGCGCAAGCCGATCGTCGACACCAGCGAGGCCGAGTACGATTCGATGTTCGACATCAACTCGAAGGCCGCCTACTTCTTCATCAAGGAAGCCGGCAGGCACCTGAGCGACAGCGGCAAGATCATCACCATCGTCACCGCACTGCTCGCCGCCTTCACCGACGGCTATTCGACCTACGCCGGAGGCAAGAGCCCCGTCGAACACTTCACCCGCGCTGCAGCCAAGGAATTCGGCGAGCGCGGCATCTCGGTCACCGCCATCGCACCAGGACCGATGGATACACCGTTCTTCTACGGCCAGGAGACCCCGGAGCGCGTGGAGTACCACAAGTCTCAGGCGCTGGGCAACCAGCTCACTCAGATCGAAGACATCGCACCGATCGTCCGCTTCCTCGCCACCGAGGGGTGGTGGATCACCGGTCAGACGATCTTCGCCAACGGTGGATACACCACCCGCTGAGACCTTCCGGCCGAAAGGCGCCGCGATTCGCGCAGACGCCGGGCACGAAATCCGGGCACGGAATCCGCATCCGACACAGAGAATCAGGAGTCATCATGACAGAACCGCAGATACCGACGACCATCGCGACCTTCATCGACATCGTCAACGCCCATGACGAGCAGGGCTTCCTCGACTCCTTCGCACCCGAGGGCGTCGTCGACGACTGGGGCCGCGAATTCGTCGGTCGCGACGCCATCAAGAGCTGGAGTGACGTGGAGTTCATCGGCGCGACCGGCACCATCTCTCCGGAAGAGGTGACCATTGAGGACGATCACATCACAGTGATCGGCGATTGGGCTTCGACTCATGCCAATGGCCGCTCCTCGTTCGCCTTCGACCTCGACGGTGACCAGATCACCAGGATGACCATTCGCGAGGGCTGAGTCAGGCCACCCTGGCCTACGCTGACTACATGTCACTGACTTGGGAACAGATCGTCATCGATTCGCCCGATCCCTTCACGCTCGGCCGCTGGTGGGCCGGGGCCCTCGGCTGGATCATCGTCGACGAGAACGAGACGGAGATCGAGATCCGTCAGTCGCCCGATCGACTGCCGGGCATCATCGTCGGCATCGATCGGGAGGAGAAGGTCGTGAAGAATCGTCTCCACCTCGATCTCCGTCCCGATGATCAGGCCGCCGAGGTGGCCCGCCTCCTCGATCTCGGAGCTCGTCGTGTCGATGTGGGTCAGACCGGTGACGAACCGTGGGTCGTCCTCGCGGACCCCGAAGGCAACGAATTCTGCATCCTCGGCTGAGGCGCAGGCACTATTCCACCCGGTCCACTACGCGACGACGGCCTCGGCCATATCCCAATACTGGACAGAACTGTCCAAAATAATCTAGGCTCACACCATGGGCAGGAAGAAGAGCTTCGACGAGCAGGCGGTGATCGACGCCGCGATCGCCGTGTTCAGCGAGCACGGCTATGCCGGGACAGACGTCGGACTCGTCTGCGAACGCGCCGGCATCGGACGCTCGAGCTTCTACAACACCTTCGAGAGCCTCGATGCCGTCTTCCTCCGCGCCCTGCACGACTACACGGCCACCGGCATCCCGGTGCGCACCGAACTCGACAGCAGCGAAGAGCCGGCGCCCGTCCTCCTCTACCACCGCCTCGGCGGACAGCTGGCGATGCAGTGCGAGGACGAGAAGCGCACAGGGTGCCTCTCGGCGAACACCGCGGCCGAACTCGGCCGCGAGGTCGACGCCGTGTGCACGATCCTCGATCCCGACCGGGAAGCCTGGCTGACCACGTATCGGAGGCTGCTCGAACGGGGTCAGCGCTCCGGACACATCCGGTCCGAACTCGACCCGCTGGTGCACGCACGCCTCATCTACAGCGTGCTCGCCGGACTGCGGATCGCCGCCCGCGTCATGCCCGAAGACGAGGTCCTCTCTCAGGCCCGGGCCTTCGTCGCGTGTCTGTGCACCCCGCAGGGTACGGCGACCCTGCCCGAACAACCGACGCGGCCCACGGAAGGCAGCATCCCCTCATGAGCGCGAACGCCTCGAGCACCACGACCGCGTCCCCTCCTCGAGTCCCGGCCCAGGTCTACCTCCTGGCCGCCGTGGTCTTCTGCCTCGGCACCAGTGAGTTCATGATCGCCGGCATCCTCGAGCCGATCAGCACGGATCTGGCCATCACCATCCCGCAGGCCGGCCTGCTCATCACCGGCTTCGCCGTCGGCATGATCGTCGGTGCCCCCGCGATGGCCCTGCTCACGCTCACGCTCCCCCGCCGGGCGACGATGATCATCACGATCGTCGCGTTCTCCGCCCTCCACATCCTCGCCGCCCTCGCCCCGAGCTATTCGATCCTCATGATCAGCCGTGTCCTCTCGGCCATCGCATGCGGCGGATTCTGGGCCGTCGCGGCCGTGCACACGACCCGAATCGCTCCCGTCGAGGTGCATGGCCGCGCATTGGCCAGCCTCGTCGGCGGCCTCACCGTCGCCAACCTCGTGGGCGTGCCGATGGGCACGTGGATCGGCACTCAGTTCGGCTGGCGGGCCACCTTCTGGGCGATCGCGGTCGTCACCGCGCTGGCCTCAGTCCTCATCGCCGTGACGACTCGGACGACGAACGACGAACACGCCGAGGCGGCCCCGCACCTCCCGACGCTCCTGCGGGCCGAAATCGCCGCCTTCACAGGCCCGAGGATCTGGCTGGCGCTGACGACGACGGCACTGTTCCAGGCCGCGGTCTTCGCGTCGTTCTCCTACTTCTCGCCCCTGCTCACGCAGGTGGCAGGTCTGCCTCAGGAGCTCGTGCCGGGGGTGCTCGCCGGCTTCGGCGTCGGCGCCCTCATCGGAGTCATCGGCGGCGGACGGCTCGCAGACAGGAACATCTTCGGCAACATCGTCGGCAGCCTCGTCGCCTTAGCGCTCTGCCTCGCAGCACTGTGGGCCGTCGCGGGTTCCGGATGGGCGGCGGTCATCGTCATCGTCCTCGTCGGCGCGAGCGGATTCTCGATCGCCGGCGCCCTGAACGCACGCGTCTTCCAGATCGCGACGAAGGCCCCGACCCTGGCTGCGAGCGTGAATACCTCGGCGTTCAATGTCGGCAATGCGGTCGGGCCGGCACTGGGCGGATGGGTCATCGCCGCGGGATTCGGCTTCCGGGCCCCCGTTCTCGTCGCCATCGCGCTGACCGTCGCCGCACTGCTCGTCGCCGCGACCGCGATTCGCGTCGAACGCTCACCGCGGGATCGGGCGAACGCCTCGGTACAGGAGCGCCCGCTACCGTCGACCGAGGCCGGATGCCGCTGATCGCGAATACTCCGCGAGCAGTCCGTCGAGGCGGTCGGCCATAAAGCGGTAGTACTCGTTCATCTGCTCGAGGCGCTCCCGCTGCACCGGGGGAAGTCCCCGGCCTGCGCGGCCGGCCGACTCCGCGAAGTCGAGCAGCTGCGCCGTCGTCTGCCGCTGGTGTTCGAGACAGCCCACCCAGGCGTCGGCTCGCCAGCGGTAGACGAACTGCCTCCGACCAGGCTCTTTGAACCTCTCGATGACTCCGTTGTCGATGAGCAGTCGCGTGGTCTCCGAAACCGAGCCCTTGCTGGCGGCGAGCCGCTCCTGCAGTTCCGCCATGGTCAGCGGTGTCTCGCTGAGCATGAGGACCCCGGCGGCCCGACCGGCCATCGGGGGCCAGCCCATCGCCTCGCCGACACGTCGGCCGAAGCTCTCGACCAGCGATTCCTCCACGTCTCGGCTGCCTTCCGGCACGGATGCCGTCACATCGATCCCCTTCATAACAATTCAGTCTTTGCTGAACATTCACTATTGACTGAACTTTGTGATGTCAGTCATTCTAGGTGCTGAGCGGAGCTGTCCGCCACTGGCTCCCAAACTACTCGTTCTCAAGGAAGATGTGACGTGAAAGAAGACAACTGGGACATCATCGTCGTCGGAGCCGGCTCAGCCGGCGCAGCGTTCGCCGTGCGTTCGGCACAGCAGGGCAGACGCGTGCTCCTCCTCGAGGCCGGCCGCGACTATCGGTCGGCGCAGATGCACGAGGCCTGGAGATCGCCGAATCCCGCGGTCGCGATCATGGACCCCGCTGCCATCGACGGAATGATGTGGACCGATCTCGAGGCCACCCGCACCGAAGCACAGCCGCCGGCACCGTATTGGCGCGGACGGGGCGTGGGCGGAAGCTCCTCGATCAACGGGCAGATCGCCATCCGTCCTCCGCTCGAGGATTTCGACGAATGGGCACAGGCCGGGTGCGAGGGCTGGTCGGGCTCCGAGGTGCTACCCGCCTTCGTCGCCCTCGAGGACGATGAGGAGTTCGGTGCCGCCGACTATCACGGAGACTCCGGGCCCACCCCCATCTACCGCGCGCCTCGCGAGAAGTGGGGAGCAGTCGACGTCGCCCTGGCCGATTCGGCACTGGCCGCCGGATTCCCCTGGGCCGCCGACGTCAACGCACCGCAGGCCACCGGGGTCTCCCCCTATCCGATCAACTCACGCAATTCGCGCCGGGTCAGCGTCAACGACGCCTACCTCGAAGGGGCACGCGATCTGCCGACGCTGACCATCCTCGGCGAGGCCACCGTCGACCGTGTCATCGTCGAGGACGGGAGGGCCGTCGGTGTCCGAGTCCTCGTCGACGGGATTCCCGAGGATCGGCACGCCACGACGATTGTGCTCAGTGCCGGCGTCGTCCATTCCCCGGCGATCCTCATGCGCTCGGGCATCGGCCCCAGTGAGCATCTGAGGTCCCTCGGCATCGACTGTCGGGCCGATCTGCCCGTCGGGCAGGGTCTGCAGGATCACGCGATGGCGTCGATCACGCTGCCGCTCACCGCCTCGGCGGGGGTCTCGACGCCGAATGATCGGCACACGAATGTCTGCGTACGATGGTCGAGCGGCGACGGGAGATTCAACGATCTCATGTTCGTGTCGATGAACCAGAGCGTGATCTCCATGGCGACGGCGAACACTGGCGCCGAATACGGCGCCCTCGGGGTCTGGCTCAACCAGGCGGACTCCCGCGGCAGCGTCACCCTGGCTTCGGCCGACCCTCTCGACCAGCCCCTCGTCGCCGAGCGGATGCTCTCCGATCCCGATGATCGTGCGCGGCTGCGGGTGGGGATCCGACGCCTTGTGGGACTGCTCGACGAGGACGCGGTCCGAGCCGTCCTCGGCGGCTCCGTCGAGGAGTGCAATCCTGAGCTCTTTGCCGCACTCGACGACGACGAAGCACTCGATGCCCACCTGCTCGCCGCTGTCGCCGATGCGCAGCACGGCACGAGCACATGCCGGATGGGCCGAGCGGATGACCCGACCACCGTCGTCGACGCGGACTGTCGGGTGCACGGAATCGAGGGCCTCCGCGTCGTCGACGCCTCCGTCTTCCCAGCGGTGCCGAGAGCCAACACCAACCTGGCAGCCATCATGGTCGGCGAACTCATGGCCGATCGCATCAAGGAGTGAGAAGAACAGTGTTGACCCTGCAGAACCACATCGACGGCACCTGGACCGATTCACACGATGAGCATCGTCTCAGGGTGGTCAATCCCGCCTCCGAGGTCACCGAGGCCGAATTCGGTCGCGGATGCCCGGCCGATATCGACGCGGCCGTCGACGCAGCCAGACGAGCTCAACCGGCCTGGGCCGCGACCACGCTCGAGGACCGAGTCGACCTCCTCCGCGACTGGGCCGATCGCATCGAAGAGCACACCGATGAACTCGCCGAACTCGAATGCCGGGAGATGGGCAAGCCGATCGGCATCGGCCGCGGCTTCATCGCCGCTGGCGTCGCCGGTCTCCGCGCAGCGGCCGCGGAGGCGCTCGACTACCCGTTCACGACCAGAACTGAGGATCCGGACGGCGGGCACACCCTCATCGTCCGGCACCCGGTGGGAGTGGCGGCGGTCGTCACTCCGTGGAACTTCCCTGTCGCCATGGTCCTCGGCGCACTGGGCCCGCTGCTGACGGCGGGCAACACCCTGGTGGTCAAGCCCTCGGAACGCTCGCCGCTGTCGACGGTGAGACTCGTCGAACTGCTCGGCCTGCCCGCCGGAGTGCTCAATCTCGTACTCGGCGACGCCCACGCCGGCGAACCGCTGGTCGCCCACGACGACGTCGACCTCGTCCACTTCACGGGGTCGGTCGCCGCAGGGCGTGCGGTCGGAGCCGCCTCAGGGCATGCCCTGCACCGTGCGGTACTCGAGCTGGGCGGCAAGGATCCCGTCATCGTCGACGAGGATGTCGATGTCGCCGCCACAGCGCAGGCCGTCGCGTTCGGATCCTTCGTCAACACCGGCCAGATCTGCACGTCGATGGAGCGCATCTACGTCCACGAGAAGATCGCCGAGGAGTTCGTAAAGCAGCTGGTCTCGGCCGCCGAGGGCTTCGCCTGCGGTGACGGTCTCGATCCGAGTGTGATGATGGGACCACTCGTCGATGATCGACAGCGCCGATCGGTGCATGCCCAGGTCGTCGACGCCGTCGCCAAGGGTGCCACGGTGCTCACCGGCGGCGGAGTGCCCGAGGGAACCGGATTCTTCTATCCGGCTACGGTCGTCACCGACGTCGACGAATCGATGTCGCTCATGACCGAGGAGACCTTCGGTCCCGTCGCGCCGATCAGCGTCGTCTCGTCCTTCGCCGAGGGCGTCGAACTCGCGTCCCAGTCCTCGTTCGGTCTCGCGGCCACCGTGTACTCGCACGACCCTGACCACCTCGACGAGGCTTCGCGCATTCCCGCGGGAGTCATCTGGATCAACGGCTGGCAGGGCGGTGGCGGAACCCGCACATACGAACCGGCGCGGGCCAGCGGGATGGGAGCCACGGGAACGACTGCGGCGTTCGATGCCGCGACCCGTCCCACGACCATTCACAGCGCTGCGGACGTGGACTGAGCCGCCCCCTGCAGCCGTTCCCGCGTTCCCTTCCAGGGTTTGTCCCAGGACATCTGGTCAGGCACGAGAGGCTCACCGCAGGCGCTGCACACCGCGGCCTGGGTCGTCTCGGCTCCGCATGACTCGTGGATGAGCGCCATGTGTCCGCCGCCGGCAGGGGTGGCCGTGTGCTTCTCGGCCCAGAGGGCGAGCTGCTGCAGGATCGGCAGGAGGTCGGCCGCGGCCTCGGTGGCGGCATAGGCCTGCCGGGTCCGCGGTCCGTCGGAATAGTCGACCTTGGTCAGCAGCCCGGCTTCGCGCATCGCCTGGAGTCGGCGGCTGAGCACGGCTTCGGAGATCCCGAGTCCGGCGTGCAGCTCATCGAAGCGCCCTCGCCCGTGGAGGACGTCTCGGACGATGAGCAGCACCCACGGATCGCCGAGCACGTCAAGCGACCGTCCGATAGGACAGAGTGCCTCGGACCAATCCGAACGCAGCGCCATCACGGCTTCCTTTCTTCAGCGAAGTCTGCTTATACTTCCCCTAGTATAGCTTCCTTGAAGAAAGTCTGAGTGATCGATGCCGACCACCCGCCGACGCATCCACCCCGCCTGGCCCGTGGCGGCCGTCGCGTTCATCGCGCTGCTCGCCGCCGCCGGATTCCGCGCCGCCCCCGGGGCGCTCATGGTTCCGCTGCACGCGGACTTCGGGTGGTCGATGAGCAGCATGTCCTTAGCCGTGAGCGTCAATCTGCTGCTCTACGGTCTCACCGCGCCCTTCGCCGCAGCGCTCATGGACCGTTTCGGTATCCGTCAGGTCGTCGCCGCGGCCTTGGCCCTCGTCGCCCTCGGCGCCGGCGGCAGCGTGGTCATGACTGCGTCATGGCAGCTGCTCATCTTCTGGGGTGTGCTCATCGGCCTGGGCACCGGGTCGATGGCCCTCGTCTTCGCCGCGACCATCGCCGACCGCTGGTTCGTCGCCCGCCGTGGACTCATCATGGGCGTCCTCACCGCAGGTTCGGCCACGGGTCAGCTGATCTTCCTGCCCCCGGTCGCCACGATCGCCGAATCCACCGGCTGGCGTCCGGCCTCGCTGCTCATCGGCATCGCAGCTCTGGCGGCTGTGCCGTTGGTGTGGTTCGTCCTCCGCGACCATCCGTCCGACCGTGGTGTCCTTCCCTATGGCGCGACCCAGGAGGACGTGGCTCCGGCTGCCGAAACAAGTGCCACCACCGCCGAGGCCGACTCCGAATTCGCCGGCGCGCGCGCCCCGCGCGGCGGAGGTGCTGCCCGGCGCGCGTTGACCGGCCTCCTCTCCGCAGCTCGGCACCGTTCGTTCTGGGCGCTGGCGATCGCCTTCGCGATCTGCGGTGCCACGACGAACGGCCTCATCGGCATCCACTTCATCCCCTCGGCTCACGATCACGGGATGCCTGCGGCCACGGCGGCCGGCCTGCTCGCGGTCGTCGGGATCTTCGACATCGTGGGCACGATCTTCTCCGGCTGGCTGACCGACAAGTTCGACCCCCGGATCCTCCTCGTCGCCTACTACACCTTTCGCGGCCTCGGTCTGCTTCTGCTGCCCTGGCTGCTTTCGGATTCGGTGCATCCGAGCATGGTCCTCTTCGTCGTCATCTACGGCCTCGACTGGGTCGCGACGGTCCCGCCGACGGCCGCGCTGTGCCGGGAGATCTTCGGCGAGAACGGAACCATCGTCTTCGGCTGGGTCTTCGCCGCCCATCAGATCGGTGCCGCAGTGGCGGCCTTCGCGGCCGGAGTCGTCCGCGACGCCTTCGGTGAGTACACATACGCATGGTGGGGAGGCGCGGCCATGTGCGTGATCGCTGCGGTCCTGTCCTTCGCCGTCCGACGTCGACCGAACGACACCGCCACCGCGACCCCCGCCGAGGTGGCCCCCTAGTCCCAGCCGAACCGGCCGATGCCCGTGCCCGGCCGTGGACTCGAGTGTCGCGGAATTGCGCGAGACTGTAGTTTGTTACAGGGCACAGATCGTCAACCCGTGAAAGGACGTTCCATGAGCAAGTTCGCTGTCACCAATGCCAACACCGGCGAAGTCGAGGAGGAGTTCGCCTCCGTCCCGAAAGAAGAGATTCCCGGGTACATCGATCGTGCCCACGAGGCGCATCTGTCCTGGAAGGAGACGCCGCTGCACGAGCGCGCGGCGATCCTCCACACGTTCGCCGATCTCGTCGACGCCAACGCCGATGAGATGACCGACATCATCGGTCGCGAGATGGGCAAGATCAAGAAGCAGGGCTTCGGCGAGGTCGACAAGGTCGCCCGCACCGCCCGCTGGATGGCCGACAATGCGTCCACCTACCTCGCACCGACACATCTGGCCGCCGCGGGAGCCGCGAGCAGCTATGTCGAGCACCAGCCGCTGGGCGTGCTGCTGGGCATCATGCCGTGGAACTTCCCGTACAACCAGATCGCCCGCTTCGTGCTGCCGAACCTCATGGTCGGCAACGCGATCATCATGAAGCAGGCGTCGATCTGCCCGAAGTCCTCGCAGTACTTCGAGGATCTCCTCGTCGAGGCGGGACTTCCCAAGGGTGTGTACCAGAACATCTACCTCGACTCCTCCCACGCCGAGGAGGTGCTCAAGGACTTCCGCGTCAAGGGCTTCTCGCTGACCGGCTCCGAGGGTGCCGGTGCGTCCGTGGCCGCGATCGCCGCGAAGTACTTCAAGCGCGCCGTGCTCGAGCTCGGCGGCAACGACCCGGCCGTCGTCCTCGACTCGAAGGACGTCGCCTCCGTGGCCCAGAAGCTCGTCGGACTGCGCCTGGCGAACGCCGGCCAGGTCTGCACCTCGCCCAAGCGCATGATCGTCGTCGATGACCTCTACGACGAGTTCGTCGCCGAGGCCGTCAAGGCCGCCGAGGCGACGAAGGTCTCCGACTTCGATGACCCCGAGGTCGGCATGGGTCCGGTGTCCTCCGAAGGCGCCCGCGATGAGATCATCGAGGCGATCGAGAAGGGGGTGGCCGCGGGTGCGACCCTGCACACCGGCGGCAAGAAGCTCGACCGTCCCGGCTGGTTCATGTCCCCGGCCGTGCTCACCGACATCGACCCGAAGTCGGACCTCGGCTGCAACGAGCTCTTCGGACCGGCCGTGATGATCTACCGCGCCAAGGACGAAGAGGATGCTCTGCGTCTGGCCAATGACACCGAGTACGGTCTCATGTCCTCGGTGTGGACCGACGACCTCGAGAAGGGTCAGGAGTTCGCCAAGAAGATCAACGCCGGCATGACTCTGATCAACGCACACATGGAATCCGGCCCCGAGTACCCGTTCGGCGGCATCAACCGCTCCGGCTACGGCCGTGAGAACGCTCAGTGGGCGTTCCAGGCGTTCACCAACGAGCACCTCATCCGCGTCCACGTCTGATCAGGTGTGAGACCTCAGGTTCACTCCTGAGAACTCAACCACCGAGGTGACCGGCAACGGGGACATCTCACTCGAGTGAGATGTCCCCGTTGCCGGTGGTGACCTCGACAGAATGCGGGCTGTCGGGATCAACAGAGAGCGAGTTCGACTCCGCGCCGTTGTCAGTTCTCAAGGACACGGCGTAGGTCGTGCGCGGCAATGAGGCGCTCACGGCACCATTGTCGGTCGTCACCCTCAGACTCGACGGTGCTTCGTCGAACGTCAGATCGACTGCCCCGTTCTCGGCCTGTGCCGAGACATTGTCTGAGCTCAGACTCTCGACGTGCTGGTCACCGTTCGTGCTCCTCAGCGTCAGATCGCCGACAATGTCCGTCGCCGAGATCCCGCCGTTCTCCGTCGCGATCGACACCGACTTGTCGAAATCCTTCACAGACACCTCTGCATTCTCCGCTTGCAGTGACACCGCCGCAGACGGTGGGATGACCACCTGATAGCGCACCTCGCACGAGGAGAGGAATCCGCAGTCCGTGGACAAGGTGAGCTCGTCGTCAGCCATCGTCCACGTCGCCTGGTCCGCGTCCCCAGTGAACCACCTCGTCACTTCGACTGAGTCGACATCGCCCGGCTGCAGGGCGATGTCGCCTCCGGAATCCATGACGATGCCCAGCTCATCCCCGCTGATCCGAAACGAGTGCCTCTCGGGATCGACTGCGTCGAGGGACGGTCCGCAGGAGCTCAGCCCGATCATGCCGAGGATCCCCACACTCGACAGAGCAGACACCTTTGACCATCTGAGAACACTCATTCCAACTCTCCTCTCGCCATTTGTCCTGCTACCCGGCGAACCGACACCTTCGTCGTCATCTCTGCCGTTCGGGCTCGGCGTGTGTGATCGACTCGATCAGGGCGACAATGGCTTGTTCGATCGCCGCCGAGTCAACCTGCTCAGGATCCGCCAGATGCTCCATCGACAGTCCGTTCGTCAGACAGTGCAGGATCAGAGCCGCCACACCGGGATCGATTGAGAGTTCCAGACCGCTCTGTGCGGAGACCTCTCGGATTGCGCGCTCGGCGACCTCTCGCTGTGTTCGCCGCAACGGCCCCCACGCCTGTCTCGCTGCGGGATCCCGTGCGGCTCGTGCCGCGAATTCGAGGCCGAGACGACCCCGTTGCTCGTCCTCCGTGATGCTCTCTGCGACGACACCGGCCACGAACGTCGCGACTTCGTCGGCCGGTCTCGTCGGAGCCTGGAGCAGTCGGTCTCGTTCGCTTGCGGACCGTTCCTCGAGGACGGCGGCGAAAAGACCCTGCTTGCTTCTGAAATTCGAGTAGACGGCGCCCTTGGTGAATCCGGCGCGCAGCGCGATGTCGTCTACTGTCGCCGCGCCGTAGCCGTGCTCGGTGAATTCCTCCGCGGCAGCCGCGATGAGACGTCGTCGGATCTGAGAACGCGGTACACGTCGTGAGACTTCACGGCTGTTGTCCTCTGTCGGCATGACCAGATCATACAGTACTTTCGGTATTCAATACTAGAAGTATTGAAATCGGCAGAAAGGAGCAATCGCGATTGCGCGTTCTCTGGATGGTCGTCCCGCGCATCGACAGATGCGCCGATCACATTCGCAGCTTCCCGGACCGTCGTCGAACGGGGATCGTCGGCTGCTCCGAGCGCCTCAGGCTCCGGGTTCGACCCGGATGGCTTCGGCGGCCTCGAGGGCGAGCTCGACGTCATCGTCGCCGATGCTCACCGCGATCGCCGAAGCGGCCGAACTGATCGATCTCACCTGCAGCTTCGTGCCGATGACGATTCCCCGTTCGGTGAGGTAGCGCAGCAGCTCGGGCGAGCGGTCGGAGACGCGGACGACCTCGACCTCGATGCCCGGCGCGGTCTCGCGCAGGCGCCTGCTGGGGAATTCCGCGGTGTGCCCGTCGGCGTCGGGGATAGGATCCCCGTGCGGGTCCCGCTGCGGATGTCCCATTGCGGCGTTCATCCGTTCGAGCACGAGATCGGAGACCGCATGTTCGAGCCGGTCCGCTTCGTCGTGGACCTGATCCCAGGTCAGCCCCAGCGCCTCGACGAGGTAGGACTCGACGATCCGATGGCGCCGGACGATCTCGACGGCGATCTGCCGGCCGGCGTCGGTGAGCACGATCTGCCCGTAGGGTTCGTAGTCGATGTAGCCGTCGCGGGCGAGCTTCTTGAGGTTCGCCGACACCGTCGAGGCGGTCACTCCCAGCTGCTCGGCCATCTCTGTGGTGGCCGGGCGACCGCCGGGCCATTCGTAGGCCTTCCAGATGAGGGTGACATAGTCCTCGACCATGCGGGTGACAGCGGGGCGCGGCATGATCGTCATTCTACGCGCGGGTCCCCGCCGCATTCGGATCGGAGGACAGACCGACGGTCGATTCGTGCCTCGGTTCGGTAGCCTCGGCGGGTTCCGTGTCCTCCGTTTCGACCTGCGGCCGGCGGAAGGGAGCGGCGAGCGTGGGGAGGATTTCGCTCCGGTGGAGGATGAGGAAGATGATCGCGAGCACCGCCTGGATCGCGGAGAGGATGTAGCGTCCGGATGTGTCCGTGACGAAGAACTGCAGCCCGAAGAGCGCGGCGAGTCCCAGCGCGGGTGCCCAGTGGAAGCGCAGGGCGAGGATGATGGCGACGCCGAGGATGGTCTGCGTGGCCGTGAGCGTGAACTCCTCGATCTGCCGCCCGTCCAGCGGCAGCCAGGTGCCGCCGCCGGCGAGGTGGGCGATCGGCAGGGAGCCCACGAGCAGGCTCCACTGGTTGACCTTCGAGGCGATGAGCGTGCCGATCGCGGCACCGCCCATGCCGCGCAGGGCGAACATCGCGGCGATGATGAACTCGGGTGCTTCCGAGGCCAGCGGGGCCAGCCACTGGACGAGGAAGTAGGAGTCGATGCCGAGCGCGGAACCGGAGTCCACGAGGGCCTCCGCGAAGGGCTCGGCCGAGGCGAGGATGATGGTCGCGGACACGACGAACATCGTGATCACGGTGGCTCGGCGGGCCTTCGTCGGCATGGCGACGATGAGTGCGGCGGCACCGAGGAACTCCTCCTCGTCATCTCCGGCGGCCTGACCGGCGCGCCACAGGTAGGCGGCGAAGATGAGGACGAGGCCGATGCCGAACCAGATGGGGATGCTGCCGAGCAGAGGGATGGCGAAGGCGAGCACGCCGAGGATGACGAGGAAGCCGATGTCCATGCGGCTGCCCGAATCCAGACGCAGAGAGGTCTGGATCGGTGATTTCGTGCGTTTCGCAAAACGGCGGGCGACGAGGAGGGCGATGATGACGACGAGCGGCCACCCGAAGCCGAGCAGCAGTCGGTTCGAACCGGTCATGTTCGCCGCCGCGAAGTGCAGATAGTCCGGATCCGAGCCGGAGCGGAATGCGTAGTAGAGGTCCACGGCGTATTCCGGGAGGACCGCGATGAGTGCCAGCAGGGCGATCGCCAGGGCCCCCGAGATGTCCTTCTGCGCCGCCTCGGCGGCCCACGCCAGCAGGAACGCGGCCGCGACGATGGCAGCTCCGAAGGTGAGCAGTTCGAGGACCGGGGCGAGTTCGCTGCCGGTGATGCGCAGCACCACGGCGGGTGCGGCGATGAGCAGGCAGAACGCGATGCGGCGAAGGATTGCGGCGGGCATGTCTCCAGACTTCCGCCCGCGAATCGGGTGTGTCTACGCACAACTGAGACTTAGACGTCTCCAACAATTTCGGCAGGTCCCGGCATCCGCGGGTTCCAGGGGTTCACGCGGGTGGGGAGCAGCGCGGCATGTGCCCGAGATCACCGTGCGGAGTCGGAGGGCTGTGGGTGCAGTGCCTGCAGCGCTGCGGCCAGGTACGCCGTCGACGGGGTGTCTCCCGTTGCGGCGATCTGTGCCGGGGTGCCGACGGCGATGACCGTTCCGCCGTCGTCACCGGCGCCGGGACCGAGTTCGATGACGTGGTCGGCGGCAGTGATGATCCGCATGTCGAGCTCGACCATGATGACCGTGTTTCCGGCATCGACGAGGGTCTGCAGGTGGGTGATGAGCCGGTCGGCATCCGCGCAGTGCAGCCCCGAGGTGGGTTCGTCGAGGACGTAGAGGGTGTCTCCGCGCTGGGAGCGCTGCAGTTCGCTGGCGAGCTTGACCCGCTGAGCCTCGCCGCCGGAGAGTTCGGTCGCCGGTTGGCCGAGGCGCAGGTAGCCGAGGCCGACGTCGATGAGCGCGGTGAGAGAGCGCATGATGTCGAACTCCTCGGTGAAGAAGTCGTGCGCTTCCTCCACGCTCATCGCCAGCACCTCGGCGATGGTGTGCCCGTGCCAGAGGATCTCAAGGGTGCTCGACTGGTACCGGGTGCCGTGGCAGTCCGGGCACTCGGTGTAGACCGACGGGAGGAAGAGCAGCTCGACCATCACCGAGCCTTCGCCCTCACAGGTCGGGCAGCGACCGCCTGCGACGTTGAAGGAGAACCGGCCGGGCTTATAACCGCGTTCCTTGGCTTCCGGGGTCTCGGCGAAGCGGCGGCGCACGTGGTCGAACAGGCCGGTGTAGGTCGCGACGTTCGACCGCGGAGTGCGGCCGATGGGCTTCTGATCGATGCTCACGACGCGGCGGATGCCGGTGAGTTCGCCTGCCACCGCACCCTCGAGCTCTTCGGGTTCGTCGGTGAGCAGCAGCTCATCGCCTTCCGGTTCGGGTTCGTCGTTCTGGGTCGGTCGACCGAGGTGCTCGCCGACGAGCACCGGCAGCACCTGGCTGACCAGGCTGGACTTGCCGGAACCGGACACCCCGGTGACTGCGGTCAGCGCACCCAACGGAAGTTCGACGCTGACATCGCGGAGGTTGTTCCGCCGGATGTCCTCGACCCGGAACCATGCGTGCGGCCGGCGAGGTGCGTGAGGTTCGAGGCCGCGTCCGCCGAAGACATAGCCGCGGGTGATCGACTCCTCGATCTCGGCCAGACCTTCGGTGGGGCCGCTGTAGAGGACCCGTCCGCCGCGTTCGCCGGCGCCCGGTCCGATGTCGACGAGCCAGTCGGCGTGCCGCATGAGATCGACCGAGTGCTCGACCACGAAGAGGCTGTTGCCGCGGGACTTGAGCCCGTCGAGGATGTCCATCAGGGCGGTGACGTCCTGCGGATGGAGTCCGGCGGAGGGTTCGTCGAGGACGTAGACGACGCCGAAGAGTTCCGAGGTCAGCTGGGTGGCCAGACGCAGTCGCTGCAGCTCGCCGCCGGACAGAGTCGGTGTCGTCCGTCCCAGGGACAGATACCCCAGGCCGAGGTCGACGATTGGCCGGAGACGATCGATGAGACCCTCGCCGAGGCGGACGGTCGTAGCGAGCTTCTCCGCGGAGACGTGTTCGATGTCGGCCTCGTCCTGCTCATCGGCGGCGTCGGCATGGTCGGATGCGTCCAGGGAGGCGCGAGCGTCCGCGACGGTGTCCTTCAGCAGGCTCACCAGTTCACGCAGGGGCAGGGAGGAGAACTCGGCGATGTCGAGCCCGGCGATGCTCACCGTCAGGGCCTCTGGCTTGAGCCGTTTGCCGTGGCAGACGGGGCACGGTGCGACAGAGAGGAACCCGGCGACGCGGCGCTTCATTCCAGCACTCTTTGTGTTCGCGAAAGTGTCGAGGATGTATTTCCGGGCACCGACGAAAGTGCCCGAGTAGGTCGGTTCGACCCCGGCATCGGCGGCCTCGCGCGCCTCGGCCAGCGTCAGCCGCGAGTGGACGGGAAGGTGCGGCGTCTCCTCGGTGTAGAGGAGCCAGTCGCGGTCGGACTGCGGCAGATCCTTCCAGGGGACGTCGACGTCGAAGCCGAGGGCCACCGCGGTATCGCGCAGCTGGTGACCGTGCCAGGCGGTCGGCCAGGAGGCGATCGCCCGCTCCCGGATCGTCAGCGTCGGATCGGGGACCATCGAGTCCTCGGGCACCTCGTAGACGCGGCCGATGCCGTGGCATTCGGGGCAGGCACCTTCGACGGTGTTCGTCGAGAAGTCTTCGGCCAAGAGCATCAGCTGGCCCTCGGGATAGCGACCGGCTCGGGAGTACAGCATCCGGACGAGGCTGGACACGGTCGTGATGCTGCCGACCGAGGATCGGGCGCTGCTCCCGCCGCGCTGCTGCTGCAGGGCCACGGCCGGCGGCATCCCGGTGATCGAATCGACGTTCGGGACACCGGCCTGGTCGATGAGTCTCCGGGCGTAGGGGGCCACGGATTCGAGGTAGCGGCGTTGGGATTCGGCGAAGAGGGTGCCGAAGGCCAGGGACGACTTGCCCGAGCCGGAGACTCCGGTGAAGACCACCATGGCATCACGGGGAACGGTCAGATCGATGTTGCGCAGATTGTGCTCGCGCGCACCGACGACCCGCACATCCGGTTGGATCTCGCGTGACTGTGGCCGGTGCGTCCGCGCAGAGGAGGTCATAGCGTCACGGTACCAATGCCGACCGACACCCGCCGAGGAGGCTCACCTCGGTCACGTACAGACCGTCCCGCAGACAGAGCGACCGCCCCCTGAGGGACGGTCGCTCGGGGGCGCTCAGTCGGCGGGCGCGCCCGCGGACGGTTCGACCACCTCGGCGGGGTAGTCCTCCTGGTCCTCGGGCTTGCGGATGAAGAACGCGAGGACGACGGGGACGAGCGCGATGATCGTCGCCAGCAGGAACGCCGAGTGCCCACCCGGGCCACCGGCCTCGGGAATCGACCGGCCCGCAGCCTGACCGGAGTGCAGGGCCGCGGAGTAGATGGAGATGAGCAGCGCCGTGCCTGCCGCACCCGCCACCTGCTGAAGGGTGTTGAGCGCGGCCGAACCGTGCGAGTACAGGTGCCGGTCCAGGGAACCGAGAGAGGCGGAGAACAGCGGCGTGAACGACCCGGCGAGGCCGAGGGACATGAAGATCTGGATGATGACGAGCAGCCAGATCGGAGTGCCGATCCCGGCGTTCGAGTACGCGAACATCGCCGCGGCGATCATGATCGTGCCCGGCACCAGCAGGGTCTTCGGTCCGCGGGCGTCGTAGATGCGGCCCATCACCGGTCCGAGCAGACCCATGAGCACCGAACCCGGCAGGAGCACGAGGCCCGACTGGGTCGCGTTGAGGCCGACCACGCTCTGCAGGTAGAGCGGGAGGAGCGAGAAGGTGCCGAACATCGACAGCGCGACCACGGCCATGATGATCACGGACAGCACGTAGTTGCGTGAGTTGAACACGCGCAGGTCGAGCAGGGCCCGATCACCGCGTTGGAGCGTCAGCTGGCGCCACACGAAGAGCCCGAGGACAACGACGCCGCCGGCGATCGTCGCCCATGCCAGGCCCGATGAGGAACCGCCGCCGGCCTCGCCGCCGTGGCCGCCGCCGAACTGGCTGAGCCCATAGACGATGCCGCCGAAGGCGAACACGGAGAGCACGATGGAGACGACATCGATGGGAGCGTGCGTCGATTCGCCGAGGTTGGTCATCCATTTCGCACCGAGGCCGAGTGCGACGAGGGCGATGGGCAGGATGATGCCGAAGAGCCAGCGCCAACCCAGCGAGTCGAGCACGATCCCCGACATCGTCGGTCCGATCGCCGGTGCCAGCGAGATGACGAGACCGACGCGGCCCATCATCCGGCCGCGCGAATGCGCGGGTACGACGTTCATCATCGTCGTCATCAGCAGCGGCATCATGATTCCGGTGCCAGCCGCCTGGACGACTCGGCCGACGAGGAGGAGGAGGAAGCCCGGGGACACGAGACAGATGAGTGTGCCCGACGAGAAGAGGATCATCGCGGCGAGGAAGATCTGCCGCGTCGTGAACCGTTGGATGAGGAAGCCGGTCGTCGGGATGACGACGGCCATGGTGAGCATGAACGCGCTGGTCAGCCACTGGCCGAGCTCGGGTGGGATGCCAAGGGTCTGGTTGAGATCGGGGATGGCGATGGCCATCGTCGTCTCATTGAGGATTGCGACGAAGGCGGCTACGAGGAGCAGCCAGATGACCCTCATGCCGGCAGGGTCGATGGACTCGGGCTGAGCGGGCTGTGAGTGCGAGTGTGTGCTGTCGCTGGACAAGGAGGTGCTCCGATCGAAAAAGTTCTGTCATCGCCCCGGCGCGGGCGGAATCCTGCACGCAGCAGCCGACACTGCGTTCAGACAAAGAGATCAACGGGAATCTACGCTAGTCTATTCCACACTCATGGCAACAGGGGGAGAACCCCACCTCGGCGATCGACTTCGTCACATTCCGCGGGTGGGTCGGCCGCGGTCCGGACTGGGGCACGCCTCATAGCGGTGGCCGCTCTCTCCGGCGGCGACGAGCTCGCGGTCACGCAGGATCGCCAGCGGGGCCCGATCGCTGAGGTCGCAGACCTCGGAGAAGTCCAGCCCCGCCTCGGCGAGGGAGTCGGGGTACTCGATCCCAAGGACATGGTCACCGTAGACCTCGGTGTACACATCGCATTCGGCGAAGGCCGCGCATTCCTCGGTGACGGCGAAGTCGAAGCCCAGTTCATGATGTGCGGTGCGGGTGATCTCGGCGGAGTTCTTCTGCGCGATCGCCAACCCTGCCTGATGGGCGCGTTCGACGTAGGACCTGGCCAGAGCGTTGACACCGTCACTGTCGATGGCGTCGAAACGCTGCGCGATGTCGAGGTTGTCGATCTCGACGGCGGCGTATCCGCGGTCTGCGCAGCCGTCGATGACCTCGCCGAGGCGGTCGAGGATGATCGTGCGCGCGTGTTTCGTGCTCGGGTCGAAGATGTGTTCATCGGGCCAGTCAGGGTCGACGACGAGGTTGCCGTCGCCGTCGTGGAGGAGGACGTCCTCGTCGTCTGCCCAGTCCTCGGCTTCATCGGGTTGGGTCTGGAAGCCGTTGACGTAGCAGACCGAGTAGGCGCCGGGCAGGGGGTCGACATGCCCGTCGCGGACGACGACGTCGATTCGGGTTCCCGCGGTGGTTGTGGACTGCCCGGAATCAACAGGAAGTTCGTCGTAGGCCCCGCCCAGCTGATAGTCGAAGACCCCGGAGGTCGGCGGAAGTGTGATCGCTTCCGTCGAACCGCCATTCGATCGCGCCGTCTCCCGGGCATGCGCAGCCGAAGTATCAGTCTCGGCGGGCCCACTGCACCCCGCGACCACGAGGGTGCTGATCAGGGACAGCGCCACAGCTGCTGACCGCGTATTCGCGATCATCGCCCTGGTCGCCATCCACCCTCGTCGCTGATCGCCGCGGCGATGCTGCGGCTGATCTCGCGCAGCGTCGTCGCCTGTTCGGCACTCAGGGAGTCGAAGACGAGGCGGCGGACGAGGTCGGCGTGGGCGGGAGCGGCGGAGGCGACCACCTCGGCGCCGGAGTCGGTGAGCCCGGCGATCGTCACCCGGCGATCGGCTGGATCGGTCGAACGGCGCACCCACTCGCGCTTCTCCAGGCGGACGACCGCGCGAGAGAGTCGGGAGAGTGTGCTGTTGGCGAAGCCGGCGAGAGTGCTCATGGGCAGGCTTCGTCCTTCGGCCGTGGAGAGGGCGTAGAGGATGCCGAACTCGAAATGTGTGAGGTCCCAACCGTCCTGAAGCTGCAGGTCGAGCACGGGCGGAAGCCACTCGAGCACGGTCGCCAGGGCCGACCATGTCTCGAGCTCTTCGCCGTCGAGGGGCGCTGATTCGGACGGAGAGGTCATGGATCCATCCTAACGCACTACTTGACTGAGCAAGTTTTACCTGTGATGATCACTTGCTCAGGAAACTATTTGAGTGAGACCACGAGGAGCACAGCCGTGAGTGAAGAGAGAGCAGGAGAATTCGGGCGATCGAGAGTGTTCGTCTCGGGGTCGACGCAGGGGATCGGGTTCGCCTCGGCGCGGGCGTGCGCAGCGGACGGCGCATCCGTCGTTCTCAACGGGAGGACCGAGTCTGCCGTCGCCGAGGCGGTCGACCGGCTCCGCGCCGAGGTGCCGGGAGCCGATGTCAGCGGGATCGCGGCCGACCTCGGCGACGCAGTGGAGACAGCGGAGCTGCTCGAGAGCCTCGGCGAGGTGGATGTGCTCATCAGCAATATCGGCATCTTCGATGTCGCCGCCTTCGGGGAGATTTCAGATGAGGAGTGGGAGCGGTATTTCGCGCTCAATGTCATGGCCGGTGTCCGGCTGGCCCGAGGGCTGCTGCCGGGGATGCTTGAGCGGGGGCGTGGGCGGATCGTGTTCATCGGCACTGAATCGGCGGTCGATGTCCCGGCCGACATGATCCACTACGGGGCGACGAAGGCGGCGTCCCTGGCGGTGGCCAATGGACTTGCGAAGCTCACTAGGGGCACCGCGGTGACAATGAACACCGTGCTCGGCGGGCCGACGTACTCCAATGGGGTGGCGACCACGGTGAAGCAGATCGCCGCAGCGCAGTCACTTGAGGTCGAGGACCTGAAGTCACAGCTCGTGCGGGAGACCTCACTCATCGGCAGGTTCATCGAGCCGAGCGAGATCGCCGATCTCGTCGCATTCCTCGCGGGCCCGAAGTCGTCGGCGATCAACGGTGCCGCCCTGCGTGCGGAGGGCGGAGTACTGCCGACTCTGCTGTGAACACCCCTGAGCACGGGCGCACCTGGGAACGACGAAGGCTCCGAACCACTTTGGTTCGGAGCCTTCGTGTTACGAGTGCTGTCTCAAAACTACTCGAGTGGAGGTAAGGGGACTCGAACCCCTAACCCTCTGCTTGCAAAGCAGATGCGCTACCAATTGCGCCATACCCCCGTGTCGGGTTCTCACCCTCACACCGAATCGGTGTGTTCGGACCATTCGGCCTGAGCAGATTGATTCTGCTTCCGCCACCGGAAGAACACTCCCAGCCCCACAAGCGTGAGACCGCTGAGAATCCATCTTTTCATGATCCTCCTCGAAAGGGAATCCCCGAAGACGGGGACGTGGGCCTACCTGGACTTGAACCAGGGACCTCTTCGTTATCAGCGAAGCGCTCTAACCGCCTGAGCTATAGGCCCTTATCGGGGTGAACCCGAAGTAAAACGATACCCAACCGGAGCAGACAAACACAAATCGCCTCCCGGTGACTCCCCTCACACCCATTTGCTACCTGACGGCGGCCCAGCAACCCCGCGCGGGGTTGCTGGGCCGCCGTCAGGTAGTAAGAGGGGTCAGTCGTCGGTGAGGGTGAGGCTGAAGCCGCCGGCGATGAGGGACCCGATGTTGTAGATGAAGGCTGCCAGCGTCGACAGCGCCGTCATCAGCACGATGTTGATGACCGCGATGATGAAGCCTGCTGCGACGACTCGACCGAAGCCGAAGATGCCGATGATCCGCTCGGCCGACTCAGCGCCGGCGAGCTCGCTCATCGTCGATTCGAGGCCGCTCATCACACCCGTCGCCTGGAGCACGATCCACAGCACGATGAATGCGACGATCGTGGCGATGCCGATGGCCACGGACATGAGGAAGGACATCTTCATGACCGACCACGGGTCGACCGCAGACACCGTGAGGCGGACGGTGCGGGGGCCTTTCTTCTTCTTGCCGCTGCCGGAGTCGACCATGTTCTTCACGCCCATCTTCACGCCGCCGGAGCTGGCGCGGATGGTGTTGGCCGCATTTCCCATCACCGAGGTGGCCCCGCGGTTGCCCGAGGACTGACCTCCCGTGGATCCCTGGGAACCGGTCGGCTGCGATCCCGCACCCGAACCCTGTGACCCGGCTGCGCCGGATCCCTGTGAGGTGGAGCGGGCCGTCGGTGCCGATCCCGTCGAGGGTGCACGATTGGGCTTCGGCGAGGCCTTCGGAGCCGGAGGCGCGACGACCGTGGCCTTCTCGGTCTGGGGCGTGCCCTGATTCGCGTTCTGCGAGGAGCCCGAACGCTGTCCGGACGAACCCTGCCCGGAACCGCGTCCTGAACCGGACCCTGCGGACTTCGCGTCGTTCTTCGACGATCCCGCCGTCAGACGCGTCGAACCGCTCGACGTACGTATGATCTTCCCTGAGCCTGGCTTGCTGCTATCGCTCACTCTTCCACATCCTCGCTGCCGGACTGAGGTGCGTCGACCTCACCCTCGGGAACTTCACCTTCCGGAACGCCGCCTTCGGGAACTCCACCTTCAGGAACTCCGGCATCGTCTTCGTCTTCGTCTTCGACCTCGGCTTCGGGTCCACGTGTCACTGCGATAATACGATCATTCCTGCCCGGTTTCGCGAACACCACACCCATGGTGTTGCGTCCCTTCGCCGGAACTTCGTCGATTCCCGACCGAACGATCTTACCCTTCTCCATGACGACGAGGACTTCCTCACCGTCTTCGACGATGAGTCCGCCTACCAAGTCTCCGCGCTGTTCGGTGATTTTGGCAACCCGGATTCCCAGACCGCCGCGGCCCTGCAGCCGGTATTCGTCGACGGGGGTGCGCTTGGCGTATCCGCCTTCGGTGACGACGAAGACGTAGGTGTCGGGCTGGACGACGTCCATGGTCAGCAGCTCGTCGTCGTCCTTGAACTTCATGCCGGTGACACCTCCGGTGACACGACCCAGCGGGCGGATCGACTCATCGTCGGCGGCGAAGCGGATCGACATCCCCTTGCGCGAGATCATCAGCAGATGGTCGTCGGAACCGACGATGCGGGCCGAGACCAACTCATCGGGCTCGCCCTTGTATTCCCGCAGGTTGATGGCGATGACGCCGCCGGTGCGGTTCGAGTCGTATTCGCTCAGCCGGGTCTTCTTCACCACGCCGGACTTCGTGGCGAGGATGAGGAATTCGGCCTCTTCGTAGTCGCGGATGGACAGGACCTTCGCGATCGTCTCACCGGGCTGCAGCGCGAGCAGGTTCGCCACATGCTGGCCCTTGGCATCACGCGAGCCCTCGGGCAGTTCATAGGCCTTCGCCCGGTAGACGCGACCGGTGTTCGTGAAGAACAGCAGCCAGTTGTGCGTGGAGGTGACGAAGAACTGTTCGACGACGTCGTCACCGCGCAGTGCCGCGCCCTTGATGCCCTTGCCGCCGCGGTGCTGGGCGCGGTAGAGGTTCGTCTGGGTCCGCTTGGCATAGCCGCCGCGGGTGATCGTGACGACGACCTCTTCCTCGGGGATGAGGTCCTCCATCGACACGTCTCCGTCGAAGCCGGCGAGGATCTTCGTCCGACGCTCGTCGCCGTAGCGTTCGACGATCTCGTCGAGCTCTTCGGACACGATCTCGCGCTGGCGAGCCGGTGTCTCGAGGATGTGCTTGTATTCGGCGATGAGGGCCTCGATCTTCTCGGCCTCCTCCTGGATCTTCAAACGCTCCAGAGCGGCGAGTCGTCGCAGCTGGAGGTCGAGGATCGCGTTCGCCTGGAGTTCGTCGACCTCGAGCAGCTCCATCAGTCCGGTCCGGGCCTCGTCCGAGGACGGCGAGCGGCGGATCAGGGCGATGACCTCGTCGAGGGCGTCGAGGGCTTTGAGGTAGCCGCGCAGGATGTGGGCGCGCTCCTCGGCCTTGCGCAGCCGGAACTGGGTGCGCCGGACGATGACCTCGATCTGGTGCTTGACCCACAGGCGCAGGAACGAGTCGATGCTCAGGGTGCGCGGCACGCTGTCGACGAGGGCGAGCATGTTCGCGGAGAAGTTCTCCTGCAGCGAGGTGTGCTTGTAGAGGTTGTTGAGCACGACCTTGGCCACGGCATCGCGCTTGAGCACGATGACCAGGCGCTGGCCGGTGCGGCCCGAGGACTCATCGCGCAGGTCAGCGATGCCCGCGACCTTGCCGTCCTTGACGTAGGAGGCGATCTTCGCGGCCAGGGTGTCGGGGTTGACCATATAGGGCAGTTGGGTGACGACGAGGCAGGTGCGTCCCTGGATCTCCTCGACCTCGACGACGGCGCGCTGGGTGATCGATCCGCGACCGGTGCGGTAGGTGTCCTCGATGCCCTTGCGGCCGAGGATCGTCGCACCCATCGGGAAGTCCGGCCCCTTGATGATGCCGAGCAGCGCCTCGAGAGCCTCTTCCTTGCTCGCCTCGGGGTGGGAGAGCAGCCATTGTGCTCCGGCAGCGACCTCGCCGAGGTTGTGCGGCGGAATGTTGGTCGCCATTCCGACCGCGATGCCCGCTGAGCCGTTGACGAGCAGGTTCGGGAACCGTGAGGGCAGAACCATCGGTTCCTGATTGCGTCCGTCGTAGTTGTCCTGGAAGTCGACGGTGCCTTCTTCGATGTCGCGGACCATCTCCATGGCCAGCGGCGCCATCTTGCACTCGGTGTAACGGGGTGCGGCCGCACCGTCGTCACCGGGAGAGCCGAAGTTGCCCTGTCCGGCGACCAGGGGGTAGCGCATCGTCCACGGCTGCACGAGGCGGACCATGGCGTCGTAGATCGCCGTGTCACCGTGCGGGTGGTACTGGCCCATGACGTCACCGACGACGCGTGAGCACTTCGAGAAGTTGCGGTCGGGGCGGTAGCCGCCGTCGAACATCGCGTAGAGCACGCGGCGGTGGACGGGCTTGAGCCCGTCGCGGACATCCGGCAGGGCGCGACCGACGATCACGCTCATCGCGTAATCGAGGTACGACCTCTGCATCTCGAGGTTGAGATCAACCTGCTCGATGCGGTTGATTTCTGTTCCGATATCGTTCTCGTCGGCCAATGTGGGCTCTTCCCTTGTGTCTTAACCGTCCGGCTGGGTCTCAGCCGTGTGCGGCAGCGTATGAGTTCAAAGAGTGGGGGTCGGTGCGGCACCGATCATCCACCGGCACCGAGGCTGTGCCTCGGTGCCGGTGAACGTTCAGATGTCGAGGAAGCGGACGTCCTTCGCGTTCTCCTGGATGAAGCGGCGACGCGAGTCGACATCGTCGCCCATGAGGACGGTGAAGATCTCGTCGGCGACGATCGCATCGTCAAGCGAGACCTGCTTGAGCAGACGATGGTCGGGATCCATCGTCGTCTCCCACAGCTCCTCGTAGTTCATCTCGCCCAGACCCTTGTACCGCTGGATCGCGAGGTCCTTGGGCAGGCGCTTGCCCGCGGCCCGACCGGTCTCGAGCAGACCGTCGCGCTCCTTGTCCGTGTAGGCGAACTGGTGCGGTGCGTTCGACCACTTGATGCGGTAGAGCGGCGGGGTCGCCAAGTAGACGTAGCCATGCTCGATGAGCGGCTTCATGTACCGGAAGATCAGGGTCAGCAGCAGAGTGGTGATGTGCTGACCGTCGACGTCGGCGTCGGCCATGAGGACGATCTTGTGATACCGCAGCTTCTCGAGGTCGAACTCCTCGCCGATGCCGGTGCCGAAGGCCGTGATCATGGCCTGGACCTCGTTGTTGCCCAGCGCCCTGTCCAGACGTGCCTTCTCGACGTTGAGGATCTTGCCGCGCAGCGGCAGGATCGCCTGCGTATTCGGATTGCGGCCCTGCGTGGCCGAGCCGCCGGCCGAGTCGCCCTCGACGATGAACACCTCGGATACATAAGGGTCCTTCGACTGGCAGTCCTTGAGCTTGCCGGGCATGCCGGAGGATTCGAGCAGGCCTTTGCGACGTGTGGCCTCACGTGCCTTGCGGGCCGCCATGCGTGCCTGGGAGGCCTGCAGCGCCTTGCGCACGACGTCCTTGGCCTGGGCCGGATTGGATTCGAACCAGTGTCCGAGCTCATCGCGGACCACGCGCTGGACGAAGCCCTTGACCTCGGAGTTGCCGAGCTTCGTCTTCGTCTGTCCCTCGAACTGCGGATCGCCGAGCTTGACCGAGATGACCGCGGTCAGACCTTCACGGATATCGTCGCCGGTGAGGTTCGGATCCTTGTCCCGCAGCAGCTTCTGTTCCTTCGCATACGCGTTGACCAGGGAGGTCAGTGCAGTGCGGAAGCCCTCTTCGTGCGTGCCGCCCTCGTGGGTGTTGATGACGTTGGCATAGGTGTGCACGGATTCGCTGTAGGCCGTCGTCCACTGCATCGCGATCTCGAGCGAGAGGGTCTGTTCGCCCTCCTCGGCTTCGAAGACGATGACATCGGGGTGGACGAGATCGGCCTTCTTCGTCGCATTGAGGTATTCGACGTAGTCGAGCAGGCCGTGCTCGTAGTTGTAGGTGACGGTCCGCGGCTTCCACTCTGTGGCCTCGTTCTCGTCGATCTGCACCTCGTCGCCGTCGACCTCGTTGTGTCGTTCGTCGGTGAGGCTGATCTTCAGGCCCTTGTTGAGGAAGGCCATCTGCTGGAAGCGTGCGCGCAGGTACTCGTACGAGAAGTCCGTGGTCTCGAAGATCGTCCCATCCGGCCAGAAGGTCACGGTCGTGCCGGTCTCATCCGTGGCCTCACCCTGCTGCAGCTCGCCGGTGGGCACACCCTGGACGAAGTCCATGTTCCACGTGTAACCGTCGCGCTTGACCTCGACCTCGAGTCGTTCGGACAGGGCATTGACGACGGTCGAACCGACGCCGTGCAGACCGCCGGCCACGGCGTATCCGCCGCCGCCGAACTTGCCGCCGGCGTGGAGGACCGTGAGGATCACCTCGACGGTGGGCTTGCCTTCGGTCGGGTGCATGGCCACCGGCATTCCGCGCCCGTCGTCGGCCACGCGCACGCCTCCGTCGGCGAGGATGGTGACTTCGATGTGCGAACAGTAGCCGGCCATCGCCTCGTCGACGGAGTTGTCGACGATCTCCTGGACGAGGTGGTGGAGACCGCGTTCCGAGGTCGAACCGATGTACATGCCGGGTCGTTTGCGGACTGCCTCGAGACCCTCGAGTACCGTGATGTCGCCGGCATCATAATGAGGCTGATCCTCGGTCGTCATGTGACTCCTTGTTCGGATGGTCGCTATCAGCTCCCCATTCTACCGCGACGGAGCCTGAAATGCCCGTAAGCGGCCCGTGAAGGCGGATTTCCCGAATTTTCAGACCGCAGATATACCCCCGGGCACAGACGGGAGCGGCTATGGCCGTTTAAGGCCCTCTGAGTTCTTCGCAGAGTTGCCCCCGAAAATTCGCCGAGGCAGCCGCTCCGTCACCCGAATGTGTCCCTGGGTCCGCGGCCGGGGACCGACCGTCGTCCCCGTTTGAAGCTGCGACCCTGGGGTCCCTTGATCTCGATCTCCGTGATCGTGGCGGAGCCGAGCCCCTCTTCGAGCCGACGCAGAATCGTCGGTCTGAGAACCCGCAGCTGGGTCGCCCACGTCGTCGAGTCGGCAGCGATGACGAGCAGCGGGGGCGAGAAGTCGACAGGGGTCGCATGCTGGGCGACCTGGGCGCCGACGAGCTCGGGCCAGCGCCCGAGCACCTTGCCGATGTCGATCGACGACGACCATCCGCGATCGGAGATGAGCGAACCGAGGACGGAGGACACTGACTTCGGATCGCGGCCGTCCTTGCCTGCACCTGAATAGACGACTTCTCCGCGCAGACGTGAGCGTCGTCGACTGCGGACGAATTTCGCCTCCGTGGCCTCCATCCGTCGCACCCGGTCGAGGGCTTCGAGAGAGGCGACCGGAGTGGAGAAGTCGCGGTCGATCCCGCTCATGTGGCGGTCCCTGTCTCGCGTGCGCCGTCAGCTACTGTGCCGGCATCGGCCATGCCATCTGCACCGGCGCCCGCGCCTGCCAGCAGCGTGGACTGATCGATCCGCTTTCCCTCGAGACCGGCGGGCAGGTCCGCGTCGACGGCGGCGGTGATGAAGACCTGTTCGGCCTCCGTCACTCGTGAGGCCAGGCGGCTGCGCCTGCCGGTGTCGAGTTCGGCGAAGACGTCGTCGAGGACGAGGATCGGCTGTTCGGCATCCGAACCGGCATCGGCTGAGAGCAGATCCCAGCCGGCCAGCTGCATCGCCAGCGCGAGCGACCAGGTCTCTCCGTGGGAGGCATAGCCCTTCGCCGGATGCGAACCGATCTTCAGCGACAGATCGTCCCGGCCCGGCCCGTGCAGAGTCAGGCCGCGCTCGATCTCCGTTGTCCTCCGCCGGTCCAGGGCGGTAAGCAGCAGCTCCCGGCACTCTGCTGCGGATTCGGCCTGCGAGTAATCGATGCGGGAGTCGTAGGCGATGTGGGCGCCCTGCCGCTCGAGCCGGGCATCTGCGGCGATAAAGGCGAAGTTCTCCTGCAGCGGAGTGACGATGTCGGCGAGAATCCGACGGCGGCCGAAGACGAGTTCGGCGGCTGAGTCCGCATAGGCCATGTTCCAGATGTCGAGGGTGGCCTCGAGTCCCGGATCGCGGTCCTCTCGCAGCCGTTTGAGCAGGGCGTTGCGCTGTTTCAGCGCCCGCTCGAAGTCGGTGATGATCGAGGAGAAGCGCGGATTGCGGGCGACGACGAGGGTGTCGATCCAGGACCGGCGTTCGGCCGGTTCACCACGTACGAGACTGAGGTCCTCGGGGGCGAAGACGACGCAGGAGACGAGACCGAGGATGTCCTTGAGCCGGACCGCACTCCGATTCACCCGGGCCCGGTTCGCACCCTTGGACTGGATCGTCACCTCGACAGCGGCATGCCTCTGATCCCGATTGACCAGAGCCGACACGGTGGCCGCCGTCGTGCCTTCGCGCACGAGTGGGGCATCGAAGGCCACCCTGTGTGAACGCTGCTGGGCGAGGTACCCGATCGCCTCGACGATATTGGTCTTCCCGGTCCCGTTGTCGGCCACGAAGGTGGTGACCCCGGGTGAGAACTCGAGGTCGAGTTCGGGATACGACCGGAAGTCACGCAGAGAGAGCCGGGATATCCACATTCAGATGCGCGTGGGCATGAGCAGGTAGCGATACGATTCGTCGGCCGATCCCTCGAGGTCCTTCTGCCCAGCGATGATGACCGGTTTCATCGGCTGGGTGAACGAGAAGTTCACGTATGGGCTCTCGACCGCGGCGAGCCCCTCGGCGATGTAGTGCGGGTTGAAGCCGACGGTGATCTCCTCACCCTGGAGGGTCGCTTCGACGGCTTCGGAGGCCTGGGCGTCGTCGCCGGTTCCCGCGTGGAGGGTGAGCATCCCGTCGGTGACCTCGAAGCGCAGCGGGGTGTTGCGTTCGGCAACGAGCGAGACGCGGCGGACGGCTTCGCGCAGCACTGCGGTCTCGACGATTGCGTGGATGGGCACCGAGTCGGGGAACAGCGACCTGACCTTCGGGTACTCGCCCTCGACGAGCAGCGAGGTGGTGACTCGGCCGGCGGAGGTGAACGAGATGAGGTCCTTGCCGGCATCGGTGCTCAGACCGATGGTGACGTCTCCGCCGAGTGACTTCGACACATCGGAGAGCGTGCGTCCGCGCAGCAGAGCCACGGCCGAGACATCCGGGCGACCGGGGTTCCAGGTGAATTCGCGGACGGCCAGTCGGTAGCGGTCGGTCGCGAGCAGCGTGACCTTCTCGCCTTCGATCTCGACGCGGACACTCGTGAGGATCGGCAGAGTGTCGTCCTTCGACGTGGCGATCGTGACCTGGGAGACGGCGTTCTGGAACTCTCCGGCGGAGACGGTGCCGGAGTCTTCGGGCACCTGAGGCAGGGCCGGGTATTCGGCCACAGGCATGGTCATGAGCGAGAACCGCGAGGAACCGCAGGTGACGTCGACCTTGGCGTCGATCTGTTCGAGAGTGACGTCTTGGTTCGGCAGCGCCTTGGAGATGTCGGCGAGCAGCCGACCGGAGACGAGAACGGTGCCGGCGGAGGTGACATCCGCAGCGATCTCGACGCGGGAGGACACCTCGTAGTCGAAGACTGCCAGGCGGACGGTGCCTCCGGCTTCGGCCGTGATGAGGATTCCGGTGAGCACCGGGGCGGAAGGACGGTTGGGCAGAGTCTTGGTCGCCCAGGTCACCGCGTCGGCGAGAACGTCGCGATTGACTTTGAACTTCAAGGGGGATGCTTCCGCGTTCACTTTACTCCTTCGGGGTGGCTACCCGACCTGCTCAAGGCATCTGGCACAAGACTCCGGGTTGCGAGGCGCTGGCTCGATACTGCTCGGAAAACTTTACACAGCCTATCGGATGATTGCCCACCCCAGCAGGGTCGGTCGGAACTGCTCCGGCGATCAGTGGTTCGGCAGCGACGAAGGAGGGTCGCGCTACGAGGAATCTCGGATTCGAGAATCGCCCGAGATCCTGTGTTCGAATATCTGCCGAGCTGTTCCGGGATCCCGGTGCACAGCTTCGGGATCTTCCCGAGCCGAGGCCCGCAGTCGGTGGCGGTCGCCCTCTGAAGAGTTGAATTCACTTGGTAGAAGTATCAGCGCCTGTGGAGACTGTGGACAGGTTCCCTCTACCCCTGAGTAATCAAGGGATTCACCACTCTATAGGCTTGTGGATGCCATGTGCACCGCGACGGGAGGGTCGGTGGGCGCCTGGGTAAGCACAAGCATGTAGTTCACATCTTTCCACCCGCACTGCGGTTCTGTCCACCGTTTCGTCCCCAGGTGTGAGCGATTGTCCCCAGGGTTATCCACAGATGTGTACGGCGCGATCTATAGGCGATGCTGTTGTTTAATGCGGTTTGTGAGTTCGGTGACCTGCGTGTAGACGGCCCGTCGCTCGGCCATCTGAGTTCGAATCTTCTTGTTCGCGTGCATCACGGTCGTATGATCGCGCCCGCCGAAGGCCTGGCCGATCTTCGGCAGGGACAGATCGGTGAGCTCACGGCACAGATACATCGCGATCTGGCGGGCCGTCGTCAGCGTCCGTGACCGGGAGGTCCCGCACAGGTCGTCGAGGGTGAGGCTGAAGTACGCAGCGGTCTGTCCCATGATGTCGGCAGCGGTGACGGCAGGGGTGTCGTCCTGGGTGATGAAGTCCTTGAGCACCGTCTCGGCCAGGGAGACATCGATCTGCTGATCGTTGAGGTTCGCGAACGCGGTGACTCGGATGAGGGCGCCTTCGAGCTCGCGGATGTTCGAGGACACCCGCGAGGCGATGTATTCGAGCACATCGTCGGGGACGTCGAGCTGTTCTGCAGCGGCCTTGCGGCGCAGAATCGCGAAACGGGTCTCCATATCCGGCGGCTGCACATCGGTGAGCAGGCCCCACTCGAAACGGGACCGCAGCCGCTCCTCGAATCCTTTGAGCATCTTCGGCGGCTGATCCGAGGTGATGACGACCTGCTTGGCCTCATTGTGCAGGGCGTTGAATGTGTGGAAGAACTCCTCGACAGTGGCGTCCTTGCCCTGCAGGAACTGGATGTCGTCGATCATGAGGATGTCGACTTCGCGGTAGCGGCGCTGGAAGGCCGGACGCAGCGCATTCGAGGTCTTCGACGAACCGATCGTATTGATGAAGTCGTTGACGAACTCTTCGCTCGAGACGTATTTCACGCGGATCTCGGGGAACAGTTGGGTGGCGTAGTAGCCGATCGCGTGGAGCAGGTGGGTCTTTCCCAGTCCTGAGTCCCCGTAGATGAACAGCGGGTTGTAGGCCTTGGCCGGGGCCTCGGCGACGGCGAAGGCGGCGGCGTGGGCGAAGCGGTTCGACGCTCCGATGACGAAGGTGTCGAAGGTGTACTTCGGGTTGAGCTGGGCGACACCGGGAGCATCGACGGGCGGAACCATCGGGGCGGCGGTCGCCTCGGCGATCTTGAGCTCGCGTTCGCTCATCTGGGATTCGGCGGGCGTGGACGGCGACTGGGCGGGAGCCGGCGCTTCCGGCTGTCTTCCGTGAGCAGTGCGATCGAATCCGGGTGGAGTCCGGTCGACGTCGGTCGACTCTGCCGATGCGGCCGCCTCGGCGGGGGTGTGGCCGTTGTCAGAGTCGTGCCGGCCGAGCGTGTGCGGCTCCTGTGGCGCTGCCGGAGCCCCCGTCGCCGAGGTGGACGTGACGGGATCGATGGGCACCTGCGGTCCCGGCGTCGGCTCCCCGATGAGATCTTCGAAGCGGATGGGGACGTCGAGTTCGGGGTCGACGACGAATCCGAAGGTCACATCGAAGCCGAGGACCTTCGAGAACTCCCTGGTCAGGGGCCCAAGCAGCCGAGTCTCGATCGTTCGTCTGGTGTGTTCGTCGCGGACGGCGAGGAGGACGAGGGCGTTGTCGACGAGCGCCTTGGGCACGGCCAGGGAGAGGAATCCCTTCTGATGAGCCGTGAGTTCCGGGTCCTGATCCAGGGTTGAGACCACCGTGCGCCAGCGGCTGATGAGCTCATTCTTGGAATTCGACACCGTCACTCTTCCTCAGCTTTCAATAGATTCGTTCGCGGCGTGATCCACACCTGTGCATGACTTCCACATAGTTTTCCACAGTTTGTGGATTCGTGGCGAC